>DXGT01000038.1 GCA_019113785.1 Candidatus Ruthenibacterium merdigallinarum | reverse complement strand
GTGTTTTTTCTGGAAGAATTTATATTCGGTGCCCGCGCGGATGCGGCCGATGTTTGAGCGGTGCAGCCAGATGACGAGCGCCGCCACGATGAGCGAGCCCACGCCGGCCGCGGCGACGGCCGCGGGCTCGGCCGCAAGCCAGAACCTGTAATACAAAAATGTCAGCACCGGATAGGCCGCAGCGCAGCAGATGCTCGCGAGCGACACCATTTTCCAGAGAAACAGCACGGAGAAGAAGATCACCACCAGCGGCACGAGCAAAAGCGGCTCGATGGCCGCGATGGTGCCTGTGGCCACGCTGACGGCCTTGCCGCCCTTGAAACCGAAATACACGGGGTACACATGGCCGATCACCGCAAAAAACGCCGCGAGGTAAATGCCGATGATCTCGGCGCGGAAGTAGATCTGGTCGTTCAGGTGCATGCCGAAGAACCACTTGGCCAGCAGCACGGCGGCCACGCCCTTGCCGATGTCGCCCACAATGGTGAGCGCGGCGGCCTTTTTGCCGAAGGTGCGCAGGATGTTTGTCATGCCGGCGTTGCCGGAGCCGAACTTGCGGATGTCCTGCCGGTACAGCCCCTTTGAGACAATGATGGAAAAACTCAGCGAGCCAAGCAGATACGGGATGACGGCGCAAAACAGCGCGTACAGCGCCATGCTTTTCGTGTCGGTAAACATGATGATGCCTCCCCTTCCAGGGCCCGGGTCACGCTTTTTCGCCGCGCTCTCGCAGAACAAGGCGGATGGGCGTGCCTTCCAGGCCGAACGTCTCGCGGATCTGGTTTTCGATATAGCGCTGGTAGGAAAAATGGAACAGCTGTTTCGAATTGCAAAAGCACACGAACGTGGGCGGGCGCGTTGCGATCTGCGTCATGTAGTAGATTTTCAGGCGCTTGCCCTTGTCGCTGGGGGGCTGCACGCGCGCGGTGGCGCGGGCCAGCAGGTCGTTGAGCATGCCGGTGGTCACGCGCATGGCGTTTTGCGCGTCCACATACTGGATCAGCTCGAACAGACGGTCCACGCGCTGGCCGGTTTTGGCCGACAGGAAGATGATCGGCGCATAGGACATGAAGCTGAAGTCGTTCTCGAGCTTTTTGCGCATCTCGTTCATGGTGCTGCCGTCCTTTTCCACGGCGTCCCACTTGTTGACGGCGATGATGCACGCCTTGCCCTGCTCATGCGCATAGCCGGCGACTTTCGAGTCCTGTTCGGCGAAGCCCTCGGTGGCGTCGATCATGATGACGCACACGTTCGCGCGCTCCACGGCCGCGAGGCTGCGCAGCACGCTGTAGCGCTCCACGCCCTCCTCCACCTTGCCGCGCCGGCGCAGGCCGGCGGTGTCGATGAACACGAATTTGCCGTACTGGTTGTCCACCTCGCTGTCCACGGCGTCGCGCGTGGTGCCGGCCTCGTCGGCCACGATCATGCGCTGCTCGCCGAGGATGTAGTTCACAAGGCTGGATTTGCCCACATTCGGCCGGCCGATCACCGCCACGGTGACGCGCCCGTCGTCCGGCTCCTGCTCGCCGGCGGGCGGCAGGTGCTTGCACACCTCGTCCAGCACGTCGCCCGTGCCGTGCCCGTGCACGGAGGAGACGGGATACGGCTCGCCCAGGCCCAGCGAGTAAAAATCGTACAGCTCCACGGGCGGCTCGCCCAGGCTGTCCACCTTGTTTACCACAAGGACGACGGGCTTGCCCGCGCGCATCAGCATGGCCGCGATGTCCGCGTCCTGCGCGGTGACGCCCGCGCGGATGTCCGTCACGAACAAGATGGCGTCGGCCGTGTCGATGGCCAGCTGCGCCTGCGCGCGCATGTGCGCCAGCAGGCCGTCGTCGGTGCGCGGCTCAATGCCGCCGGTGTCGATGAGCAGAAACTGGCGGCCCTGCCACTCGCAGTCGCCCGTCAGGCGGTCGCGCGTGACGCCCGGCGTATCCTCCACGATGGCCAGGCGGCGGCCGATGAGTTTGTTGAACAGCGTCGATTTGCCGACGTTCGGCCGGCCCACGATCGCCACAATGGGTTTTGCCATGGTTCCTTTCCTTTCCCTGCGGCGCTTATTGGATCAGCGCGCGCAGCAGCCCCGCCCCGTCCTGGGGCAGGATGCGCACTTTGACGCCCAGCGCCTTTTCCAGCTGCTTGACGGTGACGTCGTCGAGGAAGCGGTCGCGCTCCTCGCGCAGCATCACCTCGGGGATGCCCAGCGTGCGGCTGTGCAGCCGCCCTTTCAGCTGTGCGATGATGTCGCCTCCGGTGACGAGCCCCGCCACCGTGACGTTGCCGCCGAAGAAATCGTTCTTTATGCAGTGCACGTACACGCGCACGCCGCGGCACATGCGCTGTAAGATCTGCGCAAGGCTGCTCACGAGCGGATATGCGAGCTCGCCCGTGGCCACGTCGATGCGCCGCGGCCAGATGCGCGCCTTCGCCTCGGGCAGCGCCGCGAGGAAGTCGTCGTGCAGCATGCGCCACATGCCCACGCCGTTTTCCAGCTGCGGGAAGGCGTCGTAAAAGCCGTACGGCGGCACGCTGCGCCCCGCCAGCAAATACCACTCGTCGCCCGGGTACACGATGCGCACGCCGTGCCGGCGCTTGCAGCGCTCGCCGTACTCCTCCAGAATATCCAGCACCTCGCCCGCGCTCTGCGCGTCGTAGGGCTCGATGTGCGCAAGGCCCTCGCGGTAGCGTGTGAGGCCGCAGGGCACGGCGGCCACGCTGCGCACCGCCGGGTACAGCCCAGTCAGCTTTTCCAGGCTCTCGCGCAGCTTGTCGCCGTCGTTCACGCCGCGGCACAAAACCAGTTGGCAGTTCATCTCGATGCCGGCGGCGGCGAATTCGTCGATATACCGCAGCACCTCGCCCGCGCGGCGGTTTTTCATCATGGTCACGCGGAGCGCCGGGTCCACTGTGTGCACCGAGATATTGATGGGCGAAATGTGCATATCCTTGATGCGCTGCACTTCTTTGTCGCTCAGGTTCGTCAGCGTGATGTAGTTGCCAAACAGAAACGAAAGCCGCTCGTCGTCGTCCTTGAAATACAGCGTCTCGCGCAGGCCCTTCGGCATCTGGTCGATGAAGCAGAACATGCACTTGTTGCGGCACGAGTGCTTTTTGTCGATGAGATAGCTTTCAAAATTGCAGCCCAGCGGCTCGTACTCGCGCTTTTCCACGCGCTCGTAGCACAGCCTGCCCGCGCGCATCAGCGCCAGCTCGAGCTTCGCGCCGGAGGAGTAGAACTCATAGTCCAGCATGTCGTTGATCTCGTGCCCGTCGATGGACAGCAGCGTGCACCCCGCAAGGGCGTGCTTCGCAGCGGGGCTGTGCTTTTCCACGCCCGTGATCTTTACCGCCATGGCTTTTCTCCCCTTTCGGCGCAGCCGGCTGCGCCCGTACATAAAAGCAAGGGGAAGGACGAATTATCCTTCCCCTCAATAGCGCCGAAGGCCGTTCAGGCCTCCTTCTTGATGATTTCCTTGCCCTTGTAGTAGCCGCAATTGCCGCATACCTGATGGGGAAGTTTATACTCACCGCACTGCGTGCACTTGGTCAGCGTGGGCGCGGTCAGCTTCCACACGGAGGAGCGTCTTTTGTCGCGTCTTGCCTTGGAAACCTTTCTCTTGGGTACTGCCATCGTAAGCACCTCCTCAACATTGTGTAATCAAAGCAGTGTTTTTAATAGTGCAAGCCTTTCATCCACAACATCGCCGTTGGTTTCCTGTGTGCAAGCACAAGGTTTTCGGCGGCCGCAGATCGGGCATAGCCCAGCACAGTCATCGCTGCACAGCAGCACGGTCGGGACCTCCATCACCAGCTCCTGATAGCACAGCTCTCGCACGTCCAGCCGGCCGTTTTCATCAAACGGCAGCTCGGGTTCCTCGGCCATGCAGTCGCTCTCGCGCACTTCGTACGTGCGAAGGACGCGGAACGTCTTTTCAGCCGGCTCCATGCAGCGCGCGCACAAAAACTGTACGCGGGCGTCAAACGAGAGCGTGATCGCCAGCACGCCGCCGTGCAGCTGCCCCTCGACATGCGCCTCGAACGGCTGCGGCGCCTCATAGCCGGGGAAATCCATCCCCGCGAGGCTCAGCGTCTGTTCGCGCGAAAACGAGGGCTGCGCTGCGGCAAAGATCCTTCGAATGTCCAGCAGCATTGCGTTCCTCCTTGAAGGTCGCTAAACTATTATACCCAGCATATTGTGCCTTGTCAATACTCTGCCGCGAAAAAAGTGCGCTTTTTCGCGCGCGGCCGGGGGCAAAAGCGCGGGGCACGCACAACGCGTGCCCCGCGCACAATGCCGTGGTTTTCAGCGCTTACAGGCGCTCGTACTTCTTCACGCTCTCGGGCAGGTCGGCCTCGTTCGCCGACACCGTCACGACCATCTTCACGCTGTCGCCGGTCAGGCGCTCGAACTCGCCCAGAACGACGCCCAGGCCCTCAAGGTCGTGGTTGCCCAGCTTCAGGATACCGTCGAGGTAGACCTCCACGATGTCGTAATTGCCGGCCAGCACGCCCGCGACGAAGCCGTACAGCATGTCGTAGCCGCTGATCTGGTACTCGTCCACGTCGATGAGACGCGCAGCATGGTCGATGTCGTACGTCAGCTTCATGGACTTCTCGATGCACACGATGTTGCCCGGGGTGGTCTTTGCGGACGCGTTGATCATGTCGATCATCTTTTTGGTTTTGCCGGAGCCTTTGCCGCCAACAATTAACTGAATCATAGGGAATGCCTCCTTATATTTTCACACCGGCGGGGCGGTGTTCTTTTACCTCACTGGAGCTTTGCCTCAAGTTCGGCTTTTCTGTCCTCGTAGCCGGGCTTGCCCAGCAGCGCGAACATGTTCTTTTTGTAGCTCTCGACGCCGGGCTGGTCGAACGGGTTCACGCCCAGCAGATAGCCCGAGATGGCGCAGGCTTTCTCGAAGAAATAGATGAGATAGCCCAGGTTGTACTCGTCGAGCGCGTCGGCCTCGATGACGATGACAGGCACGCCGCCGTCGGTGTGCGCCAGGATGGTGCCCTCCATCGCCTTGCGGTTCACAACGCTCATGTTCTGATCCGCCAGGAAGTTCAGGCCGTCGAAATTGTCGGCCGCTTTTTCAATGAACAGGTCCTGCTGAGGCTGTTTGAAATCGACCACCGTCTCGAACATCACACGCGCGCCGTCCTGTACGAACTGGCCCATCGAGTGCAGGTCGGTGGAGAAGATGACGCTTGCGGGGAACAGGCCCTTGTGGTCCTTGCCCTCGCTCTCGCCGAACAGCTGCTTGTACCACTCGTTCATCATGGTGAAGTTCGGCTCGTAGCAGGCCAGCAGCTCAACGGCCTTGCCCTTGCGGTACAGGATGTTGCGCGCCGCGGCGTAACGGTAGCAGGCGTTGTCGGGCGTGCAGGCCGCAAAGGTCTCGCGCGCGGCGGCCGCGCCGTTCATCAGCGCATCGATGTCGCAGCCCGCGGCCGCGATGGGCAGCAGGCCCACGGCCGTCAGCACGCTGTAGCGCCCGCCCACGTCGTCGGGCACAACAAACGTCTCGTAGCCCTCGGCGTCCGACAGTTCCTTCAGCGTGCCGCGCGCGCGGTCGGTGGTGGCGAAAATGCGCTCTTTCGCGCCGTCCTTGCCGTACTTTTTCTCAAGCAGGTCCTTGAACACGCGGAAGGCGACGGCCGGCTCCGTCGTGGTGCCGGACTTGGAGATGATGTTCACCGAGAAATCGCGCCCTTCGCACAGGGCGATGACGTCGGCGAGGTACGCCGGGCTGATGGAGTTGCCGACGAAGTAAATTTCCGGCGTGTCCTTCTTCTTGGCGTTGTACAGCGTGCCGCGCAGCGCCTCGATGGCCGCGCGCGCGCCGAGATAACTGCCGCCGATGCCGATGACGACGAGCACGTCGCTGTTGCGTTTGATTTTCTCCGCAGCGGCCTTGATGCGGGCGAACTCCTCCTTGTCGTAATCGACCGGAAGGTCCAGCCAGCCGAGGAAATCGTTGCCCGGGCCGCTCTTTTCGTGCAGCACGCGGTGCGCCGCCTCCACCTGGGGATAGATCGCGGCAAACTCGCGCTCTGCCACAAATTTGCCAAGGTGTTTGCCATTCATTGTCACACTCATAAGAAAGGCCTCCAACCCAGTATTTTCTTATGTTCAGTATATCGGATACAAGGCCTTGTGTCAAGAGTGGAAGCATCTGCGCGCAAAGGAAATGCGGCAATTCCGATGGCGCGCAGAGAACCGCCGCGGCCGCCTGCGCGCCGGCGCAGGCAAAAAAGACGGGCGGCGCCGCCCGCCCGGCCGCGCCGCCTCTTCCCCGCTTTACTGCGCGGCGCTCCCCGCGCTTTGCCACAGCAGGCGCCATGCGTCGGCGCGCTGCATCTTCTCCACGCCAAACGCCGCGCTCACCGGCCAGCGTGCCAGTTCCGTCTGGCCGTCCGTCAGCACGATCTCGCCCAGCTGCTGACCCTGCGCCACGGGCGCCGCGGCGCTTTTTTCCATCGAAAGCTGTGTCTCGAGCTTTTCCGCCTCACCCTTTTTCACAAGCACCTGCGCCGGCGCGCCCGAGCGCAGCTCCACCGCGGCCGACACGCCGCCCGTCACCGGCAGCTGCGCGGCAAGGCCCGGCGCGGCGGGCACGTCCGCCAGCTGCCAGCCCGCGAAGCCGTAGTCCAGCAGATCGGCCGCCGCCACAAAGCGCTCGGCGCTCGAGGGCGCGCCCAGCACCACGGCCAGCATCGTCATGCCGTCGCGCCGGGCCGTGGCCGCGATGCACACGCCCGCGCCCGAGGTGGTGCCGGTCTTGAGGCCCGTCGCGCCCTCGTATGTGCGCAGCAGGCGGTTCGTGTTCACAAGCTGCGTCTCCCCGCCGCGCAGGGTGTCCATCCAGATGCCGCTGTAATGCAGGATCTCTTCATGGCGCAAAAGCGCGCGGCTCATGACGGCCACGTCGCGCGCCGAGGAGTAATGCCCCTCGGCGTCCAGCCCGCAGGCGTTCGCAAAATGCGTGTTCTGCATCCCCAGCTCGCCCGCGCGGGCGTTCATGCGGTCGACGAACGCCGCCTCGCTGCCGCCGACATACTCGGCCACGGCCACGGCCGCGTCGTTCGCGCTGGAGATGCAGATGGCCTTGACGAGCTCCTCCAGCGTGAAGTGCTCGCCCGGCTCCAGCCAGATCTGGCTGCCGCCCATCTCGCATGCGTGCTGGCTGATGGGCACGGCGTCGGTGAGGGCAATCTCCCCGCGCTCAACGGCTTCGAATGTCAAGAGCAGCGTCATCACCTTGGTGATGGAGGCGATGGGCACGCGCGCGTCGGCGTCCTTTTCATACAAAACGTCGCCTGTGTCCGCGCACACAAGCAGCGCGTTGCGGCACGGCAGCGCCGCCAGCGCCGCGGCCTGCGCGCCGCCGGCGTCTGCGCTCACCTTGACGGACAGATCTTCCTTCCAGTTCCAGTCGTCGCCGCCCGGCGCCTCGTACACGCCCTCGGCCACGCCCGTGCGCGTCTCGGGTGCCTCGGCGGCCGGCTGCGGCGCCGGTTCCGGGGCCAGCGTCCGCGGTTGCGGCGCGGGCGCGTCGGCAGCCGGCGCGCCCGCGGGTTCCTCCGTGCCGGACGCGCACGCCGGGCCCGCCGCGGCCAGCGCCAGCGCCGCAGCCAGCGCTGCCGCCAGCGCGCGCCTTCTCCATGTCTTTTTCATCGTGACGCCTCCGTTTCGCATAAAGTGCTCACTGCACTGTATGCGCGCGCCGGCGTTTCCATGCTTGTGCTTTGCGCGCGTTTCCTCTATAATAAAAGCCGCACGGCGCGCCTGCGCGCCGGCCAACGACAAAAAACGGAGTGTTTTTTCCATGAAGATCGCATTTTACACGCTGGGCTGCAAGGTGAACCAGAACGAGACCGGCGCGCTGGAGCAGCTGTTCGCCGCCGGCGGCTTTTCGCTTGCCGCGCCTGGCGAAGCCGCGGACGTCTATGTGGTGAACAGCTGCACCGTGACGAGCGGCGGCGACAAAAAGAGCCGCCAGTGGCTGCGCCGCGCCAAGCGCGAGCACCCGGACGCCGTCACCGTGCTGACGGGCTGCTATCCGCAGGCCTTCCCGGACGAGGCCGCCGCGTGCGCCGAGGCCGACATCGTCACCGGCACGCGCGCGCGCGCCAAACTGCTCGAGCACGTATTGCAGTTTCTGCAAACGCGCGAGCGCATCGTCGACATCGCCCCGCACGAAAAAGGCGGTGCATTTGAAGAGCTGCCGATGGAGCAGTTTGAAGGCCACACGCGCGCCTTCATGAAGATCGAGGACGGCTGCAACCGCCAGTGCGCGTACTGCGTCATCCCCCGCGCGCGCGGCTTTGTGCGCAGCCGCAGCGAAGAGGCAATCCTGCGCGAGCTCTCCGTGCTGGCCAAGGCCGGCTACCGCGAAGTGGTGTTCTCCGGCATCAACTTATCCAGCTACGGGCGCGACACAGGCGCCACGCTGGCGCAGCTTGTGGCGAAAGCCGCCGGCGTGGACGGCATCGAGCGCATCCGCCTGGGCAGCCTGGAGCCGGATCTGTGCGACGACGCGTTCATCGAGACGTTGGCCGGCGTCGAGAAGCTGTGCCCGCAGTTCCATCTGGCTTTGCAGAGCGGCTGCACCAAAACGCTGCGCGCCATGCGCCGCATCTATACGCCCGACGAGTACCGCGCCGTGGCGGCCAAGCTGCGCGCCGCCATCCCCCGCGCGCAGCTGACGACGGACGTCATCGTGGGCTTCCCCGGCGAAACGCAGGAGGACTTTACGCAGAGCGTGCGCTTTTGCGAGGAAATGGAGTTTTTGAAGGTACACGTGTTCACCTATTCGCGCCGCGAGGGCACGCCCGCGGCCTCGATGCCCGGCCAACTGACCGAGGCGGAAAAGCTGCAACGCAACCATCTGCTGCAACAGGCGGCGGACGCCGTGCGCGCCCGGGTGATCGGCGCGATGCGCGGGCAGGCCGCCGAGGTGCTACTAGAAACGGCCGTCGCAAGGGACACGTTCACCGGCTACACGCGCGAGTATGTGCCCGTGCTGGTAAAAGCCCCGGGCCGGCGCACCGGTGAGCTTGTGCCCGTGACGCTGGGCGCATGGGACGCTTCGCGCGAGCGCTGCGAAGCCTTCCCCGCGCCGGTGTAAAGCGCGCGGCCCGGAATCAGAAAACACAAAAGAGAGCGAACTGACGGTTCAAAACCAGTTCGCTCTCTTTTTTTTACTTAACCTTATAGCTTTACTACCGCGTCCAGACAAAGCGTAAGCGCATATTCATAGGCGTTGCCGCCCCAGTTGCGCTCGTCGTACCGGTCGACATCCGCCAGGCTGTCTGCGGTGTAGAGGATCATCCCCCATGTTGCGCCTCGAAAAGCGGACACGGCGGCAAGGGCCGAACACTCCATCTCCACCACGGAGCACCCTTCGCTTTTGCGATATGCGACCTTTTCTTTGGTTTCGCGGTAAAACCCGTCTGTCGACCAGGTGACGACCTCCTGATATTTCATCCCGTGCTGCGTCACGGTTTCTTCAATCGCTTTTCTTGCCTTTTCGCCGATCTCCATAAAGCGCGAGGGCGGCGCGTAGTGATAAGAGGCTCCTTCGTCGCGCAAGGCGCGGTTCGGCACAAGGAATGTGCTTTCGGGAAACGTTTCGAGAGCGCCGCAGGAACCGGCGGAGATGATCTCGCGCACGCCGTATCCGATGAGCCAATCCAGTATCTGCGCCGCAGCGGCAGCGCCCACGGGCGCCTGGCAAAGCACGACCTCTTCTCCCTTGTGTTCCGTTATGTAGACAGGATAGCTCTTCGTCGCGCTGACATACTCGGACACCTTGCGCGCTTTCGTCTTGCTTGCATACTCGTCTATATACTCGCCGAGAAAAGCAAAAACACATTTTTCCGGCAGGTGCAAATCCAATTTCTCGTGCGTGGGCGCAACGACTGCCGTTTGCTCGGAGTCAAACTCCAAAATCGGGATTTCATTCTTTGTGATGCTCATTCGTATACCTCAAAATTCGCTTTGGGCAA
>DXGT01000037.1 GCA_019113785.1 Candidatus Ruthenibacterium merdigallinarum | reverse complement strand
AGAAGACCGGGCGGGCGAACAGATGACGATGGGAAACTACTAAAGAGCCCGTTTACGGGCGGCAAGTAACAATCTTTCGCGGCTGGCAGACCGTACCAACGCGACGTGACGCGTGCGCTAGTATTCCAGGGTTTTACCCGTCTGTGAAAAACCCCCGGCTTCGCCGGGGGATATTTATTGTCCGAGATGAAAAAGCGCCCCCGGCAGGGCCGGGGGCGCGGCGGAGCGTTCTCTTTTTGAAAGCGGCTTTTGCCGCCCGCCTCAGGCTTTGTAGCCCGCGGCGTCCGCCAGGGCGCGGTCGATCACGACGACGGCGTCCGGATGGACCTTCAGCAGGGTGGAGGGGTTGTGCGTGGTGATGACGTCGTCCGTCACCAAGCCGCGGATGGCGTCCGCCTTGGCGGGGCCGGTGGCGATGAGCACCACTTTCTTCGCGGCGAGGATGTCGCCCATGCCCATCGTGATGGCCATGGTGGGCACGTCGTCGCGGCTGGCGAAGAAGCGGGCGTTCGCCTCGATGGTGCTCTCGGTCAGATGCTCGATGTGCGCGGTGGCCACCAGATGGTCACCGGCCTCGTTGAACGCGATGTGGCCGTTGTTGCCGATGCCCAGCAGCTGCAGATCGGCCACGCCGCCCTCGCGCACCTTCTCCTCCAGCGCACAGGCATTCGCCTCATAGTCGCCCATACCGGCGGCCACGTAGGTGTTGGCTTTGTCGATGTTGATGTGGTCGAACAGGTTCGTGTCCATGAAATAGCGGTAGCTCTGGTCGTGCGTGGCGGGGATGCCGCAGTACTCGTCGAGGTTGACGGTGTGCACCTGCGAGAAATCCACCTCGCCGGCCTGATTCATCGCGATGAGCTTCTGGTAGATGGGTACGGGCGTGCCGCCGGTGGCAAGGCCCAGCTTGCAGCAAGGTTTCTCGCGCACGAGGTCGCCGATCATCCGGGCGACGACGGCGCAGCTTTCGTCATAGCTTTCGGTCACAATGACTTTCATGAAAAACGACTCCTTTTCCGCTTTTTGAGGGCACGGCGCCCTCTTTTCCTTTATGATAGCATCTTTGTACAGATTTGCACAGAGAACATTTGTGCAAAAACGGGATTTTTTTTGCAGTTCCGTGCGGGAAAACAGAGAAAATTTTTGTGCAATTTTTACAGCGCCGGACGCTGGAATACGCCGGGCGCGCGTGCTACAATGAGATCAGGGCAGGCGGGCCGAAACCGCCGCCGGAAAAGCGAAATCAGGGGGGCAAAACCATGTCGAAGATCAAGCTGGGGCTGGGGCTGTACCGACACATGCTGAACGACGATTCGTTCCGCTTCGCGCGCCAGTGCGGCTGCACGCATCTCGTCGTCCATCTGGCGGACTATTACGGCGGACAGATCGTCACCGCCACCGACGAACACACGAACTACGGCGCGGCGAAGGCCGGCGAGGAGATCTGGAGCGAGCGCTCGATGAAGGCGCTGCAGGAGCGGGCGAACCATTTCGGGCTGACGATCTGGGCCATCGAGAACTTCAGCCCCGCCGACTGGTACGACGTGCTGCTGGACGGCCCAGCGCGCGCCGCGCAGATGGAGACGCTCAAAACCGTCATCCGCAACGCGGGCGCGGCGGGCATCCGCTCGTTCGGCTACAATTTCAGCCTGGCGGGCGTGTGGGGCCACAGCAAGGAGCGCGCCGCCCGCGGCGGCGCGCTGGGCACCTGCTTTGACGCGGAAAAGCTCGACTGGCGCGCGCCCATTCCGGCGGGCGAGGTGTGGAACATGACCTACGACCCCGCCGCCCGCGGCCTGCAGCCGCGCGTGACGAGCGAGCAGCTGTGGGACAGGCTGCGCCGCTTCCTGCGCGAGCTCCTGCCCGTGGCCGAGCAGGCGGGCGTCGAGCTGGCGCTGCACCCGGACGACCCGCCCATGCAGGGGCTGCGCGGCACGCCGCGCCTCGTCTGGCAGCCGGAGCTGTACCGCGACGTGCTGGCCGTGTCCGACAGCCCCTCGAACAAGCTGGAATTCTGCATGGGCAGCGTGCAGGAGATGACGCACGGCGATCTGTACGAAGCGCTGCGCGAGTACGCGGGCGCGGGGCGCATCAGCTACCTGCACTTCCGCAACGTCAGCGGAAAAGTGCCGCGCTACAAAGAGGTGTTTGTGGACGATGGCGACATCGACATGCTGCGTGCGCTGTCCATCCTGGACGCATGCGGGTTCGACGGCGTCATCATCCCCGACCACACGCCGGAACTGACGTGCGATGCGCCGTGGCACGCGGGCATGGCTTTTGCGCTGGGCTATATGCGCGCCGCGCTGCAAATGCTGGACAAGGGCCTTGCACTGGACAAAGGAGGAGAATGACATGGCGGAGATGAACGAACGCGCGAAAGCGATGCTGGGCCTTGCGGGCAAGGTGGCGCTCGTCACGGGCGGCGGCACGGGCCTGGGGTTTGCGATGGCGCGCTGCATGGCGGACGCGGGCGCGCAGGTGGTCGTCGCGGGCCGCCACATGGACATGTTGGAAAAAGCCTGTGCCGAGATCGGCAGCGGCGCGGCGGCCATGCAGCTGGACGTGACGGACACCGCGCGCGCCGGCGAAGCCGTCGGCGAGGTGGTGCGCCGCTTCGGCCGGCTGGACTGCCTTGTGAACAACGCGGGCGTCCACTGCAAAAAACCGGTGGCAGAGGTGACGATGGACGATCTGCAGCGCGTTTTGAACGTGCATGTGTTCGGCGCGTACGCGCTGGCGCAGGCGGCCGCGCCGCATCTGGAAAAGACGGGCGGCAGCGTCCTCTTCATCTCGTCGATGTCCGCGCTGATCGGCCTGACGAACGTCACGGCCTACTCGGCGGCGAAGGCGGCGGTGCTGGGCCTTGTCAAAACGATGGCGGGCGAATTGTCGCCGCGCGGCGTGCGCGTGAACGCCATCGTTCCGGGCTTCATCGACACGCCGATGTTTCGCGCGGCCACCGAGGCCGACCCGCCGCGCCAGCAGAAGATCCTCGGCCATACGCCGATGAGCCGTTACGGCACGCCGGACGACGTCGGCTGGGCGGCGGTCTATCTCGCGTCCGACGCGTCGCGCTTCGTCACGGGCACGACGCTCGTCGTGGACGGCGGCTGCGCCGTCGGGTTCTAAAAGAGCGAAGATACAAAACGGGCCGCGGCTTCTGCCGCGGCCCGTTGCTGTGTCAGTCTTTGCGCTGCCGGTCTCCGCCATACGGAGCGGGCAAAGCCCGGCGGTCAGCGGCTTTGAAAGCGCAGGCAGCGCGCCGCCTCGTCCGCCTCGTACGTGAGGCCGAACAGCTCGCAGAAATCCTCCACGGGCATGCCCACGCAGAACGTCGCGCCAAGGCGGGGATCGTCCTCGATGTTCACCCAGTCGAGGTCGAGCTCCCGGCCGTTTTTTTTCACGGTCAACGCGCGCACGGCGTCGCCGTCGTACGTCGCTGTCATAGTCCATGAGTCGGGGCCGATGGTCCATGCGCTTTTGTAGCGCTCGCTGTCGCCGCCCGACTCATAGTCGCCGCCCAGCGCGCGCACATATTCGCGCACGACCATCGGGTAGCTCATATTGTCGCTCGTAAGGCCGATGTCCATCGGCACCATGTACGATTCTTTCTCGGCGCTGTACCAGCTGTACCTGTAGTCCTCCGTGGTCAACAGGTACGGGCCGGCCGGGTTTTCGTCGTCGTCGTACAGCATTTCCTCGCCGTTCAGAACGATCGTGTCCAGCGTGGAGACATGCCGCCCGGCAAAGTATTCGCCCGGCACGTCGTCGACGCCCGTCACATTGCCGTCCACGATCTGCTGCGCCAGCGCGTTCAGCAGCTGGTCGCGCAGCGCTTCGCGGTCGTTCTGGCCGGTCACGAACAGGTCGGTGAGGTTGACCCAGTCGGAATGCTCCGCCGCCTGCTGTTCGCTGGCGTGCCACACCACATGCACGCGGGCCGCGGCGTTTTCCAAAAGGAACGAGGGGTCGTTGTACGCAAGCTCCGCCTGATAGACGGCGTCCGCGGCCAGCACCGCGTCCACGACGCCGTCCACATCGGCGGCGCACAGCAGATACATCCAGCCGTGGTCGGGCAGATAATGCGCGCAGGCGGACAGCGCTTCGTCCACCTGCTTTGCGTACAGCTCGCGCACGGCGCTCACATAGTCGCACGAGATCTCGCGCGAGTAAAAGCCCGTTTGCGTCGCGTCGAAATAGATGGGCGAAAGATAGCTGTGCGCCGTAAAGCGCAGGCCGCGCGTCTCGGTCTCAAAGCGGTACTCCACATCGTCCGGCTCCTCGGCCACAAGGCGCACGTCCACCAGCCGGTATGGCTCGGCGCATAGCGAATCCACATACGCCAGCACCTTGTCCTGCCCGTACACCTCCGCGTCCGCCCCAAGGCAGCCCGTCAGAAAAAGGCACGCCGCCGCCAGCGCGCCCGCCAGCGCCTTCCGCCCAGCCATACGCCTCACCGCCTTCCTGCTTTCATACTAAAGCATTTTGCGCGAAAAGGCAAGAGAAAAGAATCAACAAACAGTATAGAATAGAGCGAAACAACAATGAGTATTCAAGATGACGCACTCTGACGCTGGGCTTGACTTTGTCCCCGCGCGCTGTTACCATAAAAGGAGACGGCGCGCACAGCGCGCAGAGGGGGAAGACGGGATGTTTCGTGCGATGCGCAGGAAAAACCAGCAGCTCTCTTTGGCGGAATGCGAGGAGATTTTGCGGCGCGGCACGTCCGGCGTGCTGGCGCTGGCTGGGGACGGCGGCTACCCGTACGCCGTGCCCATCAGCTATGCGGGCGGGGCGGAAAAGCTGTATTTCCACTGCGCCAGGCAGGGGCATAAGCTCGACGCCATCCGGCGCTGCGCAAAAGCGTCGTTCTGTGTGATCGGCGCGGACGACGTGGTGCCGGAGAAATACACCACGCGCTACCGCAGCGTCATCGCGTTCGGGACGGTGCGCATTTTGGAGAGCGACGCCGAAAGACGCGCCGCCGCCGAGGCGCTGGTGGAAAAGTATGCCCCCGAGGAGCCGCAGGCGAGCCGCGAGGCGGAAATCGCGCGCTACTGGGACACGCTGTGCGCGCTGGAGATGACGGTGGAGCACCTGACAGGCAAGGAGGGGCTGGAGTTGACTCTGGCGCGCGAGGCGGCCGGCGGGCGGGAATGACGCCGGCGCAGGCGAAACGCGCATCTGCGGCCGCCAGCGGGAAACACAAATGAAAACCGGATCAAGGACGGCCTTCCCGAGTGCTGCCGCAGCTTCGGGAGGGCCGGCTTTTTTGTGTATTTGCGGGAAAAGCCTGTTGCAAACGGGCAGATTTTGTTATAATAAAAGAAACCGGGACGAGAGGCCGCGCGCGGCGCGGCAGACACAAAGGGAGGGGAGCCGCACGCAGGACAGAGAGAAAACACAGCGGGCGGACCACCGCCCGCGCGGCGCGCAGGAGGCGACCGGCCCAGTGCGAGAGAGCGAGAACACAGGCGCGGTGCGCACGCGGGAGAACACGGGCGCGGTGCGCACGCGAGAGAACACGGGCGCAGTGCGCACGCGGGAGAACACGGGCACGGTGCGCGCGCGGGAGAACACGGGCACGGTGCGCGCGCGGGAGAATACCGGCGCGGTGCGCCCGCGGGAGAACACGGGTGCGGTGCGCGCGCGGGAGAACACGGGCGCGGTGCGCACGCGGGAGAACACGGGCGCAGTGCGCACGCGGGAGAACACAGGCGCAGTGCGCACGAAGGAGAACACGGGCGCAGTGCGCGCGCAGGAGCGTGCGGCGGCCGGGCAGGCCGCGCCGCGTGAGCGCAAGCGGAAAAAGGCCGATCTGCTGCGCTATGCGGCCAACATCTGCGCGGCGGGCATCCTCGCCTATTTTGCCGTGGGCCTCATCGCGCGGCTCATCACGCGCGCGGTGTTCGCGCAATTCCACAAGGACGCCACGCTCGAAAGCCCCATCGCGGTGCCGGAGTGGGTGCTGGGCCTTGTGAACCTGCTTTTGCCGGCGCTTGCGCTGAGCGCGGCGTTTTTCTTCATCCGCTCGCTGGCCGCCGGCGGGCCGTTGGCGGTGCGCATTCGCCTGCATGTGCCGCGCACGCCGCAGCTGTGGCTGTTTGTACCGGTGTTTTTGGGCATCAGCCTGCTGGGCGATCTGCTCACCAGCATTTTGCAGCGCTTTTTGGCGGCGCACACGCGCTACGCCGCGCCCGAGGCCGTGCATTTGCCGGACAGCGGCGGCGCGCTGCTGTTGTACTTCGCGGGCATGTGCGTGGTGCCGGCCGTCTTTGAAGAGCTGCTTGTGCGCGGCGCATGGCAGCAGATGCTTTCGCGCTGGGGAGCGTGGTTCTCCATCGTCGTGTCCAGCGTCACGTTCGCGCTGATGCACGGCGACGCGGCGCAGATGCCGGCGGTGTTTGTGCAGTCGGTGATGATGGGCCTTGCGGCGCACTGCACGGGCACGCTGTCCGTGGGCATCGTGCTGCATTTCGCAAACAACATGATGGCATTTTGCTTTTTGTACGCCTCGCAGGCGATGGACGGCGTCTCGGCGCTGGCGATGACGGCATATCTTGTGGTGGTGTTCCTTCTGGCGGCGGCCGGGTGCGCCGCCGTGATCTACCGCCAGCGGGTGATGCGGCTGTTCAGGCCCATCCCCCGCGTGTACGACCCCAAGAACCGCCAGAGCCGCTTCGAGCGCCTGGCCACGGCGCCGCTGTACCTGCTGGTGATGCTGGCGCTGGCGGCGCGGGCGCTGGCGCCGCTGTGGCTGGCGGTGTGAGCGAGACGGGAGGGAGAGCCATGGATGACGAGGCACTGATGCGCGCGGCGCTCAAAGAGGCCGAAAAGGCCGCGGCGCTGGGCGAGACGCCGGTGGGCGCGGTCATCGCGCGCCGCGGCGAGATCGTGGCCGCGGCGCACAATACGCGCGAGACGCAGAAAAACGCCACGCACCACGCCGAACTGCTGGCCATCGACGCCGCATGCAGGGCGCTGGGCGGCTGGCGTCTGTGGGAGTGCGAGCTGTTCGTGACGCTGGAGCCGTGCCCCATGTGCGCGGGGGCCATCGTCAACAGCCGCATCCGCCGCGTGGTGTACGGCGCAAAGGACGAAAGGGCCGGCTGCTGCGGCAGCGTCGTCGACCTGTTCAGCCTGCCGTTCAACCATCGCCCTGCGGTGGAGGGCGGCCTGCTGGCCGACGAGAGCGCCGCGCTGCTGCGCACATTCTTCAGGCAACTGCGCGAAAAGCGCAAAGAGGAGGGGCCGAGATGGAAAAAACCGCCGTTGTGACGGGCGCGTCGCGCGGCATCGGCGCGGCGACGGCCCGGGCGCTGGCGGCGGCCGGGCTGCGCGTGGCCGTGTGCTGGCACAAAAATGAAGCGCAGGCGCAGGCCGTGTGCCGCGACATCGCCGCCGCGGGCGGGACGGCCGCCGCATTCGGCGTGGACGTGCGCAGCGAGGACAGCGTGAAAGCCCTATTCGCCGCGGTGCGCGAAGAGCTGGGCGAGCCGCTGGTGCTGGTGAACAACGCGGGCGTGGCGCGCCAGAAGCTGTTCACTGACCTGTCCGCCGCCGAGTGGGATGACATGATGGCCGTGTGCGCGCGGGGGGCGTTTTTGTGCTGCCGCGAGGCGCTGCCCGCGATGATCCGCCGCAAATGGGGGCGCATCGTGAACATCGCCTCGATGTGGGGGCAGGTGGGCGCTGCGTGCGAAGCGGACTACTCGGCCGCCAAGGCCGCGCTGATCGGCCTGACGAAGGCCCTCGCCAAGGAGGAGGGCCCCAGCGGCGTGACGGTGAACTGTGTCGCGCCCGGCGCGGTGGACACCGACATGATGGCCGGCTTTGACGAGGCGGCCCGGCGCGCGCTGGCTGAGGAAACGCCCGCCGGGCGGCTGGGCACGCCGCAGGACGTTGCGCGCGCGGTGGCATTTCTGTGCGACGAACATGCGTCGTTCATCACCGGGCAGGTGCTGGGCGTGAACGGCGGTTTCGTGATCTGAACGAGGAGAAGGAGGCGTTTGGAGTGGCAAGAGACCCGATGTTCGACCCGTCACGGCGGGACATTCTCGAGGATATGTACGGCAGCGAGGCCGAGTTCCTCCAGGATCAGAAAGAAGAAGAGGCGGAGCACCATGCCAGCCTGACCGGCGCGTGCCGTGAGACGTTCGGCGCGGACGCCGACCGCCTGAGCAAGCCGAAGCGGCGCGGCTGGCGGCCGCGCGTGCAGCAGGACGAGCGCGCGCCCGGCACGCCGCCCTCGGCGCAGGAGGTATACGACACAGTGCAGCGCCGCCGCGCGCAGCGCGCGGCGGGCCGCTCCGGCGCCATCAGCTTTCAGGCCGGCGCGATCATCCTGGGCGTGTGCACAGCGCTGGCGGTGCTGGTGTTTGCCGTGTCGGTGTACATTCTGGAGGATAAGCCGCTGGTGTCCGCGTTTCCCGGGGAATATGCGCGCGCGGCCGACGAATACAACAGCCGGTACGAGTTTGCGCGCACCGGAGAATTCGCGCGTGAGAACGGGCTGGACGACCTGTACGGCCATGAGGAC
This sequence comes from Candidatus Ruthenibacterium merdigallinarum, assembly GCA_019113785.1. GTDB lineage: Bacteria > Bacillota > Clostridia > Oscillospirales > Ruminococcaceae > Ruthenibacterium > Ruthenibacterium merdigallinarum. The sequence goes on along the minus strand of DXGT01000037.1, from coordinate 3,907 downwards.
GCGGACTATGCGCCGGCCGTGGCCGAGGCGCTGGCCGAGCAGGAGATCAGCAATGTGCTGGACGGCTACCAGCGCATGTACAGGCTGCTGATCGAGGGCGATTTGACCGGCGCGCAGAACGAGGCCGACACGCTGGCCTACGACCTGACGCGCCTGTGCCAGCCGCAGGACTATATGCCGGGCGCCTCCGAGAGCGTGTGCGCGCGCGGCATGGAGCTGGCGCGCACGATTTTGCTGAACGAGGGCGACGACGGCACGCTGTACGCAGCGCTGACGGGCGACGACATCAGCGCCGTGTATGAAGCCGAGGACGCCGTGCGCGCGATGCTGTCGGCATCGATCTACGAACAGGACGCGGCGCAGAGCGAAGCCGCCCCCGCGCAGGGGGAGACCGCCGAAGCGGCGGACGGGCAGGCGCCCGCCGAAGAGAGCCAGAGCGCGCCCACACAGCCCGAGAGCGCCGCGCCCGCTGCGGGCAGCGACGTCACGGCGCAGGAGATGCTGGACACGATGAGCGCAATGTTGGAAGGGGGCGGTGCGGCATGATCGAACTGATTCTCATCATCATCGTTGTGTGGGCCGTGCTGGAGGCGCGGAAAAAGGCCGCCAGAACGCAGGCTGCAGGCACGTCGGCGCGCCCGGCGCGCAGCACGGCCCGCCCCGCGCGCACCTCCGCCTTCGCGGCACAGGCGCAGGCTCGCCCCGCGCGCTCCGGCACGGCGATGGCCGTTGTGGGCTTTGTGCTGGCGGGCGCGGCGCTGGCGTTCCTGGCCTTTGCCGTGTTCCGCAACGCCGTGCCCGGCGAGCGGGCGCTGGACGCCTACGAGGCCGAAAACGCGGCGGAATATCTGGAAAACGGATGGATCTTGCCCGGCGATACGCAGGAGTATTACTACCAGAACGTGCAGGATACGCTGAGCTACACGGGCGCGACGGGCGATGTATACGGGGAGTACTGGCAGGCGATCGCCTATTCGCAGGCTGTGCGCGAATTGCTGTTCTGGCAGATAGCCAGCGAAATGTACGGCACCCCGGCCAGCGAGCAGTACGCCGGGGAGATGGCCCTGCGAGTCGCGGCCATCGAGCTGGGCGGCTGACGCGGCCGCGCACTTGCGCGCAGAGGCGTTTTGCGGTACAATAACAAACAACACGATTTTCGTGAGATTTTGAAAAGACAAGCGGGAGGAACCTTGCCATGAACTTTACGAAGGACACTTTGATCGGCGACGTGCTGGACCGCTGCCCCGAGGCGGCGCCCCTGTTTCTCGAGATCGGCATGCACTGCCTGGGCTGCCCGTCGGCGCGCGGCGAGACCATTGAGCAGGCGTGCTATGTGCACGGCAACGACGCGGATGCGCTGGTGGCGAAGCTGAACGCGCTGGGCTGATGAGGCGGCAGGAAATGCGCGCGCCGCACCTGGACGCGCGCCTTGCGGCCGCGGCAGCGTATGTCCGCCCGGGCTCGGCCGCGGCCGACGTCGGCTGCGACCACGGCAAGCTGGCGGCGTATCTTGCGGCCAGCGGGCGCTGCCCGCGGGTGATCGCCTCCGACGTGCGCGCGCAGCCTTTGGCCCGCGCGCGGGCGCTCTGCGCGCAGCTGGGCGTGCAGGCACTGGTGGACTGCCGCCTCGGCGACGGGCTTTCGGTGCTGCGCCCGGGCGAAGTGCAGGACATTGTGATCGCGGGCGTTTCGGGCGTGACGGCGGCGCAGATGCTGGCCGGCGCGCCCTTTGCGTTTGAAAAGGGGACGCGGTGCATTTTTGTGCCGCCCACAAAGCACGGCGTGCTGCGCGCGCATCTGGCGCAAAGCGGCTTTGCCCTTGTGGATGAGACGCCTGTGCTGGCGGCCGGGCGCGTGTACACGGTGCTGTGCGCCGAGTATACGGGAGAGGCCCGGCAGCCGGGCCTGTACGAGTGCGCCGTGGGCAAGGCCGAAAAGCGCACGGAATCCGCGGCGGCGTATCTTGCGCGCGTGGCGGCGCTGACGGAAAAATATGCGCGCGGGGCCGAGGACTGCGAGACGTACCTCGCCCTTGCGCGGCAGGTGAAGGAGGCGGCGCAGCGATGCCGGTAACGCTGGACAGGATCCAAAGCTGGCTGAATGAATGGGCCCCGCCCGAGACGGCGGAGGTGTGGGATAACCCAGGGCTTTTGGTGCGCGCGGGCGACGCGTCCGCGCCGGTGACGGGCGCGGTGTGCGCGCTGGACGTCACGCCTGACACGATCGAATTCGCAAAGGCGCACGGGTGCAGCCTCATCGTCAGCCATCACCCGGTCATCTTCCATGCGCTCAAGGCGCTCGACGGGCGCGACGCGGCCGCCGCGGCGCTTGCGGCGGGCGTCAGCGTGTTGAGCGCGCACACCAATCTCGACAAGGCGCGCGGCGGCGTGTGCGAGACGCTGGCCGTGGCGCTGGGCCTGTCCGACATCCGCCCCGAAGGGGCGTTCTGCTATGTCGGCAGGCTGGCGCAGCCGCTGCCCCTGTGCGATTTTGCGCGCGCGGCGGCCCGCAGCCTGGGCGCGCATGTGCAGTACACGGCCGGCCTTGCGCACAAGCCGGTGCAGACCGTCGCGGCGGTCTCGGGCGCGGGGGGCGACCTCTGGGCCGACGCCGTCGCCGCCGGGGCCGACTGCCTCCTCACGGGCGAAGCCGGCCATCACGACTATCTCGACGCCGCGGCGCGCGGGCTGCCCATCGTCGCGGCCGGGCACTGGGCCACCGAGCGCATGATCGCCGGCGTGCTGGCGCAGCGGCTGGGCCGGGCGTTCCCGGCGCTCGCCGTCTATGCGTTTGAAGGCCGCGAGCCGGTCGCCTTCGCCGCGCCGCAGGCGTGAGGTAGGGCCGAAGGGCGGCGCCCATACGGGAACACGGTACGGCGCGCGGAAAAAACGCGCGCCTTTTTTGAAACAGGAGAGGGAATATGGCACTGGACGCCGCCACTTTGGCGCTGACGGCGCGTGAGCTGGCCGGAAAGCTGGCCGACGCGCGCATCGATAAAATTTTCGAGCCCACCCGCGACGAGGTGGTGCTGCATCTGCGCACGCGCACAGACAATTTCAAGCTGCTCTTGTCGGCGCGCTCCGGCTCGGCCCGCGCGTGCCTCACGCAGGAGACGTTTGAGAACCCGTCGTCGCCGCCGTCGTTCTGCATGCTGCTGCGCAAGCACTTTTCCGGCGGGCGGCTGCTGGCCGTGCGCACGCTCGAGGACGAGCGCATCGTCTTTTTCGATTTTCAGTGCACCAGCGAGATGGGCGACACCGTGGTGAACACCATCGCGGCCGAGCTGATGGGCCGCTATTCGAACCTCGTTCTGGTGCAGACGAAGAACCCTGCCTTCCCCGAGCGGGAGGGCAGGATCATCGACGCGCTCAAGCGCGTGGATTTTGAGGACAGCGAGGTGCGCCAGCTGCTGCCGGGCCTGCGCTACACGCTGCCGCCGCGTCCGGCGCGCGCGTCGTTCCTCTTCACCAGCACGCCGGGCCTGCTGGCGGCGCTGGCGGAAAAAGACCTGCCCGTGGCCGAGGCGCTGACGAAGCTGACGGGCGGCGTGGGCCCCGTGGTGTGCCGCGAGGCCGCGTGGCGCGCGTTCGGCGCGCGCGACGTCGTCGCCTGTGAGATGACCGCGCAGCAGAAAGCGGCCCTCGCCGCCGCCATCGACGAGGTCAAGGCCGCGTTTGAGGCGGGCGGCGCACCCACCGCGGCGCTGGCGGGCGAAAAGCCCGTCGAGTTCAGCTTTCTGCCGCTGACGCAGTACGGCGAGGAGAACCTGCGCCGCTTCGACGGCTTTTCGCAGATGCTGGAGGGCTACTATGCCGCGCGCGACAAGGCCGAGCGTCTGCACCAGAAGTCGAAGGAGCTGGCGAAAACCGTGCGCAGCCTGTACGAGCGCGCGGTGCGCAAGGCCGCG
>DXGT01000036.1 GCA_019113785.1 Candidatus Ruthenibacterium merdigallinarum | reverse complement strand
GGATGACCTTGCCGCCCTTGCCGATGACGTCCTTGATCTTATCGACGTCGATCTTCAGCGTGAGCATCTTGGGCGCGTACTTGGACAGCTCCTTGCGCGGCTCGGGGATGACGGGCAGCATGATCTCGTTCAGGATATACAGGCGGCCCTTGCGGCACTTCTCGAAGGCCTCTTCGATGATGTCGTAGGTCAGGCCGTCCACTTTGATGTCCATCTGGATGGCGGTGATACCGTTCTTCGTGCCGCCGACCTTGAAGTCCATGTCGCCGTGGAAGTCCTCCACGCCCTGGATGTCCAGCATGGTCATCCAGCGGTCACCCTCGGTGATGAGGCCGCAGGAGATGCCGGCGACCGGCTCCTTGATGGGCACGCCGGCGTCCATGAGCGCCAGCGTGGAGCCGCAGATGGACGCCTGGCTGGTGGAGCCGTTCGAGGAAAGCACCTCGGACACGAGGCGCAGCGCATACGGGAACTCCTCCACCGAGGGGATCATCGGCAGCAGAGCGCGCTCGGCCAGAGCGCCGTGACCGATCTCGCGGCGGCCGGGGCTGCGCGGCGCGCGCGCCTCGCCCACGGAGTACGGCGGGAAGTTGTAATGATGCATGTAGCGCTTGGAGGTGTCGGGCGAGATGTCGTCGATGATCTGCGCGTCGCGCAGGCTCGACAACGTGCAGGTGGTGAGCACCTGCGTCTGCCCGCGGGTGAACATGCCGGAGCCGTGCACGCGCGGCAGCAGGCCCACCTCGGCGGCCAGCGGGCGGATCTCGTTGATGCCGCGGCCGTCCACGCGCTTGCCCTCGTCCAGCAGCCAGCGGCGCACCACGAACTTCTGCATCTTGTACATCAGCTCTTCAATGGTGCCCTCGCCCCACTGCTCGGCATATTTCTCGGCGATGCGGTCGCGGATGGGCAGCAGGCGCATGTCGCGCACGTTCTTGTCGTCGGTATCCATCGCGGCCTTGAAGTCGTCCAGGAACTCGTCCTTCACGGCCTCGAACAGGTCGTGGTCCAGCTCCATGGAGGTGAACTCGATCTTGGGCTTGCCAATCTCGGCCACGATGCCGTTGATGAACTCGATCATCTTCTTGATCTCGACGTGGGCGGCCTTGATGGCGTTCAGCATCGTGTGCTCGTCCACCTCGTTGGCGCCGGCCTCGATCATGACGATCTTCTCCATGCTGCCGGCGACCGTCAGCTGCAGATCGCTCTGCTCGCGCTGGGCCAGCGTGGGGTTCACCACCAGCTCGCCGTCCACAAGGCCCATGTAGACGCCCGCGATGGGGCCCTTCCAGGGGATGTCGGAGATGGAGATGGCGATGGACGTGCCGATCATGCCCGCGATTTCGGGGCTGCAGTCGTGATCGACGCTCATGACGGTCATCACGACGGACACATCGTTGCGCATGTCCTTGGGGAACAGCGGGCGGATGGGGCGGTCGATGACGCGGGAGGTCAGGATCGCCTTCTCGCCGGGACGGCCCTCGCGGCGCATGAAGCTGCCGGGGATGCGGCCGACGGAGTAGAGCTTCTCTTCAAAGTCGACGGAGAGGGGGAAGAAGTCGATGCCCTCGCGCGGCTTTTCGGACATGGTGACGTTGCACAGCACGCGCGTGTCGCCGTAGGTGATCATGCAGCTGCCGTTGGCAAGGCCGCACATTTTGCCCGTCTCGACAACGAAGGGACGGCCCGCCAGCTCGGTCTCGAAGCGGCGGTAGTGGGGGAAGGTCTCTTTCTTGGATGCGAATTCCAATGCCATTGTGTTGCCTCCTTAAAATGTGGGTGTTCTATTTTCAAGGGAGGCTTTAGCAACTAATCCAACGCGCTTTGCCACCGGCAAAACGCCCTCGATTCATTGCTAACAACCACCCTTTCGAATACGCGCGGAAATACACCGAAAGGCAGACGGAATTCCCGTCTGCCTTTGGGTTTTTCCAAAAAGATTATTTGCGCAGGCCCAGCTTGGCGATCAGGGCGCGATAGCGCTCGATGTCCTTGCGCTGCAGATAGGCCAGCAGGTTGCGGCGGCGGCCGACCATCTTCAGAAGGCCGCGGCGGCTGTGGTGATCGTTCTTGTTGGTCTTCAGGTGCTCGGTGAGATGGTTGATGCGGGCGGTCAGCAGGGCCACCTGCACCTCGGGAGAACCGGTGTCGTTCTCGCTCAGACGGGCGGAAGCGATGATCTCCTGTTTGCTCTGCATAATTGGTTCCTCTTTTCTTTGTAATATGCCTCGGACGCAGTGTCGGTAACCCTGTGAGGATGCGCCGGCCACCGGGCCCGGGTAGCGCTGTTTGTACAGCTTATACAGTATAGCACAGACCGTGCGGGAAAATCAAGAGTTTTCTTGTACGGCAAACCGTTTTTCAGCCCTGCGCGCCGGCGCCGGCAAAATACCGCGCCGCCTCGGCCGCCGCGCGGCGCACCATGTCCGCCAGCGCGTCGAGCGAAGGATACTTTTTCGTCTCCCACAGGTAATGCCGCAGGCGCACCTGCACGGTGTCGCCGTAGACGTCGCCCGAAAAATCCGGGATGAACGTCTCGCACGTCACGTCGCCGGCGTCGCTCACCGTGGGACGCGCGCCGAGGCCCGTGACGCTGGGCCGCCATGCGCCGCCGAGGAACGTCTCGGAGACGTACACGCCCAGGCGCGGGACGGTCATCTCCTCCGGGAATGTCTGATTGATGGTGGGAAAGCCCAGCGTGTGCCCCAGCCCGCGGCCGCGGCGCACGGGCAGCGTGACGGCGTACGCCTCGCCCAGCAGCGCGTTGGCGCGCTCCATCTCGCCGGCCTCCAGATGGCGGCGAATGCGCGTGGATGAGACGGGCGCGCCCTGCTCGATGCAGGTGGGCACGATGTGCGCCGCGACGCCGCGGCGCGCGCACAGCTCGCGCAGCAGCGCCGCATTGCCGGATTTGTGCGTACCGAACGTGAAATCGTCCCCGCTGAACACCTGCTTTGCGCGCAGCGCGCGCACGAGCACCTCTTCGACGAACTGCTCGGGGCTGAGCATGCAGAACTCCTCAAACGGCGGGCACAGCGCCGCCTCGATGCCGCAGGCCTCCATGCGGCGCAGCTTTTCGCGCGCCGTGAGGATGGCCTTGCCCTTGCCCGCGCCGCCGTGCGCCAGCGTGAACGTGAACGCTGCCGGCGTCAGCCCGCCGCGCAAAGCGGCGTCCACCGCGGCGCGCAGCACAGCCCGGTGGCCGATGTGCACGCCGTCAAAATAGCCCAGCGCCACGGCGCTGTCGCCCGGCAGCGCGCCGGGCGCGCAGGGGTGGATCGTATGCATGAGCTGCAAGACCGATCACTCCCTCCCGCAAAAAATCTTTTCCTGCGTCAGCACGCCGGCGCGCACGGCGCCGACGCCGACGAATTCGCCGCCGCAGTAGATGCGCCGGCGGCCGTCCTGCTCGCGCACGCGGTACACGGCCGCGCCGTTCAGCAGCCGGCTGCGCGCGGCCTCGTCCACCTCCAGCGGCGCGAGGCCGGCGAACACGGTGTCCACCCCGCGCAAAAGCGCCTCCAGCGTCCCCGCGTCGCGCGCTGTCTGGATCTCGTCCAGCGTGTGCGCGTCGGCCAGCGTATACGGCCCGGCCGCCGTGCGCCGCAGCGCGCTCATTGTGGCGGGCGCGCCCAGCGCGCGGCCGATGTCCTCCAGCAGCACGCGCACGTACGTGCCCTTGCCGCAGTGCACGCGCAGAAGGAATTCCCGCTCGGACACCCGCCCGAGCAGCTCCAGAGAATGGATGACGATGGGGCGCGCCTTGCGCTCCACCTGCTGGCCGCGGCGCGCCGCTTTGTACAGCGGCTGGCCGTTCACCTTCACCGCCGAATACATCGGCGGCACCTGCGCGCTCTCGCCGACGAACTGCGGCAGCACGGCGCGCACCGCCGCCTCGTCCGCGTGCACCTGCGCCCGCTCGAGCACCGTGCCGGTGACGTCGCCCGTGTCGGTGCGCTCGCCCAGGCGCAGCACCGCCTCGTAGGTTTTGTCCGTGCGCGGCTGCAAATCCACCGCCTTGGCGGCCCGCCCGATAAAAACAGGCAGCACGCCGGTGGCCATCGGGTCCAGTGTGCCGCCATGGCCGATCTTCTTGGTGCCGCAGATGCCGCGCAGCTTCGCCACCACGTCGTGCGAGGTGAAGCCCGCGGGCTTATCCACGATCAGGATTCCATACATAGCGCCTTTTTCACCTCGTCCAGCAGCGCGCCGCGCGTGTTCTCCATACTGCCGAGGATCTCGCACCCGGCCGCCTGCGTGTGGCCGCCGCCGCCCAGACGGCGGCAGATGGCCGAGGCGTCCACGCCGGGCACGGTGCGCACGCTGACCTTGTAGCTGCCGGAGGGCTGCTGGCGGATGGTCACGCCCACCTGCACGCCCTCGATGGCGCGCGCGATGCCCGTGATGCCCTCGATGTCGGTGCAGTCGGCCCCGGTGGAGGCAATCTGCTCGCGCGTGAGGCACACCATCGCGCATTTGCCGTCATAGTAAAATTGCAGGTTCTCCAGCGCCAGGCGCTCGATGGCCAGCTGCGCGGGGGTCTTGCTCTCAAACAGGGCGGCGTTGAGGCGCACGATGTCGGCCCCGGCCTCGATGAGCTTAGCCGCGGTGAGGAGTGTGCGCTGCGTGGTGTTGGCAAATTTGAAGCAGCCCGTGTCCGTGGCGATGCCCGTGTACAGGCACTCGGCGATCAGCGGCGTGATGTCGATGTTCATCGCGCGCAGCAGATCGTACATGATCTCCGACGCGGCCGCGGCGTCCGCCTGCAACAGCATGGCGTCCGCGTATCCGCTGTTGGAGCCGTGGTGGTCGATGCACAGGTCCACCCGCTCGGCGTACGCGCGCACGGCGTCGCCGAACAGCTGGATGCCCGCCACGTCGACGGCCACCACATATTTCGGTTCGAACGAACCGTCGAACAGGCCCAGCTGCATGTAATCGTACCGGGCGCCGATGGGATCGGCGCACAGCACGGCCACCGTCTTGCCCAGCCCTTTGAGCGCGTGGTACAGCGCGCCCGCCGAACCCAGCGTGTCGCCGTCCGGGTTTTTGTGGCACAGCAGCAGGATGTTCTCCGCGCGCAGCAGCCGGTTGACTGCCGCCGCGATATCCAGCAATTCGCTCATAGTCGTTCCTCCATCCTCACTTACCGATGGAGCCCCTCGAGAATCTCGTTGATGTGAGAGGCGTATTTGGCGCCGTCGTCCGGGATGAAGCGGAACTCCGGCGTTTTGCGGATGTGCATGCGCTTTGCGATCTCGCTGCGCACATGGCCCGCCGCGCGGTTGAGCGCGTCGGCGGCGCCGCGCGAGTCCTGCCCGCCGAGCATGCTGACGAACACCTTCGCGCTGGACAGGTCCTGCGAGACCTCCACGCGCATGACCGTCAGCAGGCCGCCTTGCAGGCGCGGGTCCTTCATGGCGCCGATCACGGCGATCAGCTCGCGCTTCATATCCTCGGCCAGGCGGCCGAGATTTTTGCCTTGGGGCATAATGAACTCCTTTCCCGCGGCGGCTCGGGCCGCTCTCAGTCGCGGTACTCTTCGATGATGAACGCCTCGAACACGTCGCCCTCCTTGATGTCGGAGAACTTGTCGAGGCCGATGCCGCACTCGTAGCCCGCGGCCACTTCCTTGACGTCGTCCTTGAAGCGGCGCAGCGAGTCGATCTCGTCCTCGGCGATGACGATGCCGTCGCGCACGACGCGGATCTTCGCGTTGCGGCTGACCTTGCCGTCCTGCACATAGCAGCCGGCGATGGTGCCCGCGGACGAGATCTTGAACACGTTGCGCACCTCGGCGCGGCCCAGCTCCACCTCGCGGTGCTTGGGCGCCAGCATGCCCTTCATGGCGTCGGTCACGTCGTTGATGGCGTCGTAGATCACGCGGTACATGCGCATCTCGACGTCGGCCTGCGCGGCCTCCTCCTTCGCCACGGGGTCCGGGCGGACGTTGAAGCCGATGATGATGGCGTTGCCGGCGTTGGCCAGCATGACGTCGGACTTGTTGATGGCGCCGACGCCCGCGTGGATGACGCGCACGCGCACCTCGTCGTTGCTGATCTTCTCGAGGCTCTGCTTGATCGCCTCGGCGCTGCCCTGCACGTCGGCCTTGACGATGATGGCCAGCTCCTTGCGCTCGCCCTCGGCGATCTGGCTGAACAGATTGTCCAGCGTCACCTTCTTGTAGCTGGCGAACTGCTTCTCCTTGGCCTCGGCGGCGCGCTGGTCGGCCAGCTCGCGCGCGAGCTTCTCGTCCTCCACCGCGTCGAACAGATCGCCCGCGGCGGGCACCTCCGTCAGGCCGGTGATCTCAACGGGCGTCGACGGGCCGGCGGTCTTCAGCGAGCGGCCCTGGTCGTCGCGCATCACGCGCACGCGGCCCACGGCCGTGCCGGCGATGACGATGTCGCCCTGGTGCAGCGTGCCCTTCTGCACGAGCACCGTGGCCACGGGGCCCTGGCCCTTGTCGAGGCGCGCCTCGATCACCGCGCCCTTCGCGCGGCGGTTCGGGTTGGCCTTGAGCTCCTTGACCTCGGCCACAAGGATGATGCTCTCGAGCAGGTCCTGGATGCCCATGCCCGTCACGGCGGACACCGGCACGCAGATGACGTCGCCGCCCCACTCCTCGGGCACCAGCTCGTATTTGGTCAGCTGCTCCTTGACGAGCTCCGGGTTCGCGGTGGGCTTATCCATCTTGTTGATGGCCACGATGATCGACACGCCCGCGGCCTTCGCGTGGTTGATCGACTCGATGGTCTGCGGCATGATGCCGTCGTCGGCGGCCACCACCAGCACCGCGATGTCGGTGAGGTTGGCGCCGCGCGCGCGCATGGACGTGAACGCCTCATGGCCCGGGGTGTCGAGGAAGGTGACGGGCTTGCCGTTCACCTCGACCTGGTACGCGCCGATGTGCTGCGTGATGCCGCCGGCCTCGCCCGCGGTCACGCGCGTTTTGCGGATGGCGTCGAGGATGGAGGTCTTGCCGTGGTCGACGTGGCCCATGACCACCACGACCGGCGGGCGCTCGACGAGGTCCTCCTCGCGGTCCTCGTCGGTCTCGAACAGGCGCTCCTCGATGGTGACGTGCACCTCGTGCTCCACTTTCGCGCCGAGGTCCTCGGCGACGAGGCTGGCGGTGTCGAAGTCGATCACTTCGCTGATGGAGGCCATCACGCCCAGGCCCATCAGCTTTTTGATGACCTGCGCCACGTTCACCTTCAGGCGGCTGGCCAGCTCGCCCACGGTGATCTCGTCGGGGATGGACACCTTGAGCTGGGCCTTGCGGGCCTTCTCCAGCTGGATGCGCTGCAAGCGCTCGGCCTCAGTCTCGCGCTTTTTCTGGAACGGCTGGTTGCGGAAGCGGTTCTTGCCCGTGAACTTCTGCTTGTTGCCGGCCGGCTGGGGCTTGCGGCGGTTCTCGACGTTCTTCGTGGAGGCCAGCTCCGTGTATTTTTCGTTGAACTTGTCGAGGTTGACGTCCGCGGAGGAGGTGTCCACCGTGATGGTGACGACCTCGCGCTTTTCGGGCGCGGGACGGCCGGGCTTATCCTCCTTGGGCATGCGCACGCGCTCCTTGCGCTTCTGCGGAGGCTGCTTTGCCTGCTTTTGCTGGCGGTGCGCGTTTGCCGCCTCGGCGGCGGGCGCCTTCCCGGCAGCCGCTTTCTCAGCGGGGGCCTTCTCGGCCGGCTTGGGCGCCTCGGGCGCCTTCTTCGGCTCGGCCGGGGCGCTGTTCAGGTACTCGTCCAGGCTGGCCTCTTCGGTTTTCCGGGTGTAGTGCTCGAACGCGCGGTTCAGCTCCTGTTCGGTGAGCTGCGTCGTGTGCTTTTTCGTCTCGCCCGTCCACTGTGCGAACAGGTCGATCAGTTCTTTATTCTGCACGCCAAGGTCCTTGGCGAGGTCGCTGAGTTTGTATTTGATTGTCATGGGCGTTCCTCCTTTTCTGCCGCCGTCTGCCCGGGCATGCACGTCCGGCACAAATGGGCCAGCTCGCGGTCGGTGACGGCAAATACCGCCGTGGGCTTTCTGGTGATACGGCTGAGCTGCTGCACCGTGAGGGCCATGCGGCAAAATTCCACGCGGCCCGCGCAGGCGTCTTGTGTGTGGCGCGCCGTGCGCTCGGCTGCATCGGCCGCGCACAGCGCCAGTTGAGCTCTTCCGTCGTTCACGCATTCCATCACGGCGTCATACCCCGTGACGAGCGCGCCGGCCTTGCGGCACAGCGAGAGCGCGAACAGCAATTTATCCTGCATCGTGCTCCCCTTTCGCGATCTCGGCTTCCATGGCCCCGTACACCTCGTCCGGGATCTGCACTTCCAGCGCGCGCTCAAAGCGCTTTGCCTTGCGCGCCTTGGCCAGGCACTCCCGGCTGGGGCACACATAGGCGCCGCGCCCGGGCTTGCGGCCCGCCAGATCCAGCGAGACGCTGCCGTCCGGCGCGCGCACCACGCGCACCAGCTCCTTTTTCGGCTTTGACTGCCCGCAGCCGGAACACCGGCGCAGCGGGATCTTCTTTTGGACCATGGGCTCCTCCTCTCTCGCCGCTTTATGCGGCGGCGCGTCAGCCCTTGGCGGGCTTCTCCGGCTCGTCCTCGCCGTAGTAGCCGCTCTCGGGGCGGATGTCGATGTTATAGCCGGTCAGGCGCGCGCACAGACGCGCGTTCTGGCCCTTGTTGCCGATGGCCAGGCTGAGCTGGTGGTCCGGCACGGTGACGCGGCACGCGCGCGTGTCGCCGTCCAAAATCTCGACGCCCACCACCGTGGCCGGGCTGAGCGCCGCGCTGATGAACTGCGCGGGGTCCTCGCTCCAGCGGACAATGTCGATCTTCTCGCCGCCCAGCTCCTCGACGATCTTGGCCACGCGCTGGCCGCGCGGGCCGATGCACGCGCCGACGGGGTCGACGTTCGGGTCCTTCGACCAGACGGCCATCTTCGTGCGGGCGCCCGCCTCGCGGCTGATGGCCTTCACCTCGACGGTGCCGTCGAAGATCTCGGGCACTTCCATCTCAAACATGCGCTTGACCAGCCCCGGGTGCGTGCGGCTGATCATCATGCGCGGGCCGCGGTCGCCCTCCATGACGTCCACGACGTACACCTGGATGTGCTGGCCCTCGCGCAGCTGCTCGCCGGGCACCTGCTCGTTGCGCGGCAGCACCGCCGAACCGCCCTTGCCCAGCTCCACGGTCACGACGCCGCGCACCGGGTCGATGTTCGTCACGACGGCGGACACGATCTCGTGCGCCTTCGACTGCATCTCCGCGTACATCTGGCTGCGCTCGGCCTCCTTGAGGCCCTGGCGGATGACGTGCTTGGCCGCCTGGGCGGCGATGCGCCCGAAGTCCTTCGTCTTGAGGGGGATCTCGTACTTGTCGCCCACCTCGATGGCCGGGCGCTTTTCGCGCGCGGCCGAGAGCGCGATCTGCGTGTTCGGGTTCTCGACCTCGTCCACGACGTACTTGAGCAGCGAGACGTTGAAGGTGCCCGTCTCGGGCTCGATCTCCACAAGGACGTTGTCGTCCTCGACATCGTAGCCCTTCTTCACCGCGATCACGATCGCGTTTTTGATCTTCTCCAGCAGATAATCCGCCGGCAGGCCGCGCTCGGCCTCCAGCATGGCAAGCGCCTCAAAAAATTCCGCGTTCATTGTCCCAAACCTTTCCTTTTTAAGTTAGTACCGCGTCAAAACAGGTCTTCGTCGTCGCACAGCTTGAAGTAGCTGGCGTCCTTGACGGCAATGTCGGCGCGCGCGCCGTCGTCGAGCGTCAGCGTCACCGTGCCGTCCGCAAGCCCCACCAGCGTGCCGGCCACCTCGCGCTCGCCCTTTTCGTTCGGGCGGATGAGGCGCGCGCGCACGCGCCGGCCGGCCTTGGCCGCGAAGTGGCTCTCCCGCGTGAGCTTGCAGCCCAGCCCCGGGCTGCCCACCTCGAGGTAATACGCCTGGTCGATGGGGTCGGCCTCGTCCAGGATGGGGTCGATGGCGCGCGTCGCCGCCTCGCAGGCGTCCATGTCCAGCGGCTCGTCCCGGTCGATCAGCACGCGCAGGAACCAGTCCGGCCCTTCTTTTTCAAAGCGCACGTCCCACAGCCGCAGGCCCAGCCGCGCGAGCGCCGGCGTCACCAGCGCCTCCACGGCAGCCACGGTCGAGCCGCCTTTTTCCTTCGCCATATACCCTCCCGGCCAAAAGGCCCTTAACAGCAGGAAAGAGCGGGCCGCGCGGCCCACTCTTTCACCTTACCTTATCGTACAATAGTCATATTACCACACCGCGCGCAAATATGCAAGTGTTTTCTTGCGCAAAGGGGCCTTTTACGGGCGCGCGGGCGCGCGCAGGTGCTGGATCTCGGCGCGCAGGCGGCTCTGCACGGCGGGGTCGATGTCCGCCTTTTCGGCGATCAGCGCCTTGATGGGCACGCCCATCTCGGCAAACATGCGCTCGTGCTCGGTGCGGATGTTCCACGCGGGCTCGTCCGCGTGCAGATCGCGCGTGAGCCACGTCACGCGAAAGCCCGCCTCGTCGAGATAGCCCAGCGTGTCCTCGAACAGGTCGGCGTCGTCGCACTTGAACCAGAGCTGCGCGCCGTCAGCCAGAAAATCGCGGTACTGCACCAGCTGGCGCGGGTGCGTCAGGCGGTGCTTTTTGTGGCCGGTTTTGCGGTTCCACGGGTTGCAGAAGTTGATGTAGATGCGCTCGACGCAGTCCGGCGGGGCCATCATCGCGCGGATGCGCTCGATGTCGTGCGTGAGGATGCGCACATTGTCCACCGCGCGGCCCTGCTGCGCGTACACGCGCTCGATGTTGCGCTTGGCGAGGATGAGCACCTTGTCGGTGATGTCCACGCCGACGTAGTTCACCTGCGGGTTCGCCGCGGCCAGCTGCGAGAGGAAGCCGCCCTTGCCGCAGCCCAGCTCGAGGTGCAGCGGCTGGTCCGGCCGCGCGAACAGCGTGTTCCAGCGGCCCTTGCAGGCCGTCGGGTCGGCCACATGGTAGTCGCAGGCCGCAAGCTCCGGCCCGGCGTAGGGTTTAAAGCGCATGCGCATCGTCGTCTCTCCTTCAAACTTCTGAACTTGCCCTGGAATCGGCAGAAAAAGGCGCCCCTGCGCGTTGTGTCCTGCGCGGCGGGGCGCCCTGTGTCTTTTCTTTTTGGCGCGGCGGCGCTCAGCGGCGCGGGCCCGTCCATCGCTCGCCCTCGTACCACACGGCGC
This sequence comes from Candidatus Ruthenibacterium merdigallinarum, assembly GCA_019113785.1. Taxonomy (GTDB): domain Bacteria; phylum Bacillota; class Clostridia; order Oscillospirales; family Ruminococcaceae; genus Ruthenibacterium; species Ruthenibacterium merdigallinarum. The sequence goes on along the minus strand of DXGT01000036.1, from coordinate 13,067 downwards.
TGCCGGCGGCAAGGCTTTTTGGCACGTCGAGGATGCGCTGGTTCTCGCTGCCGCGAAAGCGCAGATCGAGATTGCGCTTTGCCAGCACGAACTCGCCGTCCACCAGCACGTCCAGCGCGCGCAGGAGGCGGCGCTGGTCGGGCGTGCCCTCACTGAGCAGCTGTTCGAACGTGTAGCCCGTGTAGCTGGCCACCTCGTACCCCTCGGTGCGCAGGCGCTCGCCCAGCTCGGCGAAGGCCGCGGCCTGGCTGAACGGCTCGCCGCCGGAGAACGTGACGCCCCGCGCCAGTGGGTTGGCCCGCACGATCTCGGCGAGGCGGTCCACCGTCATGTCCGTGCCGACGCCGAACGGCCAGCTCTCGGGGTTGTGGCATCCCTCGCACCGGCGCGGGCACCCCTGGGCGAAAATCGCCACGCGGATGCCCGGCCCGTCGACGATCGAATCCTCCAGCAGGCCCGCCAGATTGAGCGTCGCGCCCATTACTTCACAAGGCCGTGCTTCACGCGGTCGTGCTCCTCGGCCTTCTTGGCGTCGTTCCACTTGTCCATCGTGCCCACAAGATAGCCCGTGATGCGGCGGATGCGCTCAAAGCCCACGCCCTTGCCGTATTTTGCCTCGTAATTCGTCTTCAGCGTCATGATGATTCCTCCCAATTTTTCGCGGCGCAGATGCGCCGGTGTTTTTTTTGTTTTCAGCGGCACCCGCAGAACGTCGTGATCTCCGGGTAGAGTTTGCGCAGCTCGTCGATGCGCTCCTGGCTGAGGGCCTCGCCCTCGCGGCGGCCGCAGCGCGGGCACACCTCGCCGATCACGCCCACATAGCCGCAGACGGGGTCGCGGTCGACCGGATGGTTGATCGAGCCGTAGCCGATGCCCGCGTCGTGCATGCAGCGCACCACGCTCTCGAACGCCTCCACGTTGTTGGCCGTGTCGCCGTCCAGCTCGACGTAGCTGATGTGGCCGGCGTTCGTCAGCGCGTGGTAGGGCGCCTCTTTCTGGATCTTCTGGTAGGCCGAGATCGGGTACCACACGGGGATGTGGAAGCTGTTGGTGTAGTACTCGCGGTCGGTCACGCCGGGGATCTTGCCGTAGCGCTTTTGATCCATGCGCACAAACCGGCCGGACAGGCCCTCGGCGGGCGTGGCCAGGAGCGAGAAGTTCATGTGGGTCGCCTCGCTCTTTTTGTCGCAGTACGCGCGCATGTGGCGCACGATGGCAAGGCCCTTCTGCTGCATCTCGTCGCTCTCGCCGTGGTGGTGGCCGTACAGCGCCGTCAGCGTCTCGGCGAGGCCGATGAACCCGATGGACAGCGTGCCATGCTTGAGCACCTCGCGCACCTCGTCGTTCGGGCCCAGCTTCTCCGAGTCGAGCCAGACGCCCTGGCCCATCAGGAACGGGTAGTTGTACACGCGCTTCGAGGCCTGGATCTCAAAGCGGTCCAGCAGCTGCTGGGCCACAAGGTCCATCATGTCGTCCAGCTTTTTGTAGAACAGCTTCTCGTCGCCGTGGCTCTCGATGGCCAGGCGCGGCAGGTTGATGGACGTGAACGACAGGTTGCCGCGGCTGAAGCTGATCTCGCGCTCGGGGTCGTAGACGTTGCCCATCACGCGCGTGCGGCAGCCCATCGTGGCCACCTCCGTCTCCGGGTGGCCGGGCTTATAGTACTGCAGGTTGAAGGGGCTGTCCAGGAACACATAGTTCGGGAACAGGCGCTTCGCGCTCACCTGCATCGACAGCTGGAACAGATCGTAGTTCGGGTCGCCGGGGTTGTAGTTGACGCCCTCCTTCACCTTGAAGATATGGATGGGGAAAATGGGCGTCTCGCCGTGGCCCAGGCCCGCGTCCTCGGCCATCAGGATGTTGCGGATGGCCATGCGCCCCTCGGGCGAGGTGTCGGTGCCATAGTTGATGGACGAGAACGGCGTCTGCGCGCCGGCGCGCGAGTGCATGGTGTTCAGGTTGTGGACAAAGCCCTCCATCGCCTGATAGGTGTCGCGGTCGGTGCTCTTCTCGGCGCGCGCGCGCGCATGGCGCACGATCATCTCCGCCTGCGCGCGGCTCAAACGGCCGTCCGCCTCCAGCGCCGCGGCGGCCGCCGCGTCGAAGCTGGCGGCGTTCAGCTGCATGCGCGGCTCGTCGTCCGTCTCCTCGCGGCCCGCGGCCACGGCCGCGTCGGCCAGCGCCTGCTCGTCGTCCGTGCCCAGCACGTCCTCCAGCGCCTCTTTCAGCTTGCGACGGTACAGCCGCGCAAAGCTCTTGCGGATGCCCTCGGCCATGGCGTAGTCGAAGTTCGGGATCGACTGGCCGCCGTGCTGGTCGTTCTGGTTCGACTGGATGGCGATGGCCGCCAGCGCCGCGTAGCTGCCGATGCTCTGCGGCTCGCGCAGATAGCCGTGACCCGTGGAAAAGCCGCCGTGGAACAGCTTGAGCACATCGATCTGGCAGCAGGTGGTGGTCAGGGCGTAAAAGTCGAAATCGTGGATGTGGATATCGCCCTCGCGGTAGGCCTTGGCCTGCGCGGGCGTCAGCAGATAGGCCGCGTTGTACGCCTTTGCGCCCGCGGTGCCGATCTGCAGCATGCTGCCCATCGCGGTGTTGCCGTCGATGTTGGCGTTGTCGCGCTTCATGTCGCTCATGCGCGCGTCGACGTTCGTGATCTCGTCGATGCTCTTCATCAGGCTGGTCTTGGCCTCGCGGATGCGCGTGCGCTCGGCGCGGTACAAAATGTACTGCTTGGCCGCGTTCTCAAAGCCCTCGTGCATCAGCGTCTGCTCGACGGTGTCCTGGATCTGCTCGATGCGCGGCGTCTCCTGCGACATCTGCTCCAACCGCTCGCCCACCTTGTTGGCCACGCGCGCGGCGTCGGCGGCATTGCCCTCGCCCGCCGCCTCCAGCGCCTTTAAAATCGCCGACGCGATCTTGCTTTCATCATACAGCACAACGCGCCCGTCGCGCTTGACGATACTTCTGATCATACCCGTTCTCCCTCTTCTAAATCTTGACGACGCCTTTTAGTGTATCACTAGATGTTGTGCCGGTCAAGTCAAAAAACTGTCGAATCACCCCGCACTTTTTTGGTGCATTTGCCAACTTGACGAGCGGTATATAATAGAGAAGCGGCGGCGAACCGCTACTGGATAAATATAAGGAAGGGGGCGCATGCCATGCCCGGCCCTGTGCGCCGCACCTGTGCGTGCGGCCTTGTTTATGAGCTTGTGTACAAACGCGTCAAAAATGTGAACTTTCGCGTGCGGGCCGACGGCACGCTGGCCGTCAGCGCGCCGCGCTGCGTGAGCGCCGCGCGCATCGACGAGATGGTGTGCGCCCGCGCCGATTGGGTGCGCCGCGCGCAGGCCGCCGCGGCGCAAAACGCGCTGCGCGCGCAGCGCCCGGCGGCCGTGACGAAAGAGCAGGCCCTCGCGCTGTTCGAGGCGCTGAGCGAGGAGCTGTTCCCCCTGTTCGCGCAGGCGCTGGGCGGCCGGCGGCCCGAGATCCGCGTGCGCGAGATGAAGACGCGCTGGGGCTCTTGCACGCCGGCGAAGGGGCGCATCACGCTGAACCTGCGCCTGGCCGAGTACCCGCGCGAGACGGCGCGCTACGTGGTGGCGCACGAGTACGCGCACTTTGTGCGGGCCGACCACAGCCCCGCGTTCTGGGCCGAGGTGGCGCGCGCCGTGCCCGACTGGCGCGCCCAGCGCGCGCGGCTGCGCGGCGCGCCGTAAGAAGCCCCGCGCGCCGCGTTTTTCCTTTGCAAACGCGCGCGCGTGTGCTATACTTTTACTTTGGGTACTATTCCATGAAAGGGTGGCGGCATGAACAAATATCAGCGTCTTGTCTCCAACACCATCCTCACCGCCGTGAACCAGTTCTCGTCGAAGCTGCTGGGCATTTTGATGACGGCGTATTACACGCGCGAGCTGACCACCGCCGAATACGGCACGATGGACACGGTGCAGACGACGGGCCAGTTCTTCATCCCGCTGGTGCTTTTGGGCATTCAGAACGCCGTGGTTCGCTTCGGGCTGGAGAAGTCGAACGACAAGCGCAAGGTGTACACCTGCGGCCTGGCGGCGCTGGGCTGCGGATACGCGGCGATGCTTGTGCTGTGGCCGCTGGTCTCGCGCATCCCGTTCATCGCGAACGCCGTGGGCGGCTACGGCCTTCTGATGCTGGTGTTCCTTCTGACGAGCTGCGTGAACACGCTCAACTGCCAGTTCACGCGCGCGCAGGGAAACCTGCGGCTGTACGCCATCGACGGCATCCTCAACAGCGCCGTCACGCTCGGCTGCACGGTGCTGTACATCTCCGGCTTCGGCTGGCGGCCCGAGGGCATGCTGCTGGCCGTCATCACGGGCGACGCCGTCAGCGCGCTGTTTCTGTTTTTCGTCTCGCGCCTGTGGCGCTACATCGACCTGCCTCGCTTTGACAAAAATCTGTTCGGGCGCATGCTGCGCTTTTCGCTGCCGCTCGTCTCGGCGTCGATCTTCTGGTCGATCACAAACACCAGCGACAAACTGTTCGTGACGAACATGCTGGGCCCGGAGGCCACGGGCCTGATGAGCGCGTGCTACAAGCTGCCGACGCTTTTGTCCATCGTTGCCACGATGTTCACCGAGGCCTGGCAGATCAGCGCGTTCACCGACGGCACGAAGAAGGGCCGCGAGCAGTTCTTCACCCGCGTGTTCGGCGTGTACCAGGGCGTCATGTTCATGGCGGCGGCCGGCATCATCTGGCTGTGCCAGCCCATCATGCGCATCTATGTGGGCGAGGAGTTCTTCTCCTCGTGGCAGTATGTTCCGCTGTTCACGTTCGCCACTGTGTTCTCCAGCTTCGCCAATTTCCAGAACAGCATTTACATGCTGGAGATGAAAAGCGGCCTGTCGCTGGCCACGATGGGCGTGGGCGCGGTGCTGAACCTCGTTTTGAACGCCGCCCTCATCCCCGTGTGGGGCATCCACGGCGCGGCGGCCGCCACGGCCGTCAGCTATCTGGCCGTGGTCATCGTGCGCGCGGCCACCACGCGCCGGCTGCTGCGCATGCGCTACCGGCCGGCGCGCATCGCGCTGAACTGCGCGCTGCTGGGCGTCGAGAGTATCCTGCTGCTGGCGCAGGGGCCGGGCTGGGCCGTCTGCGTCACCGCGGTGACATACGTCATCCTGCTTTTGAATCTCGGCAGCCTGATCGACACCGTGCTGAACCTGCTGGGCCGCGGCAAAAAGCCGCGGCCGAAAAAGCGCGCGCAGCCGCGGCGCTGAAAAAATGCAAAGAGGGGCGGCCCCGCGGGGCCGCCTCATTTCTGTCTTTCCCGACATTTTCCCGGCAGCGTGTTTTTCCCTTCAGGGCTGCGGCGCGGGCGCGTTTTTCGTAAAGCGCAGCGCCAGGGCCGCGGCCAAAACGCCGCCCAGCCCCTTGCACAAAAAGAACGCCGCCACCGACAGCCCGCTGCCCACGCTGGAGACGAACGCCATCTGCCCGCCCAGCAAAAACGCGCCCGACACGCACACCGCCGCGTTCATCACCTTGCCGCGCACGTCCATGCGCCCGTAGAGCGGCAGCATCGACACGCTGTTCACAAGGCTGGCCATCAGCCCCAGCACGGCGTACTCGTTCACGCCCAGCCGCTTGGCCGCCGCGGTGATGAACCGCCCGCAGCGCGCCAGCGCCAGGCGGCTGGCCACCAGCGCGCCGCACACCACGGCCGTGATCTTCAAGACGATCACGAGAACTTCGTTCACAAGCTCCATGCGCGTGACGGAAAGGCCCGGCACATACACGCCCAGTACCACCGCGCAGAACAGCGCGATGCCCGCGACGCGCACGATTTCCCCCAGCAGCGTCAGCACGCGGATGCATCCGCGCGGCGCAAAGCGCAGCGCCGCCACCAAAAGCGCGCACAGGAGCGCCACCGGCCACCAGTTGGCCGCCAGCTGCAAAAGCGGCAGCCCCAGCAGCAGCCCGCCCGCCGCAAGGCCCGCGGGCAGCGCCACAACGCCCCACAAAACGCCCTGCATGAAGCCCATCACCTCGTGCACGGGCAGGCTGCCCAGCGAGGTGGGCAGCACAAAGCTGATCAGCGAGCCCAGCGTCGCGCCCACCAGCAGCCCCGTGTAGGCGGCCAGCTCGGGCGTGGCCGCCAGCGCCTTTGCGGCGGGCCACGCGCCCATATCCGTCGCCAGCAGCATGCCCACCGGCAGCGACACGTCGAACGGCAGCGCGTCGTTCAGCGCGCCGATGGCCTGCGACGCGCCGCTCAGCGCCGCCACGGCCACGCAGTAGATGCCGCCCATCGACATACACAGCGAGCCCATCATCGCAAGCCCGCGGTCGAACTCCTCCGCGACGCCCAGCCGCCCGGACAGCATTTTGTCCACCGCGCCCAGCAGCGCGAACGCCAGCATCACCGCAATGCAGATGTTCATTCCGTCTCCCCCTCTTCGCCCGGCGCGCTCTGCTCCATCTCGATGCCCTCCAGGCCGATGTCGTTTTTCAGCACGTCCGCCGCGGCGATGGAATTTTTGCCGTATTTGCGGCGGATGGCGTCAAGGCTGCGCTCGAGCCGCTCGCGCTTTTCGTCGCTTTTCTGCGGCGCGGCGGCCTCAAACATCGACAGCTGCTCGGGCTCGTCCTCGCCGGACACCTCCAGCGCCGTCACGGTCAGCATGCGGATGGGCCGGCGCAGGTCCCAGTTGGCGCGCACCAGCGCCAGCGCCGCGGCGCCGATGGTCCTGGCAAGGCACGTCGGCGCGTCCAGGTGTTTCTGGCGCTGGATGCTTTTGAGCGACGGGTCCTTGATGGTCACCTGCACGGCCCGGCACACAAGGCCGTACCGGCGCAGGCGCGAGGCCACTTCGTCGGCCAGCGCCGCGAGGCCCGCGCGCACGTCCGCTTCGCCCACAAGGTCGCGCCGAAACGTCAGGCCGTTGCCCACGCTTTTCACTTCGCGCTCGTCGCCCGCGCGGCGCACCTCCGACACGTCCTCGCCGCGCGCATACTGCGACAGCTGCCCGCCCAGCTTGCCCAGCGCGGCGGTCAGCGCGGCCGGGTCGGCCGCGGCCAGCTGGCCGATCGTCTCGACGCCCATGCGCCGCAGCGCCTCTTTCGCCGCGCGCCCTACATACAAAAGCGCGTCCGCCGGCAGCGGCCACACGATACGCGCCACGTCCTGCTGCAGGATGACGGTGGTGGCGTCCGGCTTGCGGTAGTCGGAGCCGAGCTTTGCGAACACCTTGTTGAAGCTGACGCCCACCGAGATGGTCAGGCCCGTCTCGGCCTTCACCCGCGCGCGCAGCAAATCGGCCACGGCCGCGGGCGAGGGGCCGAACAAGTGCCATGTGCCCGTCATGTCCAGCCAGCTCTCGTCGATGCCGAACGGCTCCACCCGGTCGGTGTACTGGGCGTAGATGGCGTTGATCTGCCGGCTGAAGCGGCGGTACTCGCGGTGGTGCGGCGGCACGAGCGCCAGCTTCGGGCAGATGCGCAGCGCCTCGTACACCGACTGCGCCGTGCGCACGCCCAGGCGCTTGGCAGCCTCGTTCTTCGCGAGGATGACGCCGCGGCGCTGCTCGGGGTCGCCGCACACAGCCATCGGCACATTGCGCAGCTGCGGATGGTGCAATAGCTCCACAGAGGCGTAAAAGCTGTTGCAGTCGCAGTGGAAGATCACCCTGTCCTTCGCCATCGCCCTCGCCCCCTTCCGGCCGCTTTGTCACCTTATTATAACACCGGCGCGCCGTTTGCAAAAGTACCGCGCCGTTTTTCCCTCCGAAAAGCCGCCGCGCCTTTGCCGCAGACAGAAAGACGGCGGCTTTGAAGCGTTCAAAGCCGCCGTCCTGTAACGCGTATCCGCCGCTTTTTTACTCCATCCGCAGCCGCTCCACCACGGTGCGCTTTCCGGCGGCACGGCCGGTGAGGACGGGGATGCCCGCCCCCAGCAGCGCAAACAGCGGGACGACCAGCGCGAAGGGCGCAAGGGTCAGCCGATAGGTGAAGAACCAGAACAGCCCCTCCACCGCGCGGAAGGCCACCGGCCCGAGCAGCAGCGTCAGCAGCAGGGCGAGCCCCGCCGCCCCGAGGGCGTAGAGAAGGCCCTCCCACACCAGCATGGCGCGCATCTGCCTGCCAGTCATGCCCACGGCCCCGAGCACCGCCAGTTCCCGCTGGCGGGCGATGATGCCGGTGAGGATGGCGTTGAAGAAGTTGAGCACGCCCACCAGCCCCACGATGAAGCTCAGCGCCCCGCCTAAAAGCAGGAACATGGAGCGCATGCTCTCAAACTCCCCGGCGTAGGTGGCCTTGCTCTCGTAGTCGAGCGTCGGGTCGACGTTCTCCGTGTAATCCCGGAGGAACGCCTCCATCGTCGCGTTTGCCTCATCCGTGGTGTCGAAGGCGTAGTACATGACGCTGTCCGTGCCGGTGTCCTGCACAAAGGTCTCATCGTTCAGGATAAACTCGTCGGAGCCGTAGTAGCGGTAGCTGAGGGCGGAGGGCACCGTCACCAGCGCGGCCACGGTGTAGTCCACGTCCCGGTACTTTACCGGCCGCTCCACATAGTTGGCCCCGTCGGGGATGTCCTCATACGCGGCCCAGACCTCCCCGGTGTCCGGGTCGTAGAACTCGGATTCCTCCACGTACCGGACGGTGACCGTGTCCCCCAGCCGGGCCCAGTGGGAGTTCGGGTCGGCGCTGCCGTACTCGTCCTCGGCGTACACGGCGGCAACGGCGCGGCTGCCCGGCTCATAGAGGGCGGACAGGTCGCCCTCCAGCACGGTCAGGTGATCCAGCGCGAAGGCGCTCATGCCGGACAGCTGCACCGAGTCGGCCAGCAGGCCCGCCTCGTTCCGGTCAGTCAGGCGGATCAGGCCGTCCATCTGCTCCGGGGTATAAAAGCGTTCTTTATTCTGCCGGAACCAGTCCTCGGCGACGTACTCCAGCGCGCCGAAGGTCTGGCCATACACCACGCCGCTGTCCGTAACGCCGCCTTCGGCGTCGATTTCATCCATGACGGGCCGGGGTACGGCCATGTCGTCCGTAAAACCCACGTTCCCGCTTTGCAGCTTGCCCGCATTCGCCACGATGAAGTCGCTGGCGGTGAAATTGGACACGTACTTGTCCATATCAAAGCCGCCGGCGAAGTTCACCGTCACCGTGAGCAGCACCACCGCCAGCGACAGCGAGAGCACCGTCACCACGGTTTTGCCGCGGCTGCGGCCCAAATTGGCCCACGCCATCGTGAACGGCGTCACCCGGCGGGCTTTCCGGCCTTTCGCGCGCAGCTTCCCGCCGCCCTCGGCGTAGCGCACCGCCTCCACCGGGGAGACTTTGCCGGCCATCCTGCCCGGCTTCGCGCAGGAGAGGAGCACCGTGAACAGGGCGAACAGGGCCGCGATGAGAAAGATCCACGGGCTGGCGGAGGTGACCGCTTCCACGCCGTTGAGCCGGGCCACGATCACCGGCGTCAGCCGCCCGCCGACGAGCCAGCCGGCGGCAAGCCCGACGGGGATGCCGGCGGCGGAGAGCGCCAGCGCCTGGAAGCGGATGATGCGCCGCAGCTGCCGGGGCGTGGTGCCGATGGTTTTGAGCAGGCCGTAGAACCGGATGTCCCCGGCCACGGAGATTTGGAACACATTGTAGATAATGAGGTAGCCGGTGAAGATGATGAGCAGGGCCACGGCGGCGATGGCGAGTACCGTTGCGGGGTCTGCATTGTCGGAGAGCTGCGCCCCAGTGTAGCCCCAGTTGACGCCGGTGCCGATGTAATTGTCCCCGGCGGCCTCGCTCTGGTAGCCGTGGTTGGCCAAAATCCGGTTTAAATCCTGCTCGATGTGCCGGGCGCCGCTTTTCAGCATCACGTCCAGGTTCCATGCGCCGGTCATGCCGTCGGCGGACTGGGCGGGGTCGACGCCCACCTCGTCCAAAACCGCGTCCACCCGGCTCTCGGGGATGAGGACGTGGTTGGCCACGATGGCCTCGTCGTACTCCCACCAGCCGCAGAGCGTGAAGCTCTGCGTGGTCTCGTGCCCGTCCACGTCGAAGGTGAGGGTGAATTTTGCCCCGATCTTTGGCTCGACGCCCAGCAGCTCGAGCACATGGGTGTCGGTGGCGGCCTGGTCAGTGCCCTCCGCCGGCAGCGCGCCCTCCACCGGGTCGCAGTACATCCAGTGCGCCTCGTTTTCGTCGCACCAGCTCACCTCCACGTGGGATTTGTTGAAGGGCACGTCCATCGGCATGCCTAGAAAGCGCCGCATGCCGTACCGGTCAATGAGGGGGTCGTCTTTCAGCGCCTCGGCCTGCTGCCGGGTCAGGTACTTGAACCCGCCGTGGGAAAAACCGCCCGCCTGACGGAAGTTTGCCTGCTGGAAGCCCTCGTTGATGGACAGGGCGATGGTGAAAAGCGAAGTGAACAGCACCGCCGTCAGGGCGATGGCCGCGATGGCGATGAGGTTGCGGCTGCGGCTGGCCAGAAGGCTCTTCCACGCCAGACGGCGGATGCACTTGCGGTTTGAGACTTTCACAGCGTCCACCCCCTCATCGCGTCACGATCCGGCCGTCCTCGATGCGGACGATGCGGTCGGCCAGCTGGGCGATCTCCTCATTGTGGGTGATCATCACCATGGTCTGGGAGAATTTGCGCCCCGTCACTTTCATCAGGCTCAGCACGTCCTGGCTGGTGCGGCTGTCCAGATTGCCGGTGGGCTCGTCGGCCAGCAAAATGGCGGGCTTTGTGGCCAGCGCCCGGGCGATGGCCACCCGCTGCTGCTGGCCGCCGGAGAGCTGGCCGGGCAGGTTGTCCAGCTTTTTTTCAAGGCCCAGCGCGGCCACCACCCGGCCCACATAGCCCTCGTCCACTTTGCCGCCGTCCAGCTGGATGGGCAGGACGATGTTCTCGCACACGGTGAGCACCGGCACCAGATTGAAGCTCTGGAACACAAAGCCGATCTTGCGGCGGCGGAAGATGGTGAGGGCCTCGTCCTTCAGGGAGAAAATGTCCTTGCCGTCCACCGTGACGGCGCCGCCGGTGGGCCGGTCCAGCCCGCCGAGCATGTGCAGCAAAGTGGACTTGCCGGAGCCGGAGGTGCCGACGATCGCCACAAACTCCCCGTCCTCGACGGCGAGGTCCACCCCGTCCAGCGCCTTCACGAGCGTGTCCCCCTTGCCGTAATATTTTTTCAGGTCTTTGGTTTCCAGGATCGTCATCGCGTTCAACCTCCACAAAAAAGTCTGTATTGCCGTTTGACAATACAGACTATACAGCAATATTCTTTCCTGCGCCTTTCTCAAATCTAACAGAGTGGAAAGATTTTGTCTTCATATCCGTTCAGGTTCCCGCGGCAGGTACAGCGAAAAGGTGCTGCCCTTTCCGGGCGCGGAGGACACTTTGATGTAGCCGCCCTGCAAAGCCAGGATCTGGCGGGCGAGGTAGAGCCCGAGCCCCAGCCCCTCGGCGCTGCGCGTCCGCGCGCCCCGGTAGAAGCGGTCAAAGATCGCGCCCTGTTCCTCTTCCGGGATGCCGGGGCCGGAATCCGTCACGTCCACCCGGCAAAAGCCGTCCAGCATCTGCGCGCTGAGCGTCACCGTCCCGCCGGCGGGCGTGTATTTGACCGCGTTGTTCACCACGTTGCCGAGGGCTTCGCCCGTCCAGCGGGGGTCGTAGGCCGCCGTTCCCGCAAAGGGGAGCGCCTGCAGCGCGACCCCTTTTTTCTCAGCCGCCTGCTCCTCCTGCTCCGCCGCCTCTTCCAGCAGCGGCCCCACAGGATGCGGGGACGGCGCGGGCGTCACGATCCCCGTTTCCAGCCGCGAGGCCTTCACCAGCGCCTCGATGAGGAAAGACAGCTTTTCCCCCTGCGTCAAAATCGCGCGGGCCTGCTGGCGCTGCTGCGGCGGCAGATCGCCCTCCAGCAAAAGCGAGGTATATAAAAGCAGATTCGCAAGGGGCGTGCGCGTCTGGTGGGAGATATCGGCGATCAGCGCCTTTACCGCCGCTTGTTCTCTCTCCACCGTTTTTTGCGTCTGCGCGGAGCCGCGCAGAAAGCGCGCCAGCTTTCCCTCCAGCGCGGACAGCTCCGTCTCGTCAAAGCGCTCCTCGGCAAAGCCCCCGGCAATGGCGCGCTCCAGCATATCGCCGAGCCGCCGGAGAGTGCGCCGCCGGGCGGCCCGCTGCCACAGGCCGAAGGCCAGCCCCGCGCCGGCCAGCGCCAGAAAGGCCCACGCCGCGGCGGTCATCTGCCCGCCTCCCAGACGTAGCCCACGCCGTACACGGTTTTGATCGGGGCGTTTTCCAATTTGGCGCGCAGGCGCCGCACCGCCACCGAAAGCGCGTTCTCGTCCACGAATTCGCCGCCGTCCCACACTTTTTCCAATAGCAGCTCCCGCGGCAAAGTCCGGCCCCGGTTCTCCACCAGCAGGCGCAGCAGCCGCTGCTCGGTTTTGGACAGGTCGATGGCTTCCCCGTCTTTCAAAAACTCCAGCCGCGCAAAGTCAAAGCAAAAGCCGTTCAGCTCGAAGCGCTCCGGCCGGGCGGGCGCTGCGCGCCGCAGCTGGGCGTTCACTCTGGCCCGCAGCACGGCCAGCGAGAACGGCTTTGTGATATAGTCGTCCGCCCCGGCCTCGAGGCCGGTGACTTCGTCCAGCTCCAGATCGTTGGCCGTGAGCAGGATGGCGGGCGTGGCGTCGCCGCCCTGCCGCAGCGTCCGCAAAAGCTCGAGGCCGCTGCCGTCCGGCAAGTTGACGTCGAAGATCAGCAAATCAAAGCCCCCGCTTTGCAAAAGCGCCTGTGCATCGCGCCGCGCGGCGCAGCGCACAACGGCACAGCCCGGCGCCTCGAGCGCCATGCAGACGCCGCGCCCCAGCGCCTCGTCGTCCTCCAAAAGTAAGATCCGGCTCACCTTTGCGCGCCTCCCCGCCTTCGTTCTGCCGTCCCGCGCCTTGCGGGCGCGGCCATTACGCGCGGTTCCATAAGAAAACAAAGCCGCAAAACTCTGCCTGCAAAGCGGCATCTGCTGCGTTATCGGGCCTTGCATTCCACCAAGGAGTGCTGCGCCCCTCTGCCTTGCATCTGCCGCTTTGCAGCG
>DXGT01000035.1 GCA_019113785.1 Candidatus Ruthenibacterium merdigallinarum | reverse complement strand
GATCCGTCCCGTCGGTATAATCTGCCACAAAACGTTCTTTCACGGCCGGTTCCAGCGTTTCCGGCCCAAACATTTCTTCGCGCATGGCGACCTCCTTTGCCCTGCAATGACTTCTGCGTACGCATTATTATATCATTTTTCAGCGCAAAGGACAAACCGGCGCGCTTCAGCTGTCGGTGCTCAGCGAAAACGCGCGCAGCGGGAAACCGCCGAAGTCGTAGTTGGGGTATTTGAGGTTCCAAAAAAGCGTGTAGGTGCGCCCGTTGCTGGCGGTGAGATGGAAATACAAGTCGTTTATGCGCGGCGGTTGGTCAGAGTAAACGACATCTTCCACCGTGACGGAGGTGATCTGCGCGCCGCCCACGGCCACTGTGCCGGACAAAAGCGTCGTCAGCTGCTCTTTCATTGCCTCCAGGGCCTCCTGCGCGCCGGGCGCCTCCATATCGAAATAATTGGCGACGATCTGCGAGGTGTAAGTGGCGTCTCTTTGGATATATGCGGGAAGTTCCGTTGCCGTCATCGCCTGATTTTCCTCTTGGCTTGTGCAATAAGTCGCGCCTACGATCTCTCCTGTGTCCGATCGAATGTAGCAAAGAGCGGTAAAGGCGGCATTGGACTGTACGCCGGTAGGCACACGGCCCTGTTCGTCGAGCAAAGGCGAGAACATCGCATCCCACTGGTCATTGCCCTGAATATAGCGCAGGATGATCGGTTGCTGGGACAAATCGATACCGTACAGCACCTCAAAATACTCGCCGGCAATGTTGGCGGCTTCCTGTGCGCTCACAGGCGGGTCCAGCGCCGCGATCTCTTCCAGATACTCCCGCTGTGACGGACAATCGTTCTCAAGTTCGCTCTCGTAATAGGCGGTCAGCTGCCGATTGTTCAAGCTGTCCTCGCCGCCGCGCAGCGCTTCAAGCTCCTGCCGGTAAAGCTCCGCGTAATATTCGATTTCCTCGTCGATGTGTTCGCCTTCCCAGTAATAGGCGTAGTCCTGCCCGGCGCTCTGCTCCAGTGCGGTCTGCACGGCCGAATCCTGCGAAACGAGGACGTCGCTCGTCACAACGGGCTGCGCGGGGTCGGCGGCACAGGCACAGAGCTGCGCGGCGGCCAGGCATGCCAGCAGAAAAGCGGCGGCTTTTTTCACAATCCATCCCTCATTTCCCAAAGACTGCGCGGCACAGACGCATCTTTTGCGCGGGCGCTTATGTCTTATGTGTTGTACGTCACGGTTCGATAGCGCGGCTCGCTCGCCCAGTAATCGTCTTTGCCGATCAGCGCATAGACGGGCTGCGCTGCCTCCACGCGCTGCGGCTGCGCGCCGCCGTCGCCCGGATAGGTGCGCGCCGTCACTTCTTTGTCCATGCACACAAGGTACGCATCCCCCGCGTCGGCGATGATCTCCACCGGCCGCTTCTCCAGCTTGTCCGGGTCGTCGTAGGCAAGGCTCACGCGGCTCCATGCGCCGTCCGCGAGGCTGAGCGCCTCCAGGCATTCCTCGGCGAAGTTCCAGTAGAAAAAGCGCCCGTCCCGGCAGCCGGTGAAGAAAAGCCCCCCGGCGCCGGGCGGGATATGGCCCTCCATGGGCCAGGCGGCGAGCGTCTGGCCGGCGGCAAAATCCCACACCGTCACCGTGCCGGCGGTCACGTCGGCGATTGCCAGCCGGCTGCCGTCGGCGCTCGCATACACGTCCTGCGCGTGCGTCCAGCTTGTGAGCTGTGACAACCGGCTGTCCGCAAGAGAAAAGCAAAGCAGCTGGTGCTGCAGCTGCGGCGTACCTTGTGCGCTTTCGTCGCGGATGGTGTGCAAAAGCAGGCAGCCGTCCGCAGCGCCGATCATCTTTGCATAGCCGGGCAGCTCGCACAGGGTCTGCATCTCGCCGCCGGACCGGCTGAGCGCGGCCAGCGTGTACTGCTGCGCGGGCGGGTCGCCCTGCGTGACGCAGCGCACAAGGTACAGCGCTTCGCCGTCGGCGGCGATCGTGCTCAAAAGCTGCTCGTCGGAGCCGCCCTGGTACAGCACTTGGCGGCCCGAGCCGTCGAGCCCCATCACCCAGATGCAGGCCAGCCCGTCCTGCCCGGAGGCGGCGCTGGGCGCGCCGGTGCGCACCAGATACAGGGCGTCGCCTGCGGGAAAGGCGAGGGCGCTGCCCGCCGCGGAGGAGAGGAAGCTCTCGTCCTCCGGCGAGAAATGGTCGCCGCCGGGCCGGGAGGACAGAAAGACGTCCTGCCCGGTGGCATAGTCGATGTAGCGGAGGTTGGCGGCGACGCCGCTGCCGCGGTCGACGTAGTAATAGCCGTCTGCGCTGCCCGCTGTGCGGCCGGTGAATTCTTCGTCGTCGGTCATCAAGCGCAGAGGCTGCGTCTGTGCGGCGGGCGGCTCGGCGGCGCTCGCAGCCGCAGACGCGGCGCTTTTTTCGCCGCATGCCGCCAAAGCCAGCAGCGCTGCGCCGGCCAGCGCGGGGAAGAGAAGTTTTTTCATGCTGCACCCTCCTTTCCGGGTACAGCCATTGTAGCGCCGCGATATTGCAAAAATGCGCGGCAAGTTGTCACAGAGTTGTAAACAGCACCGAGGCCGTGGTGCCGTGCCCGGGCCGCGAGGAAAACGTCAGGCGCGCGCCGTGCGCCTTTGCGATGGCAAAGCACAGCGCGAGGCCCAGCCCCGCGCCGCCCTGCCGGCGGCTGCGCGCCTTGTCGGGCCGGTAGAACGGGTCGCCGATGTGCGCGAGGGTCTCTCTGTCCATGCCGCAGCCGGTGTCCTGTACCCACAGGCGCACGCTGTGCGCGTCCGCCTGCGCGCCCAGCGTCACGCGCCCGCCCGCCTCGCACGCTTTTACGGCGTTGTCCAGCAAATTCACAAGCAGGCTCTCCAGCAGCGGCGCTTCGCCGGGCACGGTGCAGGCGGGGATTGGCTTGACGCGCAGCACAACGCCGTGCGCGTCTGCCTTGGGCGCGACGGTGCGCGCGGCCGCCTGCGCCAGCTGCGGCACGTCCACATCGTCGCGCGCGGCCGTCTCCCCGCGCAGCGCCGCCATTTGCAGCAGCCGGTCGCTCATGGCGGCCAGGCGCTTCGTCTCTCCGGCGATGTATCCGGCGGCCTCGCCCGTCTCCTGCGGCGTCAGCGCGGCGCGCTGCAAATAGTCGGCATAGCCGCCGATGGCCGTCAGCGGCGTGCGCAGCTCATGTGCGACGTTGTCCACCAGCTGCTGCTTGCGCTGCGCCGCGTCCTCGAGCTGGCAGACGGTCTGCTGCACGCGCGCGGCCATCTCGTCCAGCGCCGCCGCCAGCTGCCCGGTCTCGTCGCCCGTGTGCGGGCCGCAGCGCACGCTGTAGTCGCCCGCGGCGATGCGCCCCGCGGCCGCCGCCAGCCGCTCCATCGGGCGGGAGAGGCCGCGCAGCACCGCATACAGCGCCACGGCCAGCAGCGCCAGCACGGCGGCGCCGGCCAGCGCCAGCGTGCGCCATGTGTCCTCCCATTCGGCGAAGAAGGGCTCTGTGTCGTACGCAAGGGTGAGCGTCAGCTCGTCGGGCGGGCCGGGCAGGCGCGCCGCGACAAACAGATAGCGCCGCCCCTGCGCGGCGCGCACCGCGTGCACGCGGCTGCCGGCCGCCGGCGCTTCCGGCAGCGGCGCGTCGGGGGCGGGGAGGGTGTCGGCCAGTGTTTTGCCGTCCTGTTCGATGCGTACCAGCGCGCCCTCGCGCGCCGCCTCGGCGGCATAGTTCTGCGCCAGCGTATTCAGCGCCGAGGGGCGGCGGGCGTACACAGCGGCGGCATCCAGAACAAAGTCCTGCGCGGCGGCGTGCTGGGCCGCCAGCAACCGGCCGATCTCAGCGTCATAGCTTCGCTGCCAGCTCAGCGCGCCCAGCGCCGCGGCCGAGCCGCCCAGCGCCAGCACGCACACGCCCAGCGTCAGCGCATAGGCCTTCTGCCAGAATTTCCACGCGCGTCGTTTCATACGCCGCCCCTCGTGTTCAGGCGGTAACCCAGCTTGTACACGGTCTCGATCTGCTTTTCGAGCCCCAGCTTTTTGCGCAGGCGCTGGATATGCACGTCCACGGTGCGCGCGTCGCCCTCATAGTCGTATCCCCAGGCCAGCTCCAGCAGCTGGTCGCGGCTCAGCGCCAGGTTGCGGTTGCGCACCAGCGCCTCCAGCAGGGCGAATTCCTGCGGCGTCAGCGGCACTTCGCGGCCCGCGCGGTACGCGCGGCGCGTGCCGAATTCAACGCGGCAGCCGCCCACGGAAAAGCTCGCGTCGCCCGCGCCGGTGCGGCGCAATACGGCCTCCACGCGCGCCAGAAGCTCCAAAATTTCAAAGGGCTTTACGATGTAATCGTCCGCGCCGAGGCCCAGCCCCTCCAGCCGGCTGGACAGGCCGCTGCGCGCCGTCACGAAGATCACGGGCAGTGCGGCCGGCAGCTGCTGTTTTACTTCAAAGCCCGAGCAGCCGGGCAGCATCACATCCAAAAGCGCCAGATCGAACGTCTCGTGCTCGGTCAGCGCCAGCGCCTGCGGCCCGTCGAACGCCTGCGCCGTCCGGTGGCCCACCAGCGCCAGATTGCGGCAGATCAGGTCGTTGATCGGCCGCTCGTCCTCGGCGATGAGGATCTTTGCCATGCGCAGCGCCTCCTTTTGTGTTCTTTCCTCTTTTCAGTATAGACACAGTTGTTGCGAACTTGTTGCCGCTCCGTCAGCGCCGGCGCTTTCGGGCGGCGAGCTCGGCGCAGCTGGCCTGTACGAGGCGCGCGAGGAAGGCGCGGTCGTCCAGCTCCTCCACACACAGCGTGCGAAAGCCGGGGTGGGGCTCAAAAACGGGCGCGCCGGGCAAAAGGGCGCGCGCCGCCTGCGTCACTTTCAGGCACAGGCGCCCGTCCTCGATGGTGGCGAAAAATACGCCGTCGCACCAAAGCCCGTATTCGCCCATCAGCGGGCGGCAGCGGATGGCCCCCGCGCCGGAGAGCTGGTCGGCGACAAAAAGGGCGAACTCGCGTCCGGTCGGCATGAAAAACGCTCCTTTCGAAGGTGGATTTCCAAAGCAGGGAAGAGAAAAGGCCCCTGCGCCTTCTAGGAAAAGCGCAGGGGCCCGGCGGTTTACATCTGATCGTTTCGCACACGGTAGCCCAGCGTCATCAGGCTGTCGCCCAGATGGACGTTCTCCACCGTGATTCCCTCGTAGTCGACCGAAAGGTCGTAGTGGCTGAAATTCCAAAAGCCGCGGATGCCTATGTTCACCAGCTGCGGGGCCAATTGCATCGCGCTCTGGCGCGGCACGCACAGCACCGCCACATCGGGCACGCAGCCCGCGCAGATCGTTTCCAGATCGCGGATGTCGCTGATGGGCACGTCGCCCGGGAGCGTGCGGCCGATTTCGCTCTCGCTGCGGTCGAACGCGGCCATCAGGTGATAGCCGCGCGCCTCGGCCGTCAAATAGCTGTAAATGGCGCGCCCCAGCCGGCCGGTGCCGATCAGGATGGTGTTCAGCTTGCGCTCGCTGAACAGAAGGCGGGAGATCTCCTCCAGCAGCACGTCGATGTGATAGCCGATGCCCTGCTGGCCGAAACCGCCGAAGCAGTTGAAGTCCTGGCGCACCTGCGAGGCCGTTGTGCCCATCATGCGCGCCAGCTCGCTGGACGACACTTTCACCACGCCGTTTTTCTTCATGTCGGAGATGTAGCGGTAATACTTGGGCAAACGGCGGATCACCGGCAGGGAAACTTTATTTTGAGACATGGCTCGTTACCACCTTTTCCAGCAATTGGGTTCACAGCGCGCTGATCGTGCGCATCACGTAGTCGCCGAATTCTTCGCACGTGCAGCCGGTGTCCCGGCCGGTAACGGTGAGGGCCTTTTCCTCGAACATGCAGATGTCCAGCGCGCGCTCGAGCTTGTCGGCCTGCGCCTGACGGCCGATGTGCGACAAAAGCATCACCGAGGCGCGCAGCATGCTGCACGGGTCGGCGTACTGGGCGCGGCCCTCTTTCACCATGCGCGGGGCCGAGCCGTGGATGGCCTCGAACATCGCGTAGCGCTTGCCGATATTGCCGCTGCCTGCGGTGCCCACGCCGCCCTGGAATTCGGCGGCCTCGTCCGTGATGATGTCGCCGTACAGGTTCGGCAGCACGAACACGGAGAAATCGGTGCGGCGCTTTTTGTCCACCAGTTTCGCCGTCATGATGTCGATGTACCAGTCGTCGGTGACGATGTCGGGGTACTGCGCGCCGATCTGCTGGCAGATGCGCAGGAATTTGCCGTCGGTCTCCTTGACGATGTTGGCCTTCGTCACAATGGACACGCGCTTTTTGTGGTTGCGGTGGGCGTAGTCGTACGCCAGCTTCGCAATGCGCTCGGTGCCGTCGGTGGTGGTGACGGTGAAGTCGATCGAAATGCCGTCCTCCGTCTCAAAGCCGCAGCTGCCCAGCGTGTACGCGCCCTCGGTGTTCTCGCGGAAGAACGTCCAGTCGATGCCCTCCTCGGGCACTTTCACCGGGCGCACGTTCGCAAACAGGTCCAGCTCCTTGCGCATGGCCACGTTGGCGCTCTCGATGTTGGGCCATTCGTCGCCGGCGCGCGGCGTGGTGGTGGGGCCTTTCAAAATGACGTGGCAGGCCTTCAGCTCGGCCAGCACGTCGTCCGGGATGGCCTTGCCGCAGGCGGCGCGGTTTTCGATGGTCAAACCGTCGATCTCTTTGAATTCCACGCGCCCGGCCGCCACCTCGTCGGCCAGAAGGAAGCGCAGCACGCGCTCGGCCTCGTGCGTGATGGTGGGGCCGATGCCGTCGCCGCCGCACACGCCGATGACGAGTTTGTCAAGTTTGGAATAGTCGATGAAATCGCCCTCGGCGCGCATGGCGGCCACGCGCTTTTTCTGCGCTTCGATCAGCGCGGCGAAATGCTCCTGGGCCTGCTGGATGTTCTTCATGGGATGCTCCTCCTGTCAATTGCGTTCTATGGGCCGCTCACTCGGCGGCGGTGTGCTCGCGCGTGTAGTGCAAAAGGCCGCCTGCGCGGATCACTTCGGCCTGGCGCGGGCTGACGTCGCACACAAGGCGGATTACCTCGCCGGCCGTGCGGTCGGTCAGGATGACGCAGCCGGTGTCCAGCCCGCTCAAAACGCCCGTCAGGCTCAATTCGTCGCCCAGGGCGATCTTGTCGTAGTCGGCGGGGTGCTCGAACTCCAGCGGCAGGATGCCGGCGTTGACGAGGTTCGCCTTGTGGATGCGCGCAAAACTCTTGGCGATGACGGCGCGCACGCCCAGATACAGCGGCACGAGCGCGGCGTGCTCGCGCGAGGAGCCCTGCCCGTAGTTCGCGCCGCCCACGATGAAGCCGCCGCCAGCCTCTTTGGCGCGGGCGGGGAAAGCGGGGTCGCACACCTCGAAGCAATACTGCGACAGGTGCGGGATGTTCGAGCGGTAGGGCAAAATCTTGCTGCCGGCGGGCATGATGTGGTCGGTGGTGATGTCGTCGCCAACCTTGAGCAGGCACGCGCAGTTCATCTCGTCGCTCAGCGGCTGGGCCTGCGGCAAGGGCTTGATGTTGGGCCCGCGCAGTACCTCCACGCCCGCGGCCTCCTCGGGGGAAGCGGGCAGGTCGATCATGTTGTCGTTGACGGCGAAGTGCGCCGGCGCCGCCACGGGCGCGATGGGCGGCAGGGAGGTCGGGTCGGTGATGTAGCCCGTCAGGCAGCTGGCGGCCGCCGTCTCCGGGCTCACAAGGTACACGCCCGCATCGCGCGTGCCGCTGCGGCCTTCAAAGTTGCGGTTGAACGTGCGCAGCGAAACGCCGGCCGAATTCGGGCTCTGGCCCATGCCGATGCACGGCCCGCACGCGGATTCAAGGATGCGTGCGCCGGCGTCGAGCAGATCGGTCAGCGCGCCGTTGGCGCTGAGCATCGACAGCACCTGACGGCTGCCCGGGGCGATGACCAGGCTGACATCCGGGCTGACGGTGCGGCCCTTGAGGATGGCGGCCACGGTCATCAGATCGGTGTAGCTCGAGTTCGTGCAGCTGCCGATGCACACCTGATCCACCTTCGTCATGGCGAGGCTCTGCACATGCTTGACGTTGTCGGGGCTGTGCGGGCACGCGGCCAGCGGCTCCAGCGCCGAGAGGTCGATCTCCAGCACCTCGTCGTACACGGCGTCCTCGTCGCTCGAAAGCTCGACCCAGTCCTCCTCGCGGCCCTGCGCGGCCAGAAATTCACGCGTGACGTTGTCGGAGGGGAAGATGGACGTGGTGGCGCCCAGCTCCGCGCCCATGTTTGTGATGGTGGCGCGCTGCGGCACGCTGAGCGCGGCGACGCCGGGCCCGCCGTACTCGATGATCTTGCCCACGCCGCCTTTGACGGTCATGCGGCGCAGCACCTCCAGAATGACGTCCTTGGCGCTTACCATCGGGCGCAATTGGCCGGTCAGGCGCACAAGCGTCATCTTCGGGCAGGGGATGTAATACGCGCCGCCGCCCATGGCGACGGCCACGTCCAACCCGCCCGCGCCCATCGCAAGGCAGCCGATGCCGCCGGCGGTGGGCGTGTGGCTGTCGGAGCCGATCAGCGTCTTGCCCGGGCGCGCGAAGCGCTCGAGGTGCACCTGGTGGCAGATGCCGTTGCCCGGGCGCGAGTAGCGTACGCCGATCTTTTTGGCTACGGTGCGGATGAAGCGGTGGTCGTCGGCGTTCATAAAGCCGCTTTGCAGCGTGTTGTGGTCGATGTATGCGACGCTCAGTTCCGTTTTGACGCGGGGGATGCCCATCGCCTCAAACTCAAGATAGGCCATCGTGCCGGTGGCGTCCTGCGTGAGCGTCTGGTCGATGCGAAGGCCGATCTCGCTGCCGGGCACGGGCGTGCCCTCCACAAGATGCGCCTCGATGATCTTCTGTGCGATCGTCTTGCCCAAAGAATTCAAACCCCTCTCTCAGCCGGGCCGCAGCGGGATGCGGGACGCCGGACAGTATTTTATACCTCTTAACTATATAACTTTATCGACGGATTGTCAATCTTGTCACAAAGGCGCAACAACCGCCCGCGCGCATAACCGGCGCGGCGCGGGTGCATACTAAAGCCGCATACGAAACCGCATGCGAAAGGGGAGGACGCAACATGACGCACAGCCGTGCAGACGGCCGTTTGCAGCCCGTGCAGCCGGTGGAGGACGATTTTGACCTCCAGCGCCGCGAACTGGAAAAGGAGTACATGCTCGAGACCGGCAGCGTGCCGCGCACAAAGGGCGCGCACGCCATCCACTGCCTGACGGTGATCGGGCAGATCGAGGGCCACAGCCTTGCGCCGCAGAGCCAGAAGACCACGAAGTACGAGCATGTGATCCCGCAGCTCGTCTCCATTGAGGAGGACCCGGAGATCGAGGGCCTGCTGGTGATCCTGAACACGGTGGGCGGCGACGTGGAGGCCGGCCTTGCTCTGGCGGAGCTGATCGCCGGCGTCACAAAGCCCAGCGCCACGCTGGTGCTGGGCGGCGGGCACTCGATCGGCATCCCGCTGGCTGTGGCGGCGCGCCGCAGCTTCATCGTGCCCACGGCCACCATGACGGTGCACCCGGTGCGCCATTCGGGCCTTGTGCTGGGCGTGCCGCAGACCATGCGCTACTTCGAGCAGATGCAGCAGCGCATCACGGGCTTTGTGGCGGGGCATTCGTCCATCACGGCCGAGCGCTTCACCCAGTTGATGATGCACACGGGCGAGCTGGTGATGGACGTGGGCAGCGTGCTGGACGGCGAGAGCGCTGTGCGCGAGGGGCTGATCGACGAGCTGGGCGGCCTTGGCGACGCGCTGCGCTTTTTGTACCGGTGCATCGAGGAGCATGGCAAAAATTGAGGTTGTGCCGCGGGCAAAAAAATGGTACAATAATAAGGCGAATGCGCACAGCTTTTTGTGCGCAGGGCGAACGATGATCTGGCGCCGGCGCACAGCCGGCGCTTTCTGTCTCAACATACGGAAAATCGCAAGGAAAAGGGAAGCAGACGCAATGGCGAAGAAAACGACGACAAAGGGGAAAAATACAAGGGCGGGCGCGGTGCGCGGCGCGAAAGGCGCGAAGCAGGCGCCGGAGTGCGCGCAGGAGTGGAGCATTCTGCTGTTCGGCGCGGCGGTGCTGGTGCTGGCGCTGGTGTTTGTGCAGGGCGCGTCCGCGTGGGCGTGGGTGCGCACGCACGTGCTGTTCGGCGTGTTCGGCGTCAGCGCGTATGTGCTGGGGCCGGCGCTCGTGTACTTAGCGCTGCGCGTGGCCGTGGGGCTGCCGGTGCGCGGCAAGGCGGTGCGCCTGTCGGTGACGCTCGCGCTCATCAGCGCGGCGGCGCTTTTGTTCTCCGGCACGGATCTTGCGGGCCTGAGCTTTCCGCAGGGCATCGCCGCGCTGTTCGGCGCCGCGGCCGGCAAGGCGTGGCCGCTGTCGGGGGGCGTGGTCAGCGCGCTGTTCGGTTGGACGCTGCTGGCGCTGTGCGGCCGGCCCGCCGCCAACATCATCTGGCTGATTCTGGCGGCGCTGTGGTTGATGGTGCTCACGGGCACCACGCCGGCAAAGCTGTATTATTTCCTGTCTGGACGCGCCAGCGCCGCGCGCGACCGGCACACCATCTACGCGGCCGAGCGCGCGGATAAGCGCGCCGCCGCCGAGGCCGAGCGCGCCGAGCGCGCGCAGCAGCTGCGCGCCCGGCAAGCCGCGCGCCGCGCCGGCGAATTTGACCCCGACACCTACGACGGCGCCATGCGCAGCCGTCGCCGCCGCGCGCAGATCGACATCGACCTCGGCGAGGACGTGACCGAGTCGGCCGCGGCGCTGCACGAGGAGGAAAAGCCCGTCATCGGCCCGGGCGGGACGTTCGGCATGTTCCCGCCGCGCGAGCGCAGCGCCGAGAGGAGTCCCGCGCCCGTGCCCGCGCCGGCCGTGGCGGTGGAAATGCCGCAGCCGGAGCAGGAGGCGCCTGAAGCGGCCGCGCCCGCGCCGGAGCAGGACGAAAAAGAAGCCCTTGCCAGCATGGTGCGCCGCGCCGTGACGGCCAGCGAGAGCGAGGCCGACGCGCCCGCCGCCCCGGCGGCCCCGGCCAGCGGCGTGCAGCAGGACGGCTACGCCTATCCGCCGCTGAGCCTCTTTGCGAAAGCCCAGCCTGTGGATACGCAGGGCATGGAGAAGGAGCTCATGCACAACGCCGACCTCCTCGTCAAGACGCTCGAGAGCTTTGGCGTCAAGACGCGGCCGCTCGGCATCAGCAGCGGCCCGTCCGTCACGCGGTATGAACTCCAGCCGCTGGCGGGCGTGAAGATCAGCCGCATCACGGGCCTTGCGGACGACATCGCGCTCAATCTCGCCACGGGCGGCGTGCGCATCGA
Organism: Candidatus Ruthenibacterium merdigallinarum; assembly: GCA_019113785.1. Taxonomy (GTDB): domain Bacteria; phylum Bacillota; class Clostridia; order Oscillospirales; family Ruminococcaceae; genus Ruthenibacterium; species Ruthenibacterium merdigallinarum. Next base: position 18,776 of record DXGT01000035.1, on the reverse strand, counting down.
GGCGCCCATCCCGGGCAAGGCGGCCGTCGGCATCGAGATCCCCAACAAGCACCGCGCCGTGGTGACGCTGCGCAGCATCATCGAGTCGCCCCAGTTCGCCAAGAGCAAGGACCCGCTGACCTTTGCCGTCGGCAAGGACATCGCGGGCAACTGCCAGGTGGGCAACCTCGCAAAAATGCCGCATCTGCTCATCGCCGGCACCACGGGCTCGGGCAAATCCGTGTGCACGAACTCGATCATCATGAGCTTTTTGTACCGCTGCTCGCCGCAGAAGCTGCGCCTGATCCTCATCGACCCCAAAATGGTGGAGTTCGCGCAGTACAACGGCATCCCGCATCTGCTGATGCCCGTCGTCACCGAGCCGCGCAAGGCGGCCGGCGCGCTGGGCGCGGCCGTGGCCGAGATGGAGCGGCGCTACCACACGCTGGCCGAGAACGGCGTGCCCAACATCGAGGAGTACAACGCCCTCGCCGACGCGGACGCGTCGCTGGAGAAAATGCCGTACATCGTCATTGTCATCGACGAGCTGGCCGATCTGATGATGGTGGCCGGCAAAGAGGTGGAGGATTATATCTGCCGCATCGCGCAGAAGGCGCGCGCGGCGGGCATGCACCTGATCGTGGCGACGCAGCGCCCGTCGGTGGACGTCATCACGGGCCTGATCAAGGCGAACATCCCCTCGCGCATCGGCCTGACCGTCATGAGCCAGGTCGACAGCCGCACCATCCTGGACACGGGCGGCGCCGAGAAGTTGCTGGGCAACGGCGACATGCTGTACATGCCCGTCGGCGTCAACAAGCCCGTGCGCATCCAGGGCACGTTCGTGCGCTCGTCCGAGATCAAGGGCGTCATCGACTTCATCAAAAAGCATTCTCAGGCGGATTACAACGAGGAGATGATCGCCGAGATGGACAAGTGCGCCGCCAAGGAGGCCGCCGGCGGCGACGACGACGGCGACAGCGCGTTCGACCCGATGTTCGACCAGGCCGTGGAGGCCGTCATCGACGCGGGGCAGGCGTCCACAAGCCTGCTGCAGCGCCGCTGCAAGCTGGGCTACGCCCGCGCGGCGCGCATCATCGACGAGCTGGAGCAGCAGCACATCGTAGGCCCCTACGAGGGTTCGAAACCGCGCAAGGTGCTCATCTCCCGGCAGGACTGGATCGAGATGCGCATGCGCCGCGACGGCGAGAGCGAGTGACCGGAAAACAGAGGAGCAGTATGGAACACAGGTTTTTGCCGCTCAGCCGGGCCGAGATGGAGGCCCGAGGCTGGCAGGAAGTGGACTTTGTCCTTGTGACGGGCGACGCGTATGTCGACCATCCCAGCTTCGGCGCCGCGATCATCGGCCGCGTGCTGGAACGCGAGGGCTACCGCGTGGGCGTCATCAGCCAGCCGGATTTTTCCTCGTGCGACAGCATGCGGGCGTTCGGCCGCCCGAAGTACGGCTTTTTCATCGGCGGCGGCAATGTGGACAGCATGGTGGCGCACTATTCGGTGGCGAAGGTGCGCCGCTCGCGCGACGAATACACGCCCGGCGGCGTCGCCGGCAAACGGCCCGACCGCTGCGCAACCGTGTACACAAAGCTGGCAAAGCAGGCGTATCCCGACCTGCCGGTGATCCTGGGAGGGCTGGAGGCCTCGCTGCGGCGCTTTGCGCACTACGATTACTGGGCCGACGAGGTGATGCCCAGCATCATGGAGCAGAGCGGCGCGGACATCGTCAGCTTCGGCATGAGCGAGCGCCAGACCGTGGCCATCGCGCGCCGCCTGGCTGCGGGCGAGCGCGCAGACGCCATCACCGACGTGCCGGGCACATGCTATATGACGGACTTTGCGCATCTGCCGCCCGTATATGCCGAGTGCGCGTCCTACAGGCGCGTCCGCGAGGACAAGACCGCTTATGCGAAGGCCTGCCGCATCCAGATGGACAATCAGGACCATGTCTCCGGCAAGCCCGTCGTGCAAAAGCAGAGCGAGCGGTACCTTGTGCAGAACGCGCCCGCCGCGCCCCTGACGCGCCGCGAGCTGGACGAGGTGTACCGCCTGCCGTTTGCGCGCGCGTACCATCCGTCGTACGAGGCGCTGGGCGGCGTGCCCGCCATCCGCGAGGTGGAATTCTCCATCGCGCACAACCGCGGCTGCTTTGGCGGGTGCAATTTCTGCGCCATCACCATGCATCAGGGCCGGCGCGTCACCAGCCGCAGCGCCGACAGCGTCGTCGAGGAGGCAAAGCTCCTCACGCAGCTGCCGAATTTTAAAGGCTACATACACGACGTCGGCGGCCCCACCGCGAATTTCCGTTTGCCCAGCTGCCGCAAGCAGGGCACGCAGGGCATGTGCGCGGGCGGCAAGCATTGCCTCGCGCCGAGCCCTTGCCGCGAGCTGATCGTCGACCATGCGGATTACCTTGCCATCCTGCGGCGCGTGCGCGCGCTGCCGGGCGTGAAGAAGGTGTTCATCCGCAGCGGCATCCGCTACGATTATCTGATGCTCGACAAAGACGACAGCTTTTTCCGCGAGCTGGTGCGCCACCATGTCAGCGGCCAGCTGAAAGTGGCGCCCGAACACTGCGCGCCGAACACGCTGCGTTACATGGGCAAGCCGCCGGTGGAGGTGTTCAACCGCTTTGCCAAAAAGTTTTACGAGCTGACAAAGCAGGAGGGCAAGCAGCAGTATCTTGTGCCGTATCTGATGAGCAGCCACCCGGGCAGCACGTTGAAGGACGCGGTGATTTTGGCGGAATATCTGTACCGCCACCACATGCGCCCCGAACAGGTGCAGGATTTTTACCCCACGCCGGGCACGGTGTCCACCTGTATGTACTATACGGGGCTTGACCCGTATACGCTCAAGCCCGTGTACGTCGCGCGCGACCGCGAGGAAAAAGCCATGCAGCGCGCGCTGCTGCAATACTATGAGCCGCGCAACGCGCAGCGCGTCATCAAGGCGCTGCAGCTGGTGCACCGCGAGGATCTGATCCCGCTTCTGGTGCCTGGCGCGGCGCGCGCTCGCGTGCAGAAAAAAGAGATCGAAGTGCGTCTGCCGCAGCCCGCCCGCGCAAAAGGGCGCGGCGCCGGCAGGGCCAGAGAGGAAGGAACATGGCGCAGAGAAGACGGACGGCGCGCCGGCGCAAAGCATCGCAAGGGCCGGCGCTGAAGCGCTGCCTGCCCGTGCTGGCGGGGTTGGCGCTCGCTGTGCTGGCGCTGTTTGGCGTGGGCGAATATCTGGGTCTGCCTCTGCCCGGCTGGGACGAGATCGGCCGTTTTCTGGGCGTGTACGAGCCCATTTACGCCATCGAGCAGTCGGAAGGGGCGGCCACGCGCGTGCATTTCATCGACGCAGGGCAGGCCGACGCAACGCTGATCGAGCAGGACGGAGAATTCGCCCTCATCGACGCGGGACTTGCGGAAAATGCGGACGAGCTGGTCGCGTATTTGGACGCGGCGGGCGTGGAGGAGCTGTCGTATCTGGTGATGACCCATCCGCACGCGGACCATATGGGCGGCATGGACGAAGTGCTGCAAGCCTTCCGCGTGGGGACGCTGCTTTTGCCGACGCTGCCCGAGGAGACGGCCGAGGAGAGCTGGTCGCTGCGCGCGCTGCTGGCCGACGCCGAGGCGATGGGCGTGCCGCGCGAACACATGGACGCGGGCGACGAATATCCGCTCGGCGGCGGGACGCTGGAGGTTTTGCAGGGCAGCGTGGTGGACGAAAGCCTCAACGACCTTTCGCCCATCCTTCGCTTTGACGCGCCGGGCCTTTCGTGCCTGTTCACCGGCGACGGCGAAAGCGCTGTCGAAAATGCGGCCCTGGCCGCGGGGCTTAACTTGCGCGCCGATCTTTTCAAAGCGGGGCACCACGGCTCGTATACCTCCAACAGCTGCGCGTTCCTCTCTGCCGTGCGTCCGCGCTTCGTCGTGGTCAGCTGCGGGAGGAACAACGACTACGGCCACCCGCACGAGGCGGCTTTGCGCGCGTTTGACGCGGTGGGCGCGCAGGTATACCGCACGGACGAGCGGGGCAACATCGTGGCCTATGTCGACGGGAAGGGCGCGATACACATCGCGGCGGACGTTTATGACGACAGCGAGCAGGCGGCATGAGCGCGGCTGCGCGCAGGGAAAAAAGAGAAAAAGCGCCGGCGCTCTGCTTGTACAAAACAGAGCGCCGGCGCTTTGCTGCCCGTATCAGGCCGAAAGGGCCGGTTCTAGGGACAGCGCGCGGCTGCCCATCTCGCGCCAGCGCGTTTCAAACAGCGCCGCGGGGATGCGCTGCGCGCCCTTGAGCGGGTCGTACACCGTGTAGCTCGTCTCGTCGTAACCGGTCAGCACAAGGCAGTGCAGGTTGTGCATGGGGCGGTAGACGCTGCCGTCGCTGTACAGCAGCCAGGTGCGCTCGCTCATCTCGATGGGCTGCCAGTCGATCGTGCTCCACACGACCACGGGCGCGCCGCCCGCAAGCAGTGCGCGCAGGTCGTACACGGAGCAGCCCGTCCGGTCGGCGGCGCGCAGGGCGCTGCCCTGGTCGGCGAGGTAGCGGTCGGCCGCCTCCTTGAGCGGCGCGGCAAAGCAATAGTAGCCGGTGCCGGCCGGGTCGCCGCAGTAGGAGGTCTCCGGGTCGCCGCCGAACACGCCGAACCATGTGGTGACGAATTCGGTGCGCGGCAGATATGTAAAGGCGATTCCCATTTTGTCGGCGTCGTAGCCGTAATAGCGCAGAAGGATGGCAAGGCTCGCCGCTTCGCAGCCGTTGGGAAGCTCCGGCAGCTGCAAAACGCCCTCGACGTCCAGGGACGCGCTTTCCGGCAGGGCGGCGTGGCGCGCGGGGGCCTCCTGCGCTTCCTGCGCGGCCAGCGGCTGCGCTGCGCCGGACGCGGACGCCGGTACGGCGGGAGCGGAGCAGGTCAGCACGGTGCCCGCAAGGCCCAGCGCGCACAGCGAAAGCGCCAGCGCTATGCGCAGGCGAAAAGTGCGCGCGGCCGAACGCTCCATCCGAAAGCCCCCTTTGCAAAATCGTTCCGCTTTCCAGTATACCACGCTGCGGCGCGATTCGACAAGAAACGCGCCGCGTTTCTCACACAAATTTCAGCGTTTGCCCCGCGGCGCGTTTTGTGCTATACTGAACGGCGAAGCGGCCGCGTCGGCGGCCATACGAGAGGGGAGAGGCGCGCATGGGATACGGCGCGGTACTGTTTGATCTGGACGGCACGCTGATCGACACGCAGAAGGGCATTGTGCGCAGCTTTGCGCACACGTTCCGAACGCTCGGCTGCGAGGTGGAGGAGCAGACGATCCGCCGCTATCTGGGCCCGCCGCTGCGCGAGAGCTTTGCACAGCATTTTTCGGGCGAAGACGTGGAGCGCGCCGTGCAAATCTACCGCGATTATTACGCGCGGCACGGCCTTGAGGGCGTGGCTCCGTTTGAGGGCGTGCCCGACATGCTCAAAGCGCTGCGGGCGGCTGGCTACACTGTGTGCGTGGCCACGGGCAAAGCGCGCGACGTGGCGCTGCAAGTGCTCGAGCATTTTTCCATGACACAGTATTTTGCCTATATCGGCGGCGCGTCGGCGGACGCGTCGCTTGAGACGAAAGCCGCGGTGATCCGCAGCGTGCTGGCCCAGCCGGCGCTGGCGGGCCTGCGCGCCGTGATGGTGGGCGACCGCGACAACGACATGCAGGGCGCGCGCGCCTGCGGCCTCGACGCGGTGGGCGTGCGCTACGGCTACGCCTTTGCGGGCGAGCTGGAGGCCTATGCGCCGGTGTATCTGGCGCAAGACGCGCGCGATTTGTGCCGGTGGCTGCTGGACAACAAAGAACAGGGGAGGACAGAGCGATGAATGTGTCGGTGCTTGGCTGCGGGCGGTGGGGCTCGTTCCTGGCGTGGTATCTCAGCCGGGAACATGCGGTGACGGTGTGGGGCCGCCCGGGTTCGCGCGGGCTGGAGGCGCTGCGCACGGCGCACAAAAACCAGTACGTCACCCTGCCGGATACGGTGCTGTGCACAAACGACCTCGCACAGGCCGCCGGCACGGCCGAGGCCATCGTCATCTCCATCAGCGCGCAGCAGCTGCGCAGCCTTGCGGCGCAGCTCAACGCGCTTCCCATCGCGGGAAAGACGCTGATTTTGTGCATGAAGGGCCTCGAGTGCGACACGGGCAAGCGCCTGACGCAGGTGATCGGCGAGGAGATCCGCCAGCCGGTGCACACGGCCGTGTGGGTGGGCCCCGGCCATGTGGAGGATTTCACCGCCGGCATCCCCAACTGCATGGTGGTCGACAGCGCCGAACCGGACGTGGTCGACTGTGTGACGTCCGCCTTTTCGTCCGAATTGATCCGCCTGTACAAGGGGGCGGACCTCGTGGGTACGGAGATCGGCGCGGCGGCGAAGAACGTCATCGGCATTGCAGCCGGCATGCTGGACGGCGTGGGCCTGTCCAGCCTGAAGGGCGCGCTGATGGCGCGCGGCGCGCGCGAGGTGGCGCGGCTCATCCACGCGATGGGCGGCAACGAGTTGTCCGCCTACGGGCTGTGCCATCTGGGCGACTATGAGGCGACGTTGTTTTCGCGCTACAGCCACAACCGCCAGTTCGGCGAGAGCTACATCCGCGGCGAAAGCTACGGCGCGCTGGCCGAGGGCGTGCCCACGGCGAAGGCGCTGGTGCGCCTGGGCGCGCAGTGCGGCGTCGAGCTGCCCATCAGCGAGACGGTGTACCGCATCCTGTATGAAAACGAAAACGCGCTGGACGCGCTGAAAGCGCTGTTTGCGCGTTCGGTCAAGGGCGAGTTTTATCTGTGAGGCGCACAGCGCACACCTTTGCGGCCGGGGGCATATCCTGACAGCAAAGGAGGGGAGCGATATGCCTGCTGAAAACCGCTTTACAAGCAGCGAACCGCTGGAGGATGCGCCGAACCGCTGGTCGAGCCGGGAGGATTACGACCTGACCGGATGGAACGACGCGCCCCCGCACGAAAACGGCGAGGGATGGGACGGCGCGGGCTTCGGCGGCCCGGCGCAGCCGACGCATTTTGTGGCGCCGTGATGTGCAAAAGGGCGGTTGCGCTTTGGGAAAAACTGTGCTAGAATAAAAAAAGAGAGCAAGAGAAAAGAGGTGCTGAGATGATCGGGTTTTCCCTGTGAGAAATACCGCGGCAAGGGCCGGCGGCATATGGCCGCCCTGCTTTGCCGCGCGCATCCGCGCAGGAAAAACCGATCGTTCCGCCTCCCCCAATACCGCTGGCCTCGCTGTTTTGCGCGGCCGGTGCGGCGTGTTTTGCGGGCTGCAGGAAAGTCGTTTTCCTGCGGCCTGTTCTTTTTTTTGAGGGAGGGGATCTTTTGTCAGTCATCCGCGTTTCCAACCTGACTTTCTGCTACGACGGCAGCTACGACAACATTTTCGAAAACGCCAGCTTTCAAATCGACACCGACTGGAAGCTGGGCTTCACCGGCCGCAACGGGCGCGGCAAAACCACGTTCCTGCGCCTGCTGATGGGCCAGTACGAATACAGGGGAACGATCTCGTCGCCCGTGGAGTTTGCGTATTTCCCGTATCCGGTACAGGATACGGCGCAGAGCACGCGAGCGGTGCTTGCGCGCATCTGCGATATGGATCGCGAATGGGAGCTTATGCGCGAGCTTTCGCGGCTGCGCGTATCTGCGGACGCGCTGGACAGGCCCTTCGCCACGCTTTCCAGCGGCGAGCAGACGAAAGCCCTGCTCGCGGCGCTGTTCCTCGGCGAGGACCGCTTTTTGCTCATCGACGAGCCCACGAACCATCTGGACATGGAGGCGAGGCGGCTCGTCAGCGATTATCTGAACACGAAGAGCGGCTTCATCCTCGTCTCGCACGACCGGGCGTTCCTCGACGGCTGCATCGACCACGTGCTCTCCATCAACCGGGCGGACATCGAGGTGCAAAGCGGCAATTTTTCCTCCTGGCTGCGCAACCGGCAGCGGCAGGACGATTTTGAGCTGGCGGAAAACGAGAAATTGAAAAAAGAGATCCGGCGGCTGGAAAAAGCCTCCCGGGAAAAGGCCGTCTGGGCCGACCGGATCGAGGCGTCCAAAATCGGTTCGCACGCGGCGGACCGGGGCTACATCGGGCATAAGTCTGCCAAAATGATGAAGCGCGCCAAGACGCTCGAAAACCGGCAGCAGGCCGCGATCCGCGAGCGCTCCGGCCTTTTGAAGAACATCGAGAGCGCCGAAAGCCTGAAGCTGCGCCCGCTGACCTATCATCAAAACACGCTGGCGCGCTTTGCCGGCGTCGCCGTTCGCTACGGCGAAAAAACGGTTTGCAGCGGCGTTTCTTTTGATGTGAAGCAGGGCGAGCGCGTGGCGCTGGCGGGGAAAAACGGCAGCGGCAAGTCCAGCATTTTGAAGCTGCTGTGCGGGCAAGCGCTCGAATACACGGGCGAAGTGTACAAAGGCAGCGGGCTGACCGTCTCCTATGTGCCGCAGGACGCGTCTGCTTTATGCGGCAGCCTGTCCGAATACGCAGCCCGCTACGGCGTCAGCGAAAGCCTGTTCAAGGCCATCCTGCGCAAGCTGGATTTCGCGCGCGTGCAGTTTGAAAAGGACATGCGCGATCTCAGCGCCGGCCAGAAGAAAAAAGTGCTGCTCGCAAGAAGCCTGTGTGAGAGCGCGCATTTGTATGTGTGGGACGAGCCGCTCAACTACATCGACGTCATCTCCCGCATGCAGATCGAAGAATTGATCCTGCAATTCGAGCCGAGCTTGCTGTTCGTCGAGCACGACCGCGCGTTTTGCGACAAGATCGCGACAAAAGAAGTGCGCCTGTAAAGGCGCGCGCAAAAACCGGCGCCCATGCCCTTGCAGAATATGCAAAGAAGGCATGGGCGCCATTTCCTTTTTTGAAAAGCTCAGAGCACGGGGCACAGCTCGTCCAGCACGTCCGGGGTCAGGCGCTCGACGATGGCCGCGGCCAGCGCGACGGCGTCGTCCACATCGCTGGCGGCGCTGTAGCCGTAATGCGTGTGCGCATAGCGCACGGGGATGCCCAGCACCAGCGTGGGAACGCCCGTGCCCGCCAGATGGATGGCGCCGCCGTTCGTGCCGCCGCCGGTGCGCACCGCGCACTGATGGCGGATGCCGCACTCCTGCGCGACCTTGCGCGCGAAGGCCACAAGGCCCGGGTGCGCGATCATGCTGCCGTCGCGGTAGCGGATCTGTACGCCGCCGCGCAGCGCGCCCTGCGCCTCGCCTGCGGGGGTGAACGTGTCGTCGGCCGGCGTGCCTTCAAGGCAGATGGCCAGCGCGGGCTGTACGCGCTGCGCGGTGACCTTTGCGCCGCGCAGGCCGACTTCCTCCTGCGTGGAGAAGGCGGCCGTCACGTCGACGGAAAGGGCCTTGCCGGAAAGGCGCTCCAGCACCTCCAGAACGCCGGCGCAGCCGAGGCGGCAGTCGAACGCCTTGCCCAGCAGCATGCCGGTGCGCTCGTCGTATTCGCACGTCACCAGCGGGGCCGCGGGCAGCCCCGGCTCGAGCCCCAGCGCCTCGGCGTCGGCACGGCTGCACACGCCTGCATCCAGCAGGATGCTGTCCATCGAAAGCGGCGCATTGCGCTCGGCCGCCGTCATGAAGTGGGGCGGCTTTGAGGTGGAGACGGCGTGCACAAAGCGCCCGTCCGCCGTTTTGATCGCGAACACATGGGCGGGGACATTGTGCTCCACCCAGCCGCCCAGCGGCACCAGCTTCAAAAGGCCGTTTGCCGTGACGCTCTGCACCATAAAGCCCACTTCATCCATGTGGGCGTCCAGCAATACGGTGCGCCGCGCGCCGGTGTTGCCGGGCAGGCCGGCGTAGACGTTCTGCATCGCGTCCTTCTTCGGGGAAAAAGCGGCGGCTTCGCGCATCATAAGCGCGGCGGCGTCGTGCTCGTACCCGGAGGGGCCGAAAACATTGGAAATGCGCATGCAGCGCTGCAAATCGGGCATTGGGAACACATCCTTTTTTTATTTCTCTGGGGATTTTTGATCTTGATTCAATATATGGAAGGGGGGCGCGCCTTACAGCGCGTCCACCTCGGCCAGCCACAAAGCGGCGCACGCGTCGCTGGGCATGCGCCAGTCGCCGCGGGGCGACAAGGTCACCGTGCCCACCTTCGGGCCGTCCGGCAGGCAGCTGCGCTTGAACTGCTGGGCGAAAAAGCGGCGGTAGAAGTTGCGCAGCCAGGCGCGCAGCGTCTCGTCGTCGTAGCGGCCGGCGAACGCCTGCTGCGCAAGGAAGAACACCTTTTTCGGGGAAAAGGCCCAGCGCACGGCGTAGTAGAGGAAAAAGTCGTGCAGCTCGTACGGGCCGACGATCTGTTCGGTCTTCTGGCTGATGTCACCGTCCTGCGCGGGCAAAAGCTCCGGGCTGACGGGCGTGTCCAGGATGTCGCGCAGCACGTTTGCCAGCGCGGGCTCGCTGTGGTCGGCCACGGTGGCCACGATGTGGCGCACCAGCGTTTTCGGCACCGAGGCGTTCACGCCGTACATGCTCATGTGGTCGCCGTTGTACGTCGCCCAGCCCAGCGCCAGCTCAGAAAGATCGCCCGTGCCCACCACAATGCCGTTCGTGCGGTTGGCAAGGTTCATCAGCACCAGCGTGCGCACGCGCGCCTGCGTGTTTTCAAACGTGACGTCGTATGTGCGCTCGTCCTGCCCGATGTCGCGGAAATTGCTTTTGACGGTCTCGGTGATGTCCACGTGCCGCAGGCTGACGCCCAGCGCCTCGCACAGGCGCTCGGCGTTGGAGCGCGTGCGCCGCGTGGTGCCAAAGCACGGCATCGTCACGGCCAGCACGTCGCGAAGGGGCTTATTCATCAGGGCGAAGGCGCGCGTCACCACCAGCAGCGCCAGCGTGCTGTCCAGCCCGCCGGAAATGCCCACCACCGCCGTTTGGCACCCAGCGTGCATAAGGCGCTTTTTCAGCCCCTGCGCCTGCATGGCGAGGATCGCCTCGCAGCGCGCAAGGCGCTCGGTGCGCTCGGCGGGCACAAATGGCGTGGGCGGCACGGCCCGCACCAGCTTGTCCACTTCGCCGGCCGCGTCGAACAGGATCTCGCAATAGCCTTCGCTTTTGCACGGCGGGAAGCTCGTGTTTTTCATGCGCTCGGAGCAAAGGCGCTCGGTGTCGATCTCGGCCACGGCCATGCCGCCCGAAAATGGCTGCGCCTCGGCCAGCAGCGCGCCGTTCTCGGCAATGAGGTTGTGCCCGGCGAACACAAGGTCGGAGCTCGACTCGCCCTCGCCGGCGTCGGCGTACAGATACCCGCACAAAAGCCGGGCCGACTGGCCGCTCACCAGCGCGCGGCGGTACTGCGCTTTGCCGATCACCTCGTCGCTGGCCGAAAGGTTCAGCACAACGGTGGCGCCCGCCTGCGCGTGGGCGGCGCTGGGGGCCACCGGGGCCCACAGGTCCTCACACAGCTCCACAGCCACGCGGCACGAGGCGTTTTGGCGGCAGGCGAACAGCAACTTTGTGCCGAAGGGCACGGGCTTGCCCAACAGCGTCACCGTGGAATTTTCCTCGGGCGCGGGCGCAAAGTGACGGCCCTCATAAAACTCGTTGTAGTTGGGCAGGTGCGTCTTGGGTACGACGCCCAGCACCTGCCCGCGCTGCACCACGGCGGCGCAGTTGTACAGCTTGCCCGCGGCGCGCAGCGGCAGGCCCACCGCAAACAGGATGGGCAGCGCCTGCGTATCGGCGGCGATGGCGGCCAGCGCGTCGAGCGCCGCGTCCAAAAGCGCCGGCTGGAAGAACAGGTCCTCGCAGGTGTAGCCCGTGATGCACAGCTCGGGCAGGCACAGCACCTCCACGCCCTGCAAGCTGGCGCTGCGCACGGCCTCGACGATCCGGCCTTTGTTGTACGCGCAGTCCGCCACGCGGATGGCGGGCGTGGCGCAGGCGGCCTTGATAAATCCGTATTTCATCAGCATCCCTCTTTTTTCTGCGGGCCGCGGCACGGCCCTGGGTCACACACAGTATAGCACATTTTCCCTGCGCGGGAAAGCCTCACAAAAGCTGCTGCAAGAGAAAGCGCCCCCCGGCGGGATGGTACAGCGCGGGCGGGATGTCCAGCATGGTGCGGCAGCCCGTCGCGCCGCTTTTGGCAAGGCGCACAGCGGCCCGCGCGCACGCGCACAGCACGTTCGCCGTGAAGGCGGGGTTTGAGCCCAGCGTCAGCGCGCGCTCCATCACATGGGCCGACGCGTCCGGCGCGCGCCCCGCGCGGATGACGCGCCCCGCGTGCTGCATGCCCGCGCGGCGGCGCAGCCAGCGCTCGCTCACAAAATGCACGCGCGTGCGCCAACCTTCAAAATAGCCGGGCATCGAGCGGATCTCCCGTTCGATGCGCTTTTTGTCGGCGCCGGGCTCGGCCACGACGCAGCATTCGCGCACGTGCAGCGACTGCGCGGCCCTGGCGGGCGCGTCCGCCTCGCGCGCCTCGGCGACGCGCAGAGGATCCGGCACGGTGTACTGGCGCGCGTCGCGCACGCCCGCAACGCCACGGATCGCCGCCGAATGCCCCTGGCTGACACCCTTGCCCCAGAACGTCGCCGTGTGCCCGCCGGGCAAAAACGCCTCGCCGAGGCAGCGGTCGAGCGAGAAAAGGCCGGGATCCCACCCGGCGCTGACGACGCCCACCGTGCCCGCGCCGCGCGCGGCGGCGTTTGCCTCGTCGAAGTGCCGGCGCGCCTGGCTGTGGATGTCAAAGCTGTCGACGAACGGCAGGAACTCGGCGCAGCGCGGCGTCTGCCACGCAAGGTCATAAGCGCTCGAGCCGCACAAAATAGCCACGTCCAGCTCCGGGTGCGGGGCGAACAGCGCCTCCAGTTCGAACACGGGCGTGTCGGTTTGCGCGGCGGCCACTTGCGGGCGGCGCGTGAAAACGGCGGCGGGGAACAGATCGTCGCTCGCTGCGAGCGCGCGCTCCACGGCCCTGCCCAGATTCCCGTAGCCGCACACGGCGGCGCGGACCTTTTCCATACAAAATTCCCCCTTGTGCATGCGCTGCCCATGCGATAAGATGAAGGCAGCGGGGCGCTTGCGCGCCCGGTAAAAGGATATGAGGGGGAAGGGCTTTGCTAGAATTGCATCTCGACGATTTTGACGCGTATAAAATCGCGCAGAGCGGCCAGTGTTTTCGCATGCGCGTGCAGCCGGACGGCAGCGTGTTTGCCATGGCCGGCGCGCACGCCGTGGCGCTGTGGCCGCTGAAGGGCGGCGGATGGCGCTTTTCCTGTGAGCGGCAGATGTTCGATTCCTTCTGGCGGCCCTACTTTGACCTGGACGCCGACTACGCGCGCTATCGGGCGCGCGCATACCGGAAAGACAGCTTTTTGCAGCAGGCGTTCCTCGAAGGCGCGGGCCTGCGCATCCTGCGCCAGGACGCGTGGGAGACGCTTGTCAGCTTCATCATCTCACAGCGCAAAAGCATCCCGGCCATCTCCACCGCGGTGGAGGCGCTGTGCCGCGCGTGCGGGCAGCCGGCGCTGGGCGAGCCGGGCGCGTATGCATTCCCGTCCGCCCAGACGCTCGCGCAGAAGGACGAGGCGTTTTTGCGCGCGTGCGGCCTTGGATACCGCGCGCCCTACGTGCTGGACGCCGCAAAGCGCGTTGCGTCCGGCCGGCTGAACCTTGCGGCGCTCGGCGAAAAAAAGACGCCCGCGCTGTGCGCTGCGCTGCAGCAGGTGCACGGCGTGGGCGAGAAGGTGGCGCTGTGTGTGGCGTTGTTCGGCTACCACAGGCTGGAGGCGTGCCCTGTGGACGTGTGGATGCGCCGCGTGCTGGACACGCAGTACGGCGGCGCGATGCCGGCGCGCTACCGCGCGTGCGCGGGCGTTTTGCAGCAGTACTTGTTCTGCCTCGCTCGCAGCCGCCGCCTGCGCTGAGCGCGCCTAGGGCAAAAAGGCGGATTGCAGCAGCCGGCAGTCCTGCGCAAGGCGCTGCGACAGCGAGTAGCCCCCGCGGCACAGCACCCAGTCGATCACGGCGCCGCGGAAATGGCGCAAAATGAAATCCGCCGTCCATGCGGGCGAGAAGCCGGGCGCGACGTCTTTGCCGCCGCAGGCCTCCAGCAGGCAGCCGAGCACGGCCGTGTGCACAAAGCGGTGCTGGTCGCTGGCCTCGCCGGCCGGATGGGAGATGCGCATGGCGTAATAGCGCGCGACCGTCTCCCAGCCGAGGTCCTCCATAAAGGCGACATACGCGGACAGGATCAGGCGCAGGCGCTCGTCGGGCGCGTCGCCGCCGTGGCCCTCCAGCGTCTGGCGGATGTGCAGGTCCAGCGTGGCAAAGCCGTTGTACAAAAGGTCGTCTTTCGAGGAGAAGTGATGGTAAAACGCGCCCGTGGTGATGCCGGCGCGCCGGCACACGTCGCGCACGGTCATCGCGTCGAACCCTTTTTCTTTCGACAGCGTCACGGCGGCCTTTAAAATGGCCTCGCGGGTGCGCAGCGCCTGCGCGCAGCGTTTTGCGCGGTAATCCGACAATGAAAACCCTCCCATCGCGTTGACAAGGCGTTTTGCGGGACGTATAATAAAGTCACATAACAACGTTATGCGACAGAGGGCCGCGCCCTCTGCCCTTATGATAAAGAGGGGGAAGGCATTTGTCAACACAAGGGCCCAATTTGCGGCGCAACCCGCAGCGCATTGCGCTTTTGACGGATTCGTGCGCCGATCTGACGGCAAAGCAGCGCAAGGGCAAGCCGATCTTTGTCCTGCCGCTGAAGATCCGCTGCGGCACGGATGAATTTTCCGACGGCGTGGATCTGACCGCGCAGGACGTTTACCGCATGCAGGCCGCGGGCATGGAGATGCATACCTCCCTGCCGGACGGCGGCGATGTGGACGCCGTGCTGGACGAGATCGCGGCGGCCGGCTTTGAAAAAGTGCTGGCTATCCATCTGTCGGGCGGGTTGTCCGGCACCTACAACCTGGTGCGCCTGCACGCGGCCGAACGAAGCGACCTCGAGGCCGCCGTGTTCGATTCGTCCAGCGGCAGCCTGGCCATCGGCAGCATGCTGCTGCAGGCGTGGGAGGATATCCTTGCGGGCATGACGTGGGAGGAGCTCACCGCCCGCCGGGTGCCGGCGCTCATTGCGAACACGTGGCCGTACTTTTCCATCGACACGCTGGAATACCTGCAAAAGGGCGGTCGCATCGGCAAGGTGACGGCCCTGGCCGGCACGATGCTGAACATCAAACCCGTGATCGGCTTCGCGCCGGACGGCCAGCTGGTGAGCGTGGCGAAGGTGCGCGGGCGCAAGGCCGTGCAGCCCAAACTGGAGCAGCTGCTTGCGGAAAAGCTGCGCGGCCATGCGCGCTACAATCTGGCGGTGGCAAACGGCGGCGCGCCCGACGAGATGGCAGAGCTGGGCAAGCGCCTGCGCGCGGCGTTCCCGAACGCGGAAAATTTCTGGGAGGGCGAGCTGGACGCCACGCTCAGCACCTACATCGGCGCGGGCGTGCTCGGCGCGTGCATCCAGCTGCTGGATTGAGCGCGCCTGCAAACTGCGCATATGCAAAAAACTCCGTCGGCTCATAGCCGGCGGAGTTTTTGTCATTCGAGCCAGTACGTCTCGTCTTTGTAGTTCTGGATGCGGCAGCCGGGCGGCGTTTGCCGCAGCACCTGATAGACGCAAAAGCAATCCGGATACGGGCTGATCAGGCCCATGATCGAAAAGCCGAACCAGAAGCCGTTCCAGGCCTTCCACGCGGCGGGGCCGAGCCAGAAGAGCACAAGGGGCACGAGCCCCAAAAGCAGCGGCAGCAAAGGCATCAGGATGAACCGCCGGCGCTTAAGCGGATAGGACACCAGCGCGACCGCGGCAAGCGCCTTGGGATAAAACCCGATGGTGACGACGGCCTGCGCGGGGTATACGACCGCATGCAGCCATTCGTGGGCAGGAAGCCCGGCAAAACCGGCCAGAAAGCCCAGCGCAAAAAACGCAGGGGACAGGACGGCTTCGCCGGCCAGGAAGGTTTTGAGGAGGACGGAGAAAAAGATCAGCGCGAGGGGGACGGCGGCGAACGGCAGGGCTTTTATCGTCAGTTCCTGCATCGAAGCGGGTATAGCGAGCTTCTTTGCGTTGCCGCGCAGCGCGCCTTTTTGATACTCTGCCGGCTCGCTGCGCAGGATGCCGGCCCAGTGAATGTGCGGCATGCTTTTTTCGCCTCCCGTAGTATCGGTAGATAAAGGCCGCGGCCGTTACGGCGCGTCCTCGCCCCAGAAACTTTTCAATAGCGCGGCCGCCTGCTGCGCGTCGGCCACGCGGCGCATGCCGGCCCAGTGCGCGGGAAACAGGCGCCGGTACGCGCTTTGCGCATAGCGGCTGTCGATCAGCAGCACAAGGCCCTTGTCCTGCGGGGTGCGGATGACGCGCCCGGCGGCCTGCAGCACCTTGTTCATGCCGGGGAAGCGGTAGGCGTAGTCGAACCCTGCGCCGAGCGTCTCCTCGTAATAATCGCGCAGCGCGTCCTGCACGGGGCCGATCTGCGGCAGGCCCACGCCCACGATCACGCAGCCGATCAGCCGCTCGCCCGCAAGATCGATGCCCTCGGAAAAAACGCCCCCCAGCACGCAGAAGCCCGCCAGCGTCTCGCTGCGCCCGGCGCTGAACTGCGCAAGGAAATCTTCGCGCGCGGCCTCGTCCATACCGGGCTGCTGCACGGCCGTCTCGATGTCGGGAAACAGCTCGGAAAAGCGCGCGCTGACAAGCGAGAGATATTGGTACGAGGGCAAAAAGACGAGATAATTGCCTTTTTTGGCGCGCACGGCCGCCTCGATCATGCGGCAGACCTCGTCCAGCGTGTGTGCGCGGTCGGCGTATTTCGTGCTGATCGAATCCGCGCACAGCAGGCACAGGCGGTTCGGGTCAAAGGGGCTCGGCAGCGCGATATGCTGTGCGTTTTCGCCAAGGCCCAACGTGCGCAGGAAATATTCGGCGGGCGAGAGCGTGGCGCTGAACAGCACGCCCGCGCGCCCCAGCGCCAGCGACGCATCCAGAAATTCGGACGCGTCCAGGCACAGCAGCTCCACGGCCACGTCGGAGCCGGAGAGCGTCACCAGCGTGGTGAAGCGCTCGTCGTACAGCTCCCAGATGCGCAGATAAAACCGCGCGTCGAAATACACGGCCAGCAGCGCGTCGTGTAAGGCGCCTTCGCGGTGTTCGTCCAGATAGTCCTCCGCTTCGGCGCAAAAGCGCATCAGCAGCTTGGCGAGGTCGTCGCCCGCAGGCAAAAGCAGACGCCGCCCGCCAGCCTCCTCGCAGCGCCGGCGCAGCGAGAGGAAGCCGCTGTTCAACTTTGTCAGCGCGCCCGTCAGGCGGCGCGCCGTTTTGCCCAGCGCCTTCTTGCAGGCGTAGAAGGCCGATTTTTCAAGGCGCGCCGAATACATGTCCCGCGCGCGATCCACAAGGTTGTGCGCCTCGTCGATGAGAAAGACGAAATCGCCGCCTTCGGCAAAAAAGCGCTTGAGGCTGACGACGGGGTCGAACAGGTAGTTGTAGTCGCACACGATGCAGTCGCACCAGTTGGCAAGGTCGAGCGAAAGCTCGAACGGGCACAGGCGCTCGGCCTCGGCGAAAGCGAGAATCTCCTCGCGCGAAAAGACGTCGCGCTGCTGCAAAAAGCGATACAAAGCGGCGTTGATGCGGTCGTAGTAGCCGTCGGCGCGCGGGCAGGCCTGCGGCGAGCAGACGCGCTGCTCCAGCGGGCAAATTTTGTCTTTCGCCGTCAGCACAACGCATTTTGCGCGCAGCGCGCCGCCCGTCTCCTCCATGTGGCGGCGCATGTGGCACAGCGCGTCCAGCGCGGCCTGCCGGGTGACGGTTTTCGCCGTCAGGTAAAAAATGCGCTCGCCGCAGCCCTCGCCCATGGCCTTCAGGGCGGGGAACAGTGTGGAAGCCGTTTTGCCGATGCCGGTGGGGGCCATCGCCAGCAGGCGCTTTTTGTCGCGCACGGCGCGGTACACGCCGCCCGCCAGCGCGTATTGCCCGGGGCGGTACTGCGCAAAGGGGAACGTCAGCGCGCGCAGGCTCTCGGTGCGCACCTCCTGCCAGGCACGCTGCATCTCGGCCCACGGGGCGTACAGATGCAGCGTCTGCAACAGGAACTCCTCCAGCGCGTGCGCTTCGTACCAGCGCCGGTGGCGGATGATCTCGTCGGTGTCGATCTGGTAGTAGGTGATCTGCACCGTCACGCCCGGAAGGCCCTCCTGTGCGCACAAAAGCGCGCCGTAACACTTGGCCTGCGCCCAGTGCAGCGGCTCGAAATCCTCGGTCAGCAGCTCGGCGGGCGCGGCGGTCGTCTTGATCTCGTCGACCGTCACATCGCCGCCGCGGCGGATGACGCCGTCCGCGCGCCCCTCCAGCCGGTAGTGCACGCCGTCCACCGTGCGCTCGCCCTTGAAAACGACCTCCGCCTGGTATTCCTCGCCCGCATTTTTTTGCAGCTTGCGGTGGATGCGGCTGCCCTCGTTCGCGCGGTCAAAGCCGGAAAAGCGGCTGTCGATGGAGCCGTGACGCCAGACGAATTCCACCAGCGCGCGCACGGAGAGGCGCACTTCGCAGGCCATGGCAGCTCACTTCCTTCCGGGGAAAATTCTTTGAAAAAATTCTTGTATCGGTGTACAAGGGGTTACGGCGGTTTTCGGACGCGCCATGCAGCGCCCCTGGCTTTGTCATCCTCCTTGCCTGCCGTCAGGCAGGCTGCGTCGTCTTTCGCGCCATCGGCGCCGCCTGGCGGCCGAAAACTCCGAAGGACCGCTGG
>DXGT01000034.1 GCA_019113785.1 Candidatus Ruthenibacterium merdigallinarum | reverse complement strand
GTGCCCACAGGCACGCTGGCTGCGTTCTCGGGCTCGGCAGGCGTCAGCCTGCTCTCGCCCTGCGGCCTTGCCAGCCCACCCGTGGGCGCGCCCAGCGGTCCTTCGGAGTTTTCGGCCGCCAGGCGGCGCCGGTGGCGCGAAAGACGACGCAGCCTGCCTGACGGCAGGCAAGGAGGATGACAAAGCCAGTGACGCTGCATGGCGCGTCCGAAAACCGCCGTAGCCCCTTGTACACCGATACTGCGAAATAATAAAGGAAATCCCGGCAACCATCATACACGCACCCCGGTACTATCCCGAGTATTGCCCGGATTACTACGCTTTGTTTTTTTAAGGACTCAGAAGGCATCGAATGGGAATTGGTCAGCTTTGACAGGAAAAGTTATTTTCCCGAGTGATCGTAGTGTTAAGATAAGAATAAAAACAGGCAGGAAAACGGGCGCTTGCCCGCAGCTTCCTGCCTGTTTTGCTGCCTGCTGCATCCGGCGCGCCGGGCTTCAGCGTCCGGCTTTTGCCTTTTTTGCGCTGCCGCGCGCTTTGGCGGCGCGCGCGAGCAGCGGCTTTAAGAACTGGCCCGTGAACGAGGCGGGGTTTTCGGCCACCTGTTCCGGCGTGCCCTGCGCCACGATGAGCCCGCCGTTCACGCCGCCCTCGGGGCCGAGGTCGATGATGTGGTCGGCGCGTTTGATGACGTCGAGGTTGTGCTCGATGACGATAACCGTGTTGCCGCCCTCGACGAGCTTGTCCAGCACCTTCACCAGCTTGTGCACGTCGGCCATGTGCAGGCCGGTGGTGGGCTCGTCCAGGATGTAGACGGTCTGCCCCGTCTCGCGCTTGGCCAGCTCCAGCGCCAGCTTCACGCGCTGTGCTTCGCCGCCCGACAGCGTCGTCGCGCTCTGGCCCAGCTTGATATAGCCGAGGCCCACGTCCAAAAGCGTCTTCAGCTTGCGGTGGATGCGCGGGATGTTCTCAAAGAAGGCGCACGCCTCCTCCACGGTCATCTCCAGCACGTCGTGGATGTTCTTGTCGCGGTATTTGACCTCCAGCGTCTCACGGTTGTAGCGCGCGCCCTTGCACACCTCGCACGGCACATAGATGTCCGGTAAAAAGTGCATTTCGATCTGCAAAATGCCGTCGCCCTCGCACGCCTCGCACCGACCGCCCTTGACGTTGAACGAGAAACGCCCCGGCCCGTAGCCGCGCATTTTGGCGTCCTGCGTCTGGGCGAACAGCGCGCGGATGTCGGTGAACACGCCCGTGTAGGTGGCGGGGTTCGAGCGCGGCGTGCGCCCGATGGGCGACTGGTCGATGCCGATCACCTTGTCCACGTATTCCAGCCCGCGCATGCCGCGGTGCGCGCCGGGGCGCACGCGCGCGTGGTTCAGTTCGGCCGAGAGGCGCTTGTACAGGATCTCGTTGATCAGGCTGGATTTACCCGAGCCGGAAATGCCCGTCACGCACGTCATCACGCCCAGCGGGATCTTGACGTCGATATTGCGCAGGTTGTTCTGCTTTGCGCCCAGGATCTCGAGGAAATGCCCGTTGCCCTTGCGGCGCTGCGCGGGTACTTCGATCTGCTTTTTGCCTGAGAGGTACTGCCCGGTGACGCTGCGCGGCTCGGCGCAGATGTCCTTCACCGTGCCCTCGGCCACCAGCTCGCCGCCGTGCACGCCCGCGCCGGGCCCGATGTCGACGATCCAGTCGGCCGCGCGCATCGTGTCCTCGTCGTGCTCCACGACGATCAGCGTATTGCCCAGATCGCGCAGGCGCTTGAGCGTGGCGATCAGCTTTTCGTTGTCGCGCTGGTGCAGGCCGATGCTCGGCTCGTCCAGCACGTACAACACGCCCGTCAGCGCGCTGCCGATCTGCGTGGCCAGGCGGATGCGCTGGCTCTCGCCGCCGGACAGGGTCGACGCGCTGCGCGCGAGCGTCAGGTACTCGAGGCCCACGTTCTGCAAAAAGCCCAGCCGCTCGCGGATCTCTTTCAAAATGCCGTCGGCGATCATGTGGTCGCGCGCGCTCAGCTCCAGCTTGTTGATGAAATCCAGCTCCTCGCGCACGCTCATGCGCGTGAAATCGCTGATGTTCACGCCGCCCACCGTCACGGCAAGGCTCGTGGGCTTGAGGCGCGCGCCGTGGCAGTCCGGGCATTCCACGCCGCTCATGAAGCCGGCGATCTCGTCCTTCATCCACTGGCTGCTTGTCTCGCGGAAGCGCCGTTCGAGGTTGTTCACGATGCCCTCGAAATCGTTGTAGTATTTGCCGGAGCCGCGGTCGGTTTCGCGCGTCATCTCCAGTTTTTCGCCGTTTGTGCCGTACAAAATGGCGTGCACGGCCTCTTCGCTCATGTCGGCGATCTTCGTGTCCAGCGTAAAGCCGTAGCGGCGGCCCAGCGCTTTGTAATACATCTCGCTCACCGAGCCGGGCGCGTAGTACCAGCCGCTGGCCTTGATGGCGCCCTCGCGGATGGACAGTTCGCGGTTGGGCAGGATGAGGTCCGCGTCCACGCGCATGAACGTGCCCAGGCCCGTGCACTTCTCGCACGCGCCGAAGGGGTTGTTGAACGAGAACATGCGCGGCTCCAGCTCGTTGATGGACACGCCGTGCTCCGGGCAGGCGTAGCTCTGGCTGAACATCATCTCGTCGCCGCCGATGACGTCGATCGTCACAAGCCCGCCCGTCAGGCCGATGGCCGTCTCCAGTGAATCGGCCAGGCGGCTGTGCACGCCCTCGTTCATCACAAGGCGGTCGACGATGATGTCCACGTTGTGTTTGCGGTTTTTGTCCAGCGTGATCTCTTCGTCGAGGTCGTACAGATTGCCGTCCACGCGCACGCGGGCATAGCCCGCGCGCCGCGCGGCCTCAAATTCCTTCTGCTGCGTGCCCTTGCGCCCGCGCACCACGGGCGCCATCACCTGAAAGCGCGTGCCCTCGGGCAGTTTGCAGATCTCGTCCACCATCTGGTCGACGGTTTGCTGGCTGATGGGACGGTGGCACACTGGGCAGTGCGGGATGCCGATGCGCGCATACAGAAGGCGCAGATAGTCGTAAATCTCGGTGACGGTGCCCACCGTGGAGCGCGGGTTCTTCGAGGTGGTCTTCTGGTCGATGGAAATGGCGGGGGACAGGCCGCTGATCTCGTCCACGTCCGGCTTTTCCATCTGGCCCAAAAACTGGCGCGCGTAGCTCGAAAGGCTCTCCATATAGCGGCGCTGGCCGTCGGCGTAGATCGTGTCGAACGCAAGGCTCGATTTGCCCGAGCCGGACAGGCCCGTCATCACGATCAGCTTGTCGCGCGGCAGCGTGACGTCGAGGTTTTTCAGGTTGTGCTCGCGCGCGCCCTTGATGATGATTTTGTCGTTGATCATAATTTCGTCTTTTTCTCCATTTGCTTGCGAAGTTTTTCAATGCGGTCGCGCAGGAAGGCCGCGTGCTCGAACTCGAGGATCTTGGCGGCCTCCTTCATCTCGCGCGTCAGCTGCTCGATCTTCTGCTGGCACTCGGCGCGGCTCAGGCGGCGGTCGGGCTTTTCGTCGTCCGCACCCTTGCGGCTGATCTCCAGCACGCTCGAATCGGCCAGCTCCTTGACGATCGTTTTGGGCACGATGCCGTGTGCCTCGTTATAAGCCGTCTGGATGGCGCGGCGGCGCTCGGTCTCGAAGATGGCGCGCTCCATCGAGGGCGTGACGGCGTCGGCGTACATGATGACGCAGCCGTCCGCGTTGCGCGCCGCGCGGCCGATGGTCTGGATCAGGCTGGTCTCGCTGCGCAGAAAGCCCTCGCGGTCGGCGTCGAGGATGGCAACAAGCGACACCTCCGGCAGGTCCAGCCCCTCGCGCAGCAGGTTGATACCCACGATCACGTCGATGGCGCCTTTGCGCAGATCGCGCATCAGCTCCACGCGCTCGAACGTGTCCACTTCGTGGTGCATGTACTTCACTTTCACACCGTGCTCGCTGAGAAAGTCGGTCAAATCCTCGGCCATCTTCTTCGTCAGCGTCGTCACCAGCACGCGCTCGCCGCGCGCCGTGCGCGTGTTGATCTCGCCCAGCAGATCCTCGATCTGCCCTTCGACGGGCTTCACGACGACGCGCGGGTCCAAAAGGCCCGTCGGGCGGATGACCTGCTCGACGATCTGGCTGGAGTGCTCGCGCTCGTACTCGCCCGGCGTGGCGGACACGAACACCATCTGGTTGAGCTTTGCGTCGAACTCCTCAAATTTCAGCGGGCGGTTGTCGAATGCGGAGGGCAGGCGGAAGCCGTAGTCCACAAGGCTCTTCTTGCGGGCGTAGTCGCCGCCGTACATCGCGCGCAGCTGCGGCAGCATCACGTGGCTCTCGTCCACGAACAGCAAAAAGTCGTCGGGGAAATAGTCCAGCAGGGTCGTGGGCGTCGAGCCCGGCGCGCGGCCGCTCAATACGGCCGAATAGTTTTCGATGCCCTTGCAGGTGCCCACCTCTTGTAACATCTCGATGTCGTAGTTCGTGCGCTGGGCAATGCGCTGCGCCTCCAGCAGCTTGCCCTCCTTGCGGAACGTCTCCACCTGCGCGTCCAGCTCGGTGCGGATGCGCGCAAGCCCCGCGCGCATCTTCTCGCCCGAGACGATGTAGTGGCTGGCGGGGAAGATGGCCACATGGCGCACCTGTGCGATGCGCTCGCCCGTCAGGGGGTTCACCTCGCTGATGCGGTCGATCTCGTCGCCGAAGAACTCGACGCGGATGGCCACGTTGTCGGCGTAGGCCAGATGAATCTCGACGATGTCGCCGCGCACGCGGAACTTGTTGCGCACGAAATTCACGTCGTTGCGCTCGTACTGCAAGTTCACAAGGCGGCCCGTCAGCTCGTCGCGGCTCATCTGCATGCCGGTACGCAGGCTGATGACCATGCTGCGGTAGTCGATGGGGTCGCCCAGCGAATAGATGCACGAGACGCTGGCCACGATGATGACGTCGCGCCGCTCCGACAGGGCCGCCGTGGCCGAGTGGCGCAGCCGGTCGATCTCGTCGTTGATGGCGCTGTCCTTTTCAATATAGGTGTCGGTGGAGGGGATGTACGCCTCCGGCTGGTAATAGTCGTAGTAGGAGACGAAATACTCCACCGCGTTTTCCGGGAAAAACTCTTTGAACTCGGTGCACAGCTGCGCCGCCAGCGTTTTGTTGTGCGCCAGCACCAGCGTGGGACGGTTCAAAGCGGCGATGACGTTCGCCATCGTGAACGTTTTGCCCGAGCCGGTGACGCCCATCAGCGTCTGGGCGCGGTCGCCCTGCAATACGCCGTCGATCAGCCGGGCGATGGCCTCGGGCTGGTCGCCCGTGGGCTGGTAATGCGATACGAGCTTGAAATCCATAGGGCCTCCTTGCGTATCCGCGCCGGGGCCGGCCGCGCTGCGGCCGCCGTTCACGGGTGCGATTGGTTCACTGTGAACATTTTACTACTTATGGTTGTAAAATGCAACAGGAAAATGCGCCGCGCAGCGGGCGGCATTTCTTGACAATCCGGCAAAAATCCCGTATCTTTAAATACGAGCGTCTGTTCATGACGATATGACCCGGCGCCGGGCAGAAAGAGGGGAGGAGCGGCCTTGAAGCGCTTTGTTGCGGGAAAAAACCAGGAGGGCGCGCGCCTTTCGCGCTTTGTCGAAAGCGTGACGCACGGCCTGCCGCCCTCGCTTTTGTACAAGAGCTTCCGCAACCGGCGCGTGAAGGTGAATGGCAAGCGCGCCGCGCCCGAGGCGCGCCTGCGCGAAGGCGATGTGGTGGAGCTGTATATCAACGACGAATTTTTCGCTGCGCCCGCGCCCGAGCCGCCGCGCAAAAAAAGCCTCCCGCCGGACATCGTCTACGAGGACGCGCACATCGCGGCGCTGTACAAGCCCCCGCATCTTCTGTGCCACTCTGACCGGACGGGCGACGACAGCCTTGTCGACCGCTTCTGCGCCTATTTGCAGGCAAAGGGCGAGTACGACCCGGCCGCGGAGGCCGCGTTCCGCCCGGCGCTGTGCAACCGGCTGGACCGCGGCACCGAGGGCCTTGTGCTGGCCGCGAAGGACTACGCCGCCTTGCGCGACATGAACGCCGTCATCCGGGACGACCTGGTGCGCAAGGAGTACCTGACCATCACCTGCGGCGTGCCGCCAAAGGGCCGTCACACGGCATGGCTGCGGCATTTTGAAAAGGGCAACCGCGTGCAGGTGCGCGCCGGGGCGGCGCCGGGCTATAAGCAGATCGTCACGGACGTGGCGGTGCTGCGCACGGCGGGGCCGCTGGCGCTGTGCCGCATCGGCCTTGTCACGGGGCGCACGCACCAGATCCGCGCGCACCTGGCCTTTTTGGGCGCGCCCGTTCTGGGCGACGGGAAATACGGCTCCAAGCGGATGAACGAGCGCTTCGGTTTGCGCACGCAGGCGCTGTGCGCCGTGCGCGTGACGTTCGGGGACATCGGGCCAGACAGTTCGCTGTGCTATCTTGCGGGCCGCACGCTGGCGCTGGACGCGCCGGAGATCGAGCGGCAGTTCGACGCGCTGGCCGCGCAGGCAAAGCGCGCCGCGGGAGGGAGACAACATGGAACAGAAGAGGATTGATTTTTACGCGGAGACCTTCCG
The DNA here is from genome assembly GCA_019113785.1 of Candidatus Ruthenibacterium merdigallinarum. Lineage (GTDB taxonomy): Bacteria > Bacillota > Clostridia > Oscillospirales > Ruminococcaceae > Ruthenibacterium > Ruthenibacterium merdigallinarum. The sequence goes on along the minus strand of DXGT01000034.1, from coordinate 33,223 downwards.
CGTGTTCGACTGGGAGGCCGACGCGAACCGCCACATGACGCCGGGGGCCATTTTGCGCCGCGCGCAGCAGATCGCCACCGACCACTGCGACAGCCTGGGCATGGACGCGGCGTTTTATGCCGGCACGCACACCGCTTTTTTGATGGCGAAGCTGGCGATGGAGTGCTACCGCCCGATGACGACGGGCCAGACTTTGCGCCTCGAGACGCGGCCGTTCAGCCCCGTGCGCGCCGTGTTCCACCGCCTGTGCGATTTCATCGACGAGCAGGGCGAGCTGTGCTGCACGGTGGACAGCCGCTGGGTGCTGGTGAACGCCGACACGCACCGCATCCTGCGCCAGCCCATCGAGGGCATGCGGCTGCCGACGGACCTGCCGCCGCAGCGCGCGCTGGACATCGCCATCCGCAAAGCGCCCGCGCAGAAGGTCGGCGCCGTGCGCGCGGGCTATACCTACTGCGACGTCAACGGCCACATGAACAACACGCGCTATGCGGACGCAGTGTGCGACGCAGTGCCGGCTGAAACGTTGCTGGCGCGCGGCGTGCGCCGCCTGGCGGTGGCCTATCACAACGAGCTGGCCCTCGGTGAAGAGATGGACCTTCTGCGCGCCGAGGTACAGGACGGCTGGTACATCGCCGGCGAGAGCGAAGGCAAAAAGCGCTTTGAAGCGCAGCTGACGCTGGGGTAACGGCGATACGCCGGGGTTTACTGCAAAGGGCGCGGTGCTCTATAGAGCGCCGCGCCCTTTTCTGCGCGCAGCGTTTAGAAAATTGCATAAATTTCCTCGGCGTTTCGCACAAGTCTGCGCTGCGCCGATTGACGGAGAAAAGTGATTTTGTTATAATTAACACGTATTAATTGAACGATTAATTCCGCGCGTTTAAAATTCACAGCAAAGGAGCATGCGTATGAACAAAATGGTCTCGATCAATGCCGACAGACTGTGGGACCGGCTGCACAAGATCGGCGCCATCGGCGCCGACCCGCGTGGCGGCATCAGCCGCTTCGCGTGGGAACCGGCTTATAAGCAGGCGGTGGAGCTTTTGTGCGCCTGGGCGCGCGAAGAGGGACTGACCGTCCGCATCGACACGGTCGGCAACGTGTTTGCGCGGCTGGAGGGCACGGACCCTGACGCGGCGGCCGTGCTCAGCGGCTCGCACCTTGACACGGTGCCGCAGGGCGGGTATTTCGACGGCCTTGCCGGCGTGATGGGCGCGCTGGAAGCGCTCAGTTCCATCCGCGCCGGCGCGTACAGGCCCAGGCGTCCCTTGGAAATGGTGGCGTTTATCAACGAAGAGGCGAGCCAGTTTTTGGGCGGCACCTTTGGCAGCAAGGCGATGTGCGGCATGCTGCCGGACGATTACGCAAGGACGCTGCGCCACCGTCAGACCGGGCAGCTGCTGTGCGACGCCATGCGGGAATTCGGCATGGGCACCGACCCCGACCGCATCGCCGACAGCAAGATCGACCCGTCCCGCTATGCGGCGTTCGTGGAAATGCACATCGAGCAGGGCCGCTATCTGCTGGATGAAGGCCTGCCGCTGGCGGTGGTCAGCGCCGTCGCCGGCATCAAGCAGTTTTACATCACGATCCACGGCGTACAGGCGCATGCGGGCGGCATGGCGATGAAGGACCGCCACGACGCTATGGCGGCGGCCGCCGCCGTCGCCTGTGAAGTGGAACGTCTGGCGCGCGACGGCGGTGTGGATTCGCGCGGGACGGTGGGGTACATCGAGGCGCATCCCGGCGAGCACAACATCATCGCCGACCGGTGCGTGGTGCCGGTGGACTTCCGCGCCAGCGACACGCAGCATTGGACGGCCCTGTACGACGACTTGATGGCCTTTACCCGCGCGCAGTGCGAAAAGCGGGGCCTGACGTGGTCGGTGCACAGCACCTGCGACCTGGCGCCGGCGCCCTCTTCGCCGCGCCTGATGCAGATGATGGAGGCTGCGGCCGGCGCGCTGAATATCCCGCATCGGCAGATGGTCAGCTTCCCGGCGCACGACTCGATGAACATGTCGCGGCTGATGCCGATGGGAATGATCTTTCTGCGCAGTTCCAACGAGGGCGTCAGCCATTGCCCGGAGGAGTTCACCACAAAAGAAGATCTGGCGGCCGGCGTGCAGGTTTTGGCGAATACGCTTTTGCAGGCGGCCGACAGCGAGACGCTGTGAGGGGGAAGAGCATATGGCAAAAATGCTGGACCTGCTGTTCGTGCACGCCGTGGTGTTGACGATGCGTGGTGCGGGCGTGGGCGTGATTGAGGACGGCGCGGTGGGCGTGCTCGGCGACAGGATCGCCGCGGTGGGCCCCACCGCGCAGGTGCTGCGCGATTTTGACGCGCACCGGGTGATCGACGCGAAATACAAAGCGGTGATGCCCGGCCTGATCGACGCGCACATCCATACGGGCGACGCGCTGATCCGCGGCGTGGCGCAGGATATGCACAACTGGATGCAGCAGGGGATCTGGCCGTTTGAAGAGGTGCTGCGCCGCGACGAGGACGCCGTGCAGAAGGGCTCCATGCTGAACATCCTGGAGGCGGTCAAAGCGGGGACGACGACGTTCTGCGATTTCGACACGCCCATGACGCGCCTTGTGCAGAATTATGTGACGATCGGCGCAAGGGCGCGCGTGGCGGAACTGATCAGCGAACTGCCAGAAAAGTCGGAGACGGCGGTGGGCGAGCTGTACCGCTTCGACCCGGCGCAGGGCGAGAAAAAGTTCAAACGGAATCTCGATTTGATCGAGCAATGGCACGGCCGGGAGAACGGGCGCATCACCTGTATGCTGGGGCCGCAGGGAGCCGATATGTGCAGCAAAGAGCTGCTTTTGGAGATCCGCGACGCAGCCCGCCGTTTGGACACGGGCATCCACATGCACGTCTGCCAGGGCGACAGGGAAGTCGGCCAGATCCGCCAGCGCTACGGCATGCGGCCGATCCCCTTCCTCGACTCGCTCGGGTACCTGGACGAGCGGCTGATGGCCGTGCATCTGACGGAGGCGACGGACGAGGAGACGAAGCTGGTGGCGCAGCGCGGCGCCGGCATGGTGCTGTGCAGCGGCAGCATCGCCATCATCGACGGCATCGTCCCGCCGGCCGCGCAGTTTTTGTCCGTCAGCGAACGGCTGGCGCTCGGCTCCGATCAGGCGCCCGGCAACAACTGCAACAATATGTTCAATGAAATGAAATTTACGGCCATCCTCAACAAGTGCAAAGCGCGCGACCCGGCGGTGTTCCCCGCGTGGAAAGTGCTGCGCATGGCCACCATCGAGGCGGCGCGCGCCATCGGGCTCGGCGGCGAGATCGGGTCGATCGAAACGGGCAAGAAAGCCGATCTGATCGTCATCGACCTCACGCAGCCGTGCCTGATGCCGGTCATCCAGGCGCCGGTGCGCAACATCGTGCCCAATCTCGTCTATTCGGCAAAGGGCAGCGAAGTGGAGATGGTGCTGGTGGACGGGCGCGTGCTGGTAGAGGATTTCCGCGTTTTGACCGTGGATGAAAAGCAGGTGGCGCGCGACGCGCAGCGGGCGGCCGACCGCGTGGCAGAGGCGGCGAAGGAGCCGTTCGAAAGCCTTGCAAAAACGCCGCTGCGCGGCATGATGCGCAGACAGGAACTTTGAAAGGAGGCGCACAGGATGCAGGCCGAGTTCATTTTACACAATGCGCTGATCGTGACGCCGCGAGAGACGTTCCACGGCTGGCTGGCTGTGGACGAGGGAAAAATCTGCGCGCTGGGCCGCGGGGAGCCGCCGGAAAAGGCGCCGCGGATGACGGACGCGCAGGGGGGCGTCGCGCTGCCCGGCGCGATCGATACGCATCCGCATTTCTTCGACCCGGGCGCCGAATGGCGCGAAGACTTTGCGCACGGGACGGCTGCGGCGGCAAGCGGCGGCTTCACCACCGTGCTGGACATGCCGAACACGCAGCCGCCCGTTTGGAACGAGGAGACGTTCCTTATGAAAAAGGAGCGCGCGGAAAAGGGTTCGCTGATCGACTATGCGCTGTGGGGTTCGGCGATGCCGGACAACATCGGCGAACTGCGCCGTTTGCAGGAGCTGGGCTGCGTGGCCTACAAGGCCTTCACGGTCGACGCCGGGCCGGATTTCGCGTGGTCCGACGAGTACGACCAGCTGCGGGAGATGCAGGCAGTCGCGCAGATGGGCGGCATTTTCGGCGCGCATGCCGAACACGCCGGTATGGTGCGGCGCTTTGGCGAGGCGTGCGCGCGCCAGCCGTGGAGCCTCTCCCTGCACGACGCCAGCCGGCCGTGGCAGGCGGAACTGACCGCGATCAACACGCTGCTGCTGCTCGCGCGCCTGACGGGCTGCCGGCTGCATATCTGCCACATGTCGATTCCAGAGGGCGCGGCGCTGATCCGGCATGCGAAGGAATGCGGCGTCGACGTGACGGTCGAGACCTGCGCGCATTATCTGACGCTGAACGCACAGGACAGCGCGGCGCTGGGGACGTTTGCCAAGATCAATCCGCCGCTGCGCACACGCGCGCGCATGGAGCGCTTGTGGGACTATGTGCTGGACGGCTCGATCGACTATCTCGGAACCGACCACGCGCCGTATCTTGCGCGGGAAAAGATGCCCGAGGAGGGGCCGCGCGCGGCGGCCTGCGGCGCGCCGGAGATCGACATCGCCATTCCGCTCCTGCTGGAGGAAGGCGTGAAAAAGCGCGGGATGACGTTGCAGCGCTTTGCGGCGTTCACCGCGGAAAACGCCGCGAAACGCTTCGGCCTTGCGCACCGCAAGGGAGCGCTGCGCGTGGGCGCGGACGCCGATTTCTATCTGGCGGACCTCGATTCCCCCTGGGTGTACAGCCGCAAAAACAGCCTTTCCAAGAGCTGTGACACGGGTTTTGCGCACGAGGGGCGCACCTTCTCGTGCCGCATCAAGGCCACCTGGGTGCGCGGCAAGGCCGTCTGGCAGGACGGCAGGATCTGTCAGGCGCCGGGCTGCGGGCAGTTTTTGCGCCCGCAGATCCTGTGACCGGCGCAAGAGGGACATGCAAAAAGGGGCCGTGCCTTCGGCTGAAGGCATGGCCTCTTTGCAATTTATGCGGGGGAAGGCCCTGTGGATTCGCGGGCCAGAAACTGCGGTTCGCTGGTGAGCTTCAGCCCGCCAGCCCCGCCGGAGCGGTTGAGCACCATGTCCACGGCGAGCTGGCACAGCGATTCGTTGCAGTAATCCACCGTGGTCAGTCGCGGGTGCGCCATTTCCGATAAATAGATGTTGTCAAAGCCGCCGATGGAGATATCGCGCGGCACCTGGATGCCGGGCGTGTTCAGCGCGCAGGACAGCGCGCCGAAAGCAACCTGGTCGTTGACGCCGATGACGGCGGTGGCCCAGTTTTCCTGCAAGAGCTGCTGCATCGCGGCGTAGCCGGCTTCCGCCTCCGAATGCTCCAGCGCGCTCGCCGGCTCGGTGTACACGCGCAGCGTTTCATCCGGCAGGCCCGCCTCCCGAATGGCGCCGCGGATGCCCTCCAGACGCTTCTGGCGCGTCAGCGAGACGGAGGTGACCGAGCTCATGATATAGGCGATGCGCCGGTGGCCCAAATCGAGAAGATGCTGCGCCATCAGCTGGCCGCAGCGCAGGCCGTTCAGGCTGATGGTGTTCAGCGGGACGTCGTCCGACTTTTCGCTGATCAGGACGACGGGCAGCGTGCTGGCAATCTGTACGACCCGCTTGATCCAGTTGGGCGTAAACAGATAGATAATGCCGTCCACCTGCTTTTCCATGCACAGGTCCAGATAGGCGTGCTCCCGTTCGGGGTTGCGGTACGTGCAGCACAAAAGCACGTTGTAGCCGCGCCCTGCGGTATAGCGCTCGATGTATTTCATCAGCATCGGGTAAAAGGGGTTATCCATCGAGGGAAGAAATACGCCCAACAGCTTCGACTGGTGCGTTTTGAGCCCCTTGGCAAAGGAATTGGGGATGTATTGCAGCTTCTGAGCGGCCTCCAACACTTTGCGCCGCGTCTCGTCGGACAGAGAGACGCCGGGCGTATTGTTGATGACAAAGGACACCGTGGTCTGCGAAACGCCGGCCAGCCGTGCGACATCTTTGGAGGTAGCTCTTTTCATGGGGTCCGTCTCCCGTCTCTTTGCAGTAATGAATTCTATTAATCATTATAAATGCTTTTTATGGGAGATGCAAGGGAGAAGGCGGCGGGAAAACTCTGTGAAATTGACGAAAAAACCCACCACGATTTGGTTGATATCATGATTGACAGCCTTGCAAACGCGGCATATAATTAAATCATAAATTAAAACGTATTAATTACGTTTTAAGCAATGCGCGGAAGGAATCGGAATCTTTGTAAACAGGGAGGCATGGTTATGGATCTGAAAAACTATGTGGCCGTCATCACGGGCGGCGCAAGCGGAATTGGCGAGGCGACGGTGCGCCTGTTCGTTGAGCGCGGCGCGCAGGTCGTCATTGCGGACCTTGACGAAGCGCGCGGCCGCGCGCTGGAGGAGCAGCTGAACGGAAAGGCTGTATTCTGCCGCACAGACGTCAGCGACAGCGCGCAGGTGAAAGCCCTCTTCGACATGGTGGAAGAGAAATACGGCGTTGTGGACGTTTTGTTCAACAACGCGGCCTATTCGCTGAGCAAGACCCTCTGGGACACCACAGAGGAAGAGTGGGACAAAGTGATGCGCGTCAATCTCAAGGGGTATTTCCTGTGCGCCAAGTATGCGCTCCCCCTTTTGAAAAAGAGCGGGCACGGCGCGATCATCTGCACCGGCAGCGAGCTGGGCATCGTGGGCTGCGTGGAAAGCCTGGCGTACAACTCCTCCAAGGGCGGCGTCATCCAGTTCGCGAAGAGCCTTGCGCTGGAGCTTGCGCCGTTCGGCATCCGTGTGAACGTGGTGTGCCCCTCCGGTACGGAGACGCCGGCGTTCGTCAAGGATATGTCGCGCTCGGGCAACTATGAGGGCGAAGTGAAGCGCCTGGTGGCGAGCTATCCGCTCAAGCGTCTGGGCCAGCCCATCGACATTGCGTATGCCGTGGCGTTCCTCGCCAGCGAAGAGGCGTCCTTCATCACCGGTACGCATTTGATGGTGGACGGCGGTTTCACCGCGCAGTAATCGCAAGCGCATCCATTGACAAAGGAGGTATTCTCATGGGTAAAAACACAGAGACAGCGAAGCCGCAGGGCGAGCTGAAGCGAAAACTCGGGCTGGGCGCCGCGCTTGCCGTGGCGGTCGGCACCACCGTGGGCTCCGGCATTTTCTCTTCGCTTTCGGACGTCGCGAACAAATCCGGCTCGGCGACCATTCTGATCCTTGCGTTCGTGATCGGCGGTTTGATCATGATCCCGCAGAACCTGCTGTACGCCGAATTGGCGTCGGCCTATCCGGAGGACGGCGGGCAGTACATCTGGCTGAAGGAAGCGGGCTGGCGCCCCGTTGCGTTCCTGAACGGATGGTTGGCTTTCTGGGCTACCGACCCGTGCACCTGCTCGGTGATGAGCCTTGCCATCGCCAACTATCTGGCGTTTTTCATCCCCGGTATGAACAGCCAGCTGATCATCAACATCGTGGCCATCGCCATCATTTTGATTTTCACCACGCTGCATTACCGCTCCGTGGAGGCGGGCGCGCGTTTCCAGGCGTTCATCACCAGCCTGAAGATGTTGCCGTTCTTCATTTTGATCGGCGTCGGTTTGTTCTTCATCAAGGGCGAGCTGCTCACCGCGGCGCCCATGGCGGGCGCGGCGACCGGCGCGGCGGCGCTGCTGGCCGGCATTGCTGCCACGACCTGGAGCTATGACGGCGCCATCGGCGCATGTTATATGACGGGCGAGGTGAAAGACCCGCACAAAACGATGCCGAAGGTCATGATCTACTGCATCATCATCGTGATTTTGCTGTATGCGGGCCTGTCCACCATTGCGGCCGGCCTGATCCCCATCGACGAACTGGCGGCTTCCACGGCACCCATTGCGCTGGCGTTTTCGAAGATCCCCATGGTGGGTGCGGCGGCCGGCGTTGTGACGGCGCTGCTGGCTATCCTGGTGATCACGGGTTCGATGTCGGGCGCGACGATGTACCAGCCCCGCCTCGAGTACGCCATGGCGAAGGACGGCCTGTGGTACCACCGCTTTGCCGAAGTGCATCCCAAGTTCAACACGCCCTCCTTCGCGCTGATCGCGCAGGCGGGTTATGCGATCATCCTGGTGTGCGTTTCCGGCATCAACGACCTGCTCGGTTACTTCACGTTCATCTGCCTTGTCAAGAACATGCTGGTGTTCTGCACGCTGTTCGTACACCACAAAAAGGCGACGTATCAGCCCGGCTGGCGCTGCCCCGCGTGGAAGGTCATGACGGTGATCGCCATTCTGGCAAACGGCATCCTGCTCGTTTCCACCTTTATGAGCTCTTCTGCCGCGTCTACCATCGCGAGCGTTGTGGCGCTGGCGACGGGCCTGCCCGCATACTATTTCTTCGAGCACAAGAATAAAAAACGTGCGCAGGGCCAGTGAAAGGGAGGACGTCCGTATGGAAAAAATCAAAATTGAGACCGACCGTGCGGCGCGCCCCGGCGGATGGTATTCGCAGGCGTTTCGCGTGGGAGATTTGGTTTTTACCGCCGGCGTCACGGCAACCGATCCGAACACACAGCAGCTGATTGCCCCGGGAGACATCGTCGCACAGACCCATGCGATCATGAAAAATCTCTCGGCGATCCTCGAAGAGGCGGGTTCCGACCTTGCGCACGTGGTGAAAACGCTGGTGTTCGTGGCGGACATCGACCAGTTTGACCTTTTCAACGAGACGTACAAAGCCTATTTCCCGCACGACCCACCCGCGCGCAGCACGATGCAGGTGGGGAAATTCAACAACGGCATGGCCATTGAGATCGAGGCCGTGGCGGTGGTAAAGGACTGAAACTTCCAATCTTCACACAGACGGCCGCGGCCCGCGCATCACGCCGATTGCGCAGGCCGCGGCCGCTTTTCTTGACAGAGCCGGGGGATTTCGCTATAATAAAGGAACATTCCTAGGCGTTGTTTTTGCAGATGTAGTTTAGTGGTAGAACTCCAGCCTTCCAAGCTGGTCGTGTGGGTTCGATTCCCATCATCTGCTCCAAAAATCGGCAAGTCCCGGCGGGGCTTGTCGATTTTTCCTTATTCACTCCCCGCTTCCCGTTTTACGCGGAGTGAGGCGGGCGGCTTTTTGAAAAGAGGCTTTGTGCGGGGAAGCGGGACGAAGCCTGGCGGAAGGGGCGACGGCGAATGGTGTATACGGTGACGCTCAACCCGGCGGTGGACTATGTGGTGCAGGTCGACCGGCTGGCGCCCGGCGAAGTGAACCGCGCAAAGCGGGCGTTTGTGCAGTTTGGCGGCAAAGGGGTCAACGTGTCCGTTGTGCTGCGCCGCCTCGGCGTCGAGAGCACGGCGCTGGGCTTTATTGCGGGCTTTACGGGCGACGCGCTGGAAGAAGACCTGCGCGCGCAGGGCGTGCAGACGGACTTCGTTCGCCTTGGGCAGGGCATGACGCGCATCAACGTGAAGCTCAAGGCCGGCGAGGAGACGGAGATCAACGCCGGCGGCCCGCCAATCGGGCCCGACGCGCAAAAGGCGCTGTTTGAAAAACTGGACGCGCTGCGCGCGGGCGACGTGCTGGTGCTGGCGGGCAGCGTGCCGGCGGGCCTTGCGCCGGATACCTATGCGCAGATGCTCCGCCGTTTGGACGGCCGCGGGGTGCTGGCCGTGGTGGACGCCGAGCAGGCGCTGCTGTGCAGCGCGCTGGCCTGCCGGCCGTTCCTCATCAAGCCCAACCACATCGAGCTGGGGGCGATTTTTGGCCGCACGCTGCGTACGCAGGAGGACGTCGCCGCGTGCGCGGCGCAGCTGCACGCGCGCGGCGCGCGCAACGTGCTGGTGAGCATGGCGGGCGACGGCGCGCTTTTGCTGGACGAGACGGGCGCATGCCGCCGCGCGCCTGCGCCGGCGGGCCGGGTGAAGAACTCGGTCGGCGCGGGCGATTCCATGGTCGCGGGCTTTTTGGCCGGCTGGCTGCAAACGGGCGATTTTGCCCATGCGCTGCGCCTCGGCACGGCGGCCGGCAGCGCCGCCGCCTTTTCGGACGGCCTGCCCGCGCGCGCGGATATCGAGGCGCTGCTTGCGCAGCCCGGGCCGGCGCGATAAAAAATGCGGCGCAAAGCGCGCTTTTCTACCAATTGCGCCTGCAAATATGATATAATTAAGAATAGAGATAGTTTGTCACAAACTTATTTCCTACGCCAGAGCGCAAAGCGCCGCGCGGCCGGGGAGGGCGCGCGGCGGCGCGGGACAGTCTGCCAGCAAAGGAGAGTCTGCTATGGTATCTGCAAAGACGACGGTCATCAACCCCATGGGGCTGCATCTGCGCCCCGCGCAGGTGTTCATCAAAGCCATCGCGCCGTTTGCGAGCGAAGTTGATATCACGGCCAACGGGCGCACGGTGAACGCCAAAAGCATCATGAACCTGATGGCCGCCTGCATCAAGCAGGGGACGGAGATCGAGATCCAGTGCAGCGGCCCGGATGAGCAGGAGGCGCTGGATGCGGCGCTGCGGGCGATCGCGTCCGGCCTGGGCGAGTGAGACGGCGCAAAAGGAGGGGGCGGCAATGACCCTGTACGGGCTGGGCGCTTCGGCGGGCGTGGGCATCGGGCGCATTGTGTGCGTGCGCGAAGAGCCGCTGGACTATACCGGCGCCGTCTATGCGGGCGCACAGGCGGAAAAGCAGCGCTTGCAGCAGGCCGCCGTGCAGTTCTGCGCGCAGACGCAGGCCATGGCCGCGCGCGTCCGCGAACAGGCGGGCGAGAGCGAAGCGGCGATCCTCGACGGGCAGGTCGAAATGCTGAACGACCCGGTGCTGCGCGCGCAGATCGACGAAGCCATCGACGCCGGCGCTGTGGCCGAGGCTGCGGTGGACAGCGTGTGCACGATGTACGCCGGTGTGTTCGACGGCCTGGACGACGAGCTGATGCGCCAGCGCGCGGCCGATGTGCGCGATCTGTGCGCGCGCCTGCTGGGGCTGCTGTTGGGCCGCGCGTCGGTGGATCTGGGCGCTCTGCCCGCCGGCACGGTGCTGGCCGCGCGTGAGCTGACGCCTTCGATGACCGTCGGCCTCGACAGCGCCCATGTGGCCGCCATCGTCACCGAGACGGGCGGCCCTGCCAGCCACGCGGCCATCCTGGCGCGCGCGCTGGAGCTGCCGGCCGTGCTGTCGGTGCCGGGCCTGATGGACGCCGTGCAGGACGGCATGGCGGCGGCCGTGGACGGCGGCGAGGGAGAGGTGGCGCTGGCGCCGGACGAGGCCGCCGAGGCGGCGTACCGCGCAAAGCGCGCCGCCTGGCTGCGCGAAAAGGATGCGCTGAAGGCCTACCGGGCCGGCCCTACGCTGGACGCGGACGGGCGGCAGGTGAAGCTGTACGCCAACATTGGCAGGCCGGACGAGGCCGCCGCAGCCGCCGCGGCCGGGGCTGAGGGCGTCGGCCTGCTGCGCACGGAATTCCTGTTTATGGACCGCCTCTGCGCACCCGGAGAGGACGAGCAGTGCGCCGCTTACTGCCGGGCGGCGCAGGCGTTTGGCGCGCGCGAGGTGATCGTGCGCACGCTGGATGCGGGCGGCGACAAGCCGGTGGACTATCTGCACATGCCCAAAGAGGAAAACCCCTTCCTCGGGCACAGGGCCATCCGCTACTGCCTGGACGAGCCGGCGCTGTTCAAAACGCAGCTGCGCGCGCTGCTGCGCGCGGCGGCGCGCCATCCCGGCATTCGCATCATGCTGCCGATGGTGACTTGCCTGGACGAAGTGCGCGCGGCGCGCGCGCTGCTGAAAGCCTGCGCACAAGAACTGGACGCCGAGGGCGTGCCGCACGCAGCGGACGTGCCGCTGGGCGTGATGATCGAGACGCCGTCCGCGGCCCTCATCGCCGACCTGCTGGCGCGCGAGGCGGATTTTTTCAGCATCGGCACCAACGACCTGACGCAGTACGTCATGGCGGCGGATCGCGGCAACGCGCAGGTGCAGCGCCTGTACACGCCGCTGCAGCCGGGCGTGCTGCGCTGCATCCGCGGCGTGATCGAGGCCGGCCGCGCCGCGCGCATCCCCGTGGGCATGTGCGGCGAGGCGGCCGCAGACCCGCGCATGATCCCGCTGCTGCTGCATTTCGGGCTGGATGAGTTCAGCGTGAATGCCGCGAGCATCCCCGCAACGCGGCGCGCCATCGCACAGTGGGACGGCGCAAAAGCGGCGCAGGCCGCCGAGGCGGCGCTGCGCTGCGCGACGGCCGACGAGGTTGCGCGCGCGCTGGACGCGCTGTGCGCCCAGCGCCCTTAACGCGCTGAAAATAGAGAGCAACAAGACCGGTAGACGGCTGTGCGGCCGTCTGCCGTTTTTTTTGCTTGAAAATGGTAAAATTTTCCTTCTGGCGACACGCTTTTACAAAAATCTATACGCTGCGCGCGGTATGCTGAACATACAGACAGAGGAAAGGGGACTCGACGATGCGCTATACATGGACGGCGCGCCCGGCGCGCAGCGCGGACGGCGAAGCCTATACGGCCTATGGCATCCGCTGGCAGGGCGGCGAGGTGGAGGATGTGACGGACGACGAGGCAAAAGTGCGCGCGCTGGCCGCGCTTTTGAACGAGGGCGGCGCGGCTCCGTGCCATGTGCCGTGCATCGTGGAGGACTGGCTGGCCGGCGCGTTCGAGCGGTGAGGCAACGCGCGTCTGCGCGGACGCATGCGGGGCTTGACGGCCGCCGCAGCCGGCGTCGTGACGCCGCGCACGCGCGGGGGCTTGCGTGCGCGCGGCGCAAAGCGTACAATAGGAGGAAGAGAAACAAGGGGAGGCGGGCTGCCTTGGCGGGCGATCTTCACACACATACCAATTTTTCCGACGGCTCTTCCGACATTGAGACGCTGCCGTTTCTGGCTGCGCGCGCGGGGCTGACGGCGCTGGCGGTGTCGGACCATGACACCGATTTGAGCATCCGCTGGGCGCTGGCGCACCCTGTGGCGCAGGGCGTGCGCATGATCCCGGCGGTGGAGCTGACGTGCTTTGACACGCGCCGCGGCAGGCGGGTGCACCTGCTGTGCTACTGCCCCGAGCTGACGGACGAGCTGTGCGCCTTTTTCGCGCTGATGGGCCGGCGGCGCAACGAGGTCACCAGCCGGAGCATCGACGAGCTGGAACAGATGTACCCCCAGTTCACGCGCGCGGCGGCCAAGGCGTTTTCGGCACGCAGCGGCGTCACGTACAAAACGCATCTCATCCGCCTTTTGTACGAATACGGCTATACGGACGGCATTTACAAGGACCTGTACAAGGAGCTGTTCGGCCGCGGCGGCAAGGTGCTGCACGACCCCGATTACGAGCCGGTGGAGAAAGTGCTGCCGATGATCCGCCGCGCGAAGGGCGTGGCGGTATTCGCGCATCCCAGCGTGTACAAAAGCATGGATCTGGTGGCTGAGCTGGCCGCCGCGGGGCTGATCGACGGCGTGGAGATCGAGCATCCGCGCAATCTGCCCGAGGATCGGCGCGCGCTGTACGCGCTGGCGCAGGAATATGGCCTCATCGTCACCGGCGGGTCGGATTTTCACGGCATGCACATGTCGCGCCCCGCGCCGGTGGGCGCCTGCACGGCCGACGACGGGCAGATCGCGCGACTCCTCGCGCTGGCGGCGCGCCGGCGCGGGGCGGGGAATTGACGCGGGCGCGCGGATGTGGTATACTTCCTTCTCGGAATTCAGAAAAGAGGGTGGACGGAGAAATGGAATATACGCGTCGCAACCGCGGCGTCTGCTCTACGCAGACGCATGTGGTGCTGGATGAAAACGATGTGATCGAGAGCGTCGAAGTGACGGGCGGCTGCAACGGCAACCTGAAGGGCGTTTGCTCGCTGCTGCGCGGCATGAAGGCGCAGGAGGCGATCGCGCGCATGGAGGGGCTGAGGTGCGGCCCGAGAAAGACCTCCTGCCCGGATCAGATTGCGCATGCGCTGCGCGAGGCGCTGGAAGCCGCGCACTGAAAAAAGAATACACAACGAGCGGGGCGCTTGCCACAGGCAAGCGCCCCGCTTATTGTCTGATTCATCCGGGCAGCCGAATGCGGTAGGCCTCCTGCTCGCAGCGGCGCTCAAACCCGCACGAGCGGAACACCGCCTGCGCGGACCGGTTGGAAAGCGCGACGCGCAGCCCAACTTCACCGCCGGCCTGCGCCAGCCGGCTCAGAACGCCGGCCACCGCGGCGCGCGCAAAGCCCTGCCCGCGCAAATCGCCGCGCACGCACACGCCGTACAGCTCGTATCCGAAGGCGCTGCGCGCGGCGCACACGCAGGCGGCGGGCAGGCCGCCGTGCTCCAGCAGGTACAGCGCGGCGTCTGCGCCGTCCATGGTGCGGCGGATATAGCGCATCGATTTTTCGGCGCTCTCGGCAAAGGCGTCGCAGCCGATCTGCGCAAGGCGCGGCACGTCGCCGCACTGGGCCAAACGCACGCTGCCCGCGCCCTCGCACAGGCCGGCCGGGCGCGACAGGCACAGCGTGCGCCCTGCCGGCAGGGCGTGCAGGTGGCCGGGCAGCGGGTGTTTCTGCGCATAGGCGCGCCCCCGGCACAAAAGTACGTGCCGGTAGCCGAAGCGCACAAGCGCCGCGCTCGCGCGCGCCAAAAGCGCGGTGAATACGCCGCGGTGGCGCGCCGTGGGCAGAACAAGGCAGACGCTCTCGGCGTTGTCCGTCTCGTCGGCGCGCAGCTGCAATACGCCGATCAGCGCGCCGCGCTCAAACGCAAGAAAGAACGCGGGCATCGCCGGATACAGGTTGAACAGGCTGAACGAAGCAAGGTCCCAGCAGGTGCCGTCGAACGCATTGCACGCAGCTTGCAGCGCCTGCGCCTGCGAGGCGTATTGCGGGGGCATCCTGTGGTAGCTCTGCACTTCCATTTTCATCCCTCCCGGCGCCCAAAAACGGTGTTCTTCATTCTCATCATACCGCATTTGCCGGTGCGCTGCAAACTTTTTTTAAAGAGAGAGGCCGTGCGTTGTGCGCCGCGCGCATGCATGCGGCGGCGCACAGCGGGCCATACTGTATGCGAAAGGAAAGGCGGCGGGGAGGATGAAAGCCATGGGCAGATATGCAGGGTGCGACAGGCGCGCGGCCGGTGCGCTGCGCTGCGCCGCGCGGCAGGCGGGGCAGATGGGTGCGCCGCTTGTGTGCACCGAGCACCTTCTGCTGGCGCTGGCGCGCACGGACACCACACAGGCGGGGGAGGTGTTGATGCAGCGGCACGCGTTCGGCTACACGCTGGCGCGCGCGCTGGCCGAGCACCCGCCGTGCGCGGCGCCGGCCGCTGCGCGCTGGGCGAAAGGCCTCTCGCAGGATCTTGCCGCGTGCATCGAGCGCGCAAGGGGCGATGCGGCGCTGGAGCGCCGGCGCGTGCTGTGGCTGCGGCTGCCCCGGCGCGCTTCGCCCATCCATCTGCTGATGGCGATGCTGCAAACGCCGTGCGGCGCAAAGCGGCTGCTGGAGCAGATCGGCGTGGAGACGTCCGGCGCGCTGGCCGAGTGCGGGCGGCGCATGGGGCGGCTGGCGCGCACGGAGCCGCCGCGCATCGCCCCCGCGCGCGAGCGCGCCTCGACGCGCACGGCCGACCGTTTCGGACAGGACCTGACGGCCCTTGCGCGCGAGGGCCGGCTGGACCCCGTGTTCGACCGCGAGGACGAGCTGCAGCGCCTGGAGGAGATCCTTTTGCGGCGGCGCAAGAACAACCCCTGCCTGGTCGGCGAGGCGGGCGTGGGCAAAACGGCCGTCGTGGAGGGATTGGCGCAGCGCATTGCGGCCGGGCAGGTGCCGGCGGCGCTGCAAAACAAGCGCATCCTCTCGCTGGACGTGGCGGGCCTTGTGGCCGGCACAAAATACCGCGGCGATTTTGAAGAGCGTCTGCGCGGCGTGCTGGAGGAGGTGCGCCGCGAGGGCGGCACCATCCTGTTCATCGATGAGATCCACGCCATCGTCGGCGCGGGCGCGGCCGAGGGCGGCATCGACGCGGCCAGCATTTTAAAGCCGATGCTCGCGCGCGGCGAATTGCGCATGATCGGCGCCACCACACGCGCGGAGTACCGCAAAAGCATCGAAAAGGACGCGGCGCTCGCGCGCCGCTTCGGCGAAGTGGAGGTGTGCGAGCCCTCGCCCGCGCGCGCCGAGCAGATCGTGCGGCGGCTGGCGCCGCGCTACGAGGCGCATCACGGCGTGCACATCAGCGAGGACGCGTGCTGTGCGGCGGTGGCGATGTCGGTGCGCTGCCTGCCGCAGCGCCGCCTGCCGGACAAAGCGCTGGATCTGCTGGACGAGGCGTGCGCGGCGGCGCGCCTCTGTGCGCCGGGCGCGCCGCCCACCGTCACGCGCGAGGAGATCGCGCGCGTGGCCTCGCGGGCGAGCGGCGTGCCGATGGGCGCGCTCACCGAGGGCGAGGCGGCGCATCTGGCCGCGCTGGAGGAGGCGCTGCGCCGGCGCGTGGTGGGGCAGGACGGCGCGGTGCGCGCGGTGGCGGGCGCGTTGCAGCGCGCAAGGCTGGGCCTTGCGGGCAGCGCGCGCCCCATGGGGGCGTTCCTGTTTCTGGGGCCCACGGGCGTGGGCAAAACCGCGCTGGCGCAGGCGCTGGCCGCGGAGTGCTTCGGCAGCGAAGCCGCGCTTTTGCGGTTTGACATGAGCGAATATATGGAGAGCCACAGCGCGGCGCGCCTGGTGGGCGCGCCGCCGGGTTATGCGGGGTATGGCGAGGGCGGCCTGCTGACGGAGGCCGTGCGTAAAAAGCCTTACAGCGTGGTGCTGCTGGACGAGATCGAAAAGGCGCACCCGGACGTGACGAACCTGCTTTTGCAGATCCTCGACGCGGGCAGCCTGACGGACTCCGAAGGCCGCCGCGCCGATTTCACGCACGCGCTCGTCATCCTCACGTCGAACCTTGGCGCGCAGCAGCTGTGCGGCGCGCGCCTGTCGCTTGGCTTCTCCGGCGGCGAGGGCGGCGCGGCGGCCAAGCGCGCGGCCCTGGAGGCGGCGCGCCGCCACTTCAGCCCCGAGCTGATGGGCCGGCTGGACGAGGTGCTGGTGTTTTCGCCGCTCGACGCGCAGGCCGTCGCGCGCGTGGGCGAGCAGATGCTGTGCGCGCTGGAGCAGCGCGCCGCCGCGCAGGGCATCGCGCTGACCCACACGGACGGCGCCGTGCGCATGCTGGTGCGCGAGGGGTACGACGAGCGCGCGGGCGCGCGCAGCCTGCGCAGCGCCATCACGCGCAAGGTGGAACAATGCCTGGCTGACGCGCTGCTGGCGGGCGGGGAAAGGGCGGCGCGCTATGTGCTGGACACGGACGGCAAAGCGCTGACGCTGACGGCCGCCGAGCGCGGGCAAAGCGCGCTTTGCCGCTGAGAGGCAAACAGGGAAAGGCCCCGGGCATGCGCGCCCGGGGCCTTTCCCAAAGAGGGGTGATATAGAGGAAAAAAGAAGCTGTTTTTACGCGCGGTTCCACAAGGAAACAAAGCCGCAAAACCTTTGTTTTCTTGATGGCGCCGCGCCGCTGCGAAGGCGCCCTCAGCGCACGGCGAGGTGCTCGGCGACGCCGGCCAGCATCTCGACGGCGCGCTGTGTGCCCAGCTTGCCGGAGTTGACGCACAAATCGTACGTTCCGGCGGCGCCCCAGTCGTTCTCGGCATAGAAGTTGTAGTAGTTGGCGCGGCTTTTGTCCGTCTTTTTGATCAGGCTGCGGGCCGCGTCCTCCTCGATGTTGCGCAGGCGGCAGATGCGCTGGATGCGCAATTCCAGCGGCGCGTGTACATATACGCTCAGCATATCCTTGCGCCCGCGCAGGATGTAGTCTGCGCAGCGGCCGATGATCACGCACGAGCCCTCCTGCGCCAGACGTTTGATGGTGTTGCTCTGGAATAAAAACAGTTTGTCGTTCGTGAGATAGTCGTTGTAGCTTGCGAAAGGCGCCGCCCGGCCGTGCGCGGCGGAGGACATGGAGTACAAAAGGCTGTTCGACGGCTTTTCATCGGCCTTTTCAAACAGCTCCGGCATGATGCCGCTCTCCTGGGCGGCCAGTTTCAGGATCTCCTTGTCGTAAAAGGGGATGGAAAGTTTCTGTGCCAGCGATTGGCCGATCTCATGCCCGCCGCTGCCGAATTGCCGTCCGATACAAATGACCAGTTTTCCTTCCACTGCGTTCGACCTCCTTTGCTGCACAAAGGGGGGCTGTATTGCCTCCCGCGCCTTCATTATAGCACAAATCCGCGCAAAAAACCGGGCGCAAAGTGCGTAAACTTTGCGCCCGGCGTTTGGGCATAGTGCTGTGTTTTGAGGAAAATTGGCCGCGTTTCGCTCACTGCGCGTCGAAAAAGCGCGGGGCGGCCTTGTACAGAAGCACGGCGGCGACGGTGGTGAGCACCAGCTCCGGCAGCATGTAGGAGCCGTTGTAAATGAGGCTGTACACCCACACATTCAGCCCTTCGGCCCACGCATAGGAGCTCTGGTAGCTGCCCCACAGCCACGCGCCGGACACCCAGCTGCACACAAAGCGCAGCACGCACACGGCCGCCGTGCCCACGGCGACGCCGGCGGTGCGGTTTTGAAAGCGCCGCGCAAAGAAGTTGGCCGTGCCCAGCAGGCTGAAGGCCAGCACGTAGTCCAGCAGGATCACGCCGATGAACGCGGGGATCGTGCCCGCGGGCGGCGCGTAAAAGCCGGTGAGCATCTGCAAAAGCGCGTCCACAAAGCCGGTGGCAAGGCCCCATTTGACGCCGTGCCGGAACGACACCAGAATGAACGGCAGCATCGACAGCAGCGTGACGGCGCCGCCGAACGGCAGCTCGTAAATTTTGATCTGCGCCAGGATCGTGCCCAGCGCGATCATCAGCGCGCACTCGGCGAGCGTGCGCGTGCGGGAGAGGGATTTTGTCTGCATACGGATCATCCTTTTTCCATAGTGTGACACAAAAACAAAAAGCGCGCCTGCCGCAAGCGATATGCCAACAGAGACGCGCTTTGAAAAGCGTTGTTTCCTCAAACTTCCTACGCCGGCATTACCCGGATCAGGTTCAAGGTGACCCAGAGCTGCATTTTGCCCTGATCTCAGCCGGGAATGGCTCCCAGCGCCCCTGTTTTTATGTCCGCATTTTATTGTAGCCGATTTTTTGGCGTTGTCAAGCCCTAACGCCACAGCCCCAGCAGAAATTCGGCCGCGTACACGGCGGCGCAGCCCGCCAGCGCCACGCCCAGCAGCCCCGTGCCGCGCCACGCCAGCACGGCCGCCACAACAAGGCCCAGCGCGGCGCTTGCGGCGCTGGACGTGCTTTCCAGCGCGGCGGGGATGGTCATGGCCGCCAGCACCGCGTACGGCACATAGAACAAAAAGCTCTTGATCCACCGGCTGCGCAGCTTTCTTTGGAAAAGCGCCAGCGGCAGCATGCGGATGAGATACGTCACACCCGCCATCACAAGCACGTACGCCCACAGAGGATAGCCCATCTACGCCGCCTCCTCTTCGCCGCCGGCCGGTACGGGCGCAAGGAACGCCCCGGCCGAGGCGGCCAGCAATGTGCACAGGATGATGGAAAAACCGCTGGAGACGCCGCGCAGCAGCGGCACGGCGCGCATGCAGCAGCTGGCCGCGGCGGCCAGCGCGGCCACGCCCAGCACGGCGCGGCTTTGGCGCGCCACCGGCACGACGATGGCCACGAACATGCCGTAGATGGCAAGCCCCAGCGCGCTGCGCACGTCGGCCGGCAAAAGTCCGGCCGCGGCCGCGCCGCACAGGGTGCCCAGCGTCCAGCCGGCGTAGGGCGCGGCCATCAGCCCGCGGCAGTAGCGCGGGCCCACCTCGCCCTTTCCGGCGGCGATCACGGCGAAGATCTCGTCCGTCACCATGAAGCTGATGAACAGCCTGTCCCAAAGGGAAACTGCGGACGAGAGCTTCTGCGAGATGGAAAGGCTCATCAGCGCGTAGCGCAGGTTGATGACAAGCTGCGTCAGCGCCATCTCGATCAGCGAGGAGCCGGCCGCGATCAGCGTAAGGCCCGCGAACTGGCCGGCGCTGGTGACGTTCGTCATGCTGATGAGCACGGCGCCCGCCGTGGGCAGCCCCGCCGCCGCGGCCGCCATGCCGAACGTCACGGACACGGAAAGGTACCCAAGGCCGATGGGCACGCCGTCGCGAAAGCCCGCGGCCAGCGAGTCATTTACATGGACATTCAAAAAAGATCAGCCGCCTTTGCATCAGATTGGCGCGATGCGCGCGAAGCGCATCGAAAAAAGGCGCGGCAAAACGCCGCGCCGTGCGCACAGGGCGCGTCACTTCATGTACAGCCCGGCCAGGCGGTATGCGCCGTCGTAGCTGAGCGTGAACGTCAGCTTGCCGTTTTCATACGCGGCCACCGCCACATCCACGGCGTAGCCGTCCTTCGCGGCCAGCGTGTGGCTCTTCACCTCGTCCAGCGCGCCCAGCTGCTCGTGCACGGGCTGCCAGGCCTCGCGCCAGGCCTCTTCGCCCAGCGCGGCCATGTCCTCGGTCATCGTGTCCAAAAGCGCCGTGTAGTCCTCTGCTTCCAGCAGCTCAATGGTGTTTTCGGCGGCGGATTTCACTTCATCCTCGGTCATGCCGTCGGGCACGGCGGCGCCGCAGCCGGCCAGAAGCAGGCAGCCGGCCAGCGCGAGGAAGGCGCACACAGCGCGCAGGGAAAAACGTTTTCTGGTTGCGTTCATACGTCATGTCTCCTTTTGTATCGTTTTGCGCCCGGTGCGGCATACCGCGCGCAGACAGCAGTTTTCGCACATCGCCTTGCGCGCGGTGCATACCGCGCGCCCGTGCAGCACGCAGCGGTGGCAGAAATCGTTCGATTCCTCGGGCGGAAGCACTTTCACCAGCGCGCGCTCCACCTTCACGGGGTCGGTGCAGTCGGTCACAAAGCCGAGGCGGTTGGCCATGCGGATGCAGTGCGTGTCGGCCACCACGGCAGGCAGGCCGAAAATGTCGCCGCGGATGAGGTTCGCGCTTTTGCGCCCCACGCCGGGCAGGCGCAAAAGGTCCTCCATGGCCTGCGGCACCTGGCCGCCGTATTCGTCGATCAGCATGCGCGTCATGGCGGCGATGTCGCGCGCCTTGCTCTTGCCGAGGCCGCAGGGCTTGACGATGGCCTCGATGGCCTCGGCCCCCGCGCCGGCCAGGGCCTCGAGCGTGGGATACCGGGCGAACAGCTCGGCCGTGACGATGTTGACGCGCGCGTCCGTGCACTGCGCGGACAGGCGCACGCTGACAAGCAGCTGCCAGGCGTCGTCGTACGTCAGGGAGCACTCGGCCAGCGGATAGGCCTGTTTGAGAAGTTCTACGATCGTTTTTGCGTCGGCTTTTGTGCGCATGGGCATCTTCCTCTCTGGCGGTATGCGTTTGTGCTCATCATAGCACAATCGCCTCTTGTGCACAATACGGCATTTGGTGTATACTGAGCGCAGAACGCCCGCATCCCGCCGGGACGGGACGGAGCGAACGGGAGGGTGCAGACATGTACGAGAATATGATGGACACCATCGGCTTTGTGCGCGCGGCGGACCCGCAGGTCGGCGAGGCCATGCAGGCGGAGCTGGACCGCCAGCGGCGCAACATCGAACTGATCGCCTCCGAGAACATCGTCTCGCCGGCGGTGCTGGCCGCCATGGGTACGGCGCTGACCAACAAATACGCCGAGGGCTATCCCGGCCGGCGCTATTACGGCGGCTGCCAGAACGTGGACGTGGTGGAGGAGCTGGCGCGCATGCGCGCGTGCCGGCTGTTCGGCGCGCAGCACGCCAACGTGCAGCCGCACTCGGGCGCGCAGGCGAACCTGGCGGTGTATTTTGCGCTTTTGCAGCCGGGCGACACCGTGCTGGGCATGGACCTTTCCAACGGCGGCCATCTCACGCACGGGAGCCCTGTGAACATGAGCGGGAAGTATTACCATTTCATCAGCTACGGTGTGGACGAGCGCGGCTACCTCGATTACGCCGACCTTGAGCAAAAGGCGATGGAGCACAAGCCGAAGCTGATCGTCGCGGGCGCGAGCGCCTATCCGCGCGCCATCGACTTTGCGCGCATCGGCGACATCGCCCGGCGCGCCGGCGCGCTGTTCATGGTGGACATGGCCCACATTGCGGGCCTTGTGGCCGCCGGGCTGCACCAGAGTCCCGTGCCGTACGCCGACGTCGTCACCACCACGACGCACAAAACGCTGCGCGGCCCGCGCGGCGGCATGATCCTGTGCCGCGAGGAGTACGCCAAAGCCATCGACAAAGCCGTGTTCCCCGGCACGCAGGGCGGCCCGCTCGAACACGTCATCGCGGCCAAGGCCGTGTGTTTCGGCGAGGCGCTGGACCCGTCGTTCGCCCAGTACCAGCGCGCGGTGCTCGACAACGCGAAAGCGCTGGCGGCGGGGCTTGCAAAGCGCGGCGTGCAGCTGGTTTCCGGTGGGACGGACAACCACCTCATCCTCATCGACCTGCGCGGCACCGGCGTCACGGGCAAAGAGCTGGAGCACCGGCTGGACGAGGTGTGCATCACGGCCAATAAGAACGCCGTGCCCAATGACCCGGCCTCGCCGTTCATCACCTCCGGCCTGCGCGTGGGCACCCCGGCCGTGACCACCCGCGGCATGCGCGAGGCCGAGATGGACACGATCGCCCAGTGCATCGCCGACTGCATTTTCGACTTCGAGGGCCAAAAGCAGCACACGGCCGCCGCGGCCGCGGCGCTGAGCGCGCGTTTTCCGCTGTACGAGTAAAAATTTGGGGCGGCGGGAAAAAGGAATGGACTTTTGCCGCGTTTGCGGGTATACTGAGACCAGAGGCCGCAAGCCCTCAAAACGTCAAACAGAAAAAAGGAGCGTGTTGAATATGCGTTATGTCTGCACCATCTGCGGTTATGTGTACGATGAGGCCGCCGGCGACCCCGACAACGGCGTCGCGGCCGGCACCGTTTGGGCCGATGTGCCCGAGGATTGGGTCTGCCCGCTGTGCGGCGTGGGCAAGGACCAGTTCGAGCCCGAAGCATAAAGCCTCCGCCCAAAAGGCGCGCAGCGAAAAGCCCGGCACGGCCGGGCTTTTTGTTTTGCGCGGCGTGTACTTTTTCGCGCGGGTCGTGTATAATAAAAGCAGATTCGCGGCATTTCGCCGCGCCCAGAGAAAAGAGGGGAAAAGGATGGCCTATATCACATGCAGGCTGAAAAGCCAGATGCTGCAAACCACGGTGCGCGTTCGGATGTATTTCCCGAACGATCTGCCCGCCGAGCAGGGCAACACGCCGCGCGCCGTCATCACGCTGCTGCACGGTTATACGAACTGCGGGGACGACTGGTTCGAGCAGACGAACGCCGCGCGCTACGCCGCGGACAACGGCCTTGTGCTCATCGCGCCGGACTGCGGCAACTCCTTCTATCACAACATGATGTACGGCGGGGCGTACCGCACGTTCCTCATTGAAGAGCTGCCGGTGCTGCTCAAAAGCATGTTCCGCTTTCCCGCAAAACGGGAGCAGAACTTCATCGCCGGCTTTTCGATGGGTGGCTACGGCGCGCTGTACCTGGGGCTTTCGCGGCCGGACGTGTACGGCGGCTGCGCCAGTTTTTCAGGCGCGGTGGACCTTGCGCTCATGCTGCGCTACAAGGACACGCCGGGCGTGCGCGAGGTGTTCGCCCCCATCCTGGGCGATTCGCTGGCGCTGCCCAAAACGAGCGATCTGCACGCCATCGCCAAAAAGATGGCGGCGCAGCCCGCGGACAAGCAGCCGATGATCCTTCTGACGAACGGTTTGCAGGATCATGAGCCCTATCAGATCGTGGCGCAGAACGACGCGCTGCACCGCACGCTGCACGCGCTGCACCCGGCGCACTACCGCCGCCTGCAATGGAACGGCGGGCACGACTGGGCCGTGTGGGACCGCAGCCTCGTCTACGCCATCGATTATTTCCTGAACAACGGCTACGCCTCGAAAAAGCTGGGCGACTGGCGCAGCTCGGCCGTTGCGTCCGAATGAGAGGGGAGAGGGCATGAACAGGCCTTTGGCAGACCGTTTGCGACCGCGCACGCTGGGTGAAGTGTGCGGCCAGCGCCATTTGCTGGGCGAGGGGTGTGTGTTCCGGCGCGCGCTCGAGCGCGGGCGCGTGCCCAACATGGTGTTTTACGGCCCGCCCGGCGTGGGCAAAACCACGGTGGCGCGCATCATTGCCGAGCGCAGCGGCATGAGCCTGCACAAGCTGAACGGCACGTCGGCCGGCACGGCCGACATCAAGCAGGTGCTGTCGAGCGTGGGCACGTTCTCGGCGCAAAACGGCGTGCTTTTGTATCTCGACGAGATCCAGTACTTCAACAAAAAGCAGCAGCAGAGCCTGCTGGAGTGCCTGGAGGACGGGTCGGTGACGCTGATCGCCTCCACGACCGAAAACCCGTATTTCTACATCTACAACGCGCTTTTGTCGCGCTGCAGCGTGTTTGAATTCAAGCCCCTGACCGGGCAGGACATCCGCGAGGGCCTTGCGCGGGCCGCCGCCCGCCTGCGGGAGGAGGGGGAGGAGGCCGAGATCGAGCCGCAGGCGCTGGACGCGCTGGCCGCCGGCTGCGGCGGCGATATGCGCAAGGCGCTGGGCAGCCTGGAATTTGCGCTGGCGGGGGCCGAAGAGCGCGACGGCCGGCGCGTGGTGACGGCGCAGGACGCCGCGCAGGTGCTGCGCCGCGCAAACCGGCGCTACGACAAGAGCGACGACGAGCACTACGACTGCATCTCCGCGCTGCAAAAGAGCATCCGCGGCTCCGACCCGGACGCTGCGGCGCACTACCTGGCGCGCATCCTCGCGGGCGGCGATATGCTCTCCGCCTGCCGGCGGCTGCTGGTGATCGCCGCCGAGGACGTGGGCCTTGCGTACCCGCAGGCCATCGCCGTCACGAAGGCCTGTGTGGACAGCGCTTTGCAGCTGGGCCTGCCGGAGGCCAGACTGCCGCTGGCCGTGGCGGCGATCCTGCTGGCCACCGCGCCCAAGAGCAATTCCGCGCACGACGCCATCCTGGCCGCGTGGGCCGACGTGGAGGCCGGAAAAGGCGGCCCGGTGCCGCGCGCTTTGCAGAACAAGCACTTCGACGGCGAGGACGCCGCCGTCAAGGGGCAGCACTATCTCTATCCGCACGATTACGAAAACCACTGGGTCGCGCAGCAGTATCTGCCGGAGGATCTGCGCGGCGCGCACTATTACGAGTACGGCCCCAACAAGACCGAGCAGGCCGCCAAGGCCTATTGGGACAAAATCAAAGGGGCCGGGCGAGGCGAAACATGAAAAAACGGACGTTGGAACAGGTTTTGCAGAGCCTGACGCTGGAGGAGAAGGCGTCGCTTTTGACCGGGCGCGACTTCTGGCGCACCAGGGCCGTGCCGGCGAAGGGCGTGCCCTCGCTGCGCATGGCGGACGGGCCGCACGGCGTGCGGCGCGAAGCGCCGTGGGACGAAAAGAAAAACGGCGGGCGCAGCCTGCCGGCCACCTGTTACCCCACGGCCGCCACGCTGGCGTGCAGCTGGGACGAAGCCCTGTGCGCCGAGGTGGGCCGCGCCCTTGCGCAGGAGAGCGCCGCGCAGGACGTGCAGGTGCTGCTGGGCCCGGGCGTCAACATCAAGCGCAGCCCGCTGTGCGGGCGCAATTTCGAGTATTACTCCGAGGACCCGCTGCTGGCCGGCAAGCTGGGCGCGGCGTGGATTCGCGGCCTGCAAAGCGGCGGCGTGGGCGCTTCGCTCAAGCATTACGCCGCCAACAACCAGGAGAGCTGGCGCATGCGCGCCTCGTCCGAGATCGACGAGCGCGCGCTGCGCGAGATCTATTTAAAGCCGTTCGAGATCGCCGTCAAGGAGGGACGCCCCGCGACGGTGATGGCCAGCTACAACCGGCTGGGCGGCACAAAAGTCACGGAACACACCGGCCTGCTGCGGGACATTTTGCGCCGCGAGTGGGGGTTTGAAGGCCTTGTTGTCAGCGACTGGGGTGCCCTCAACGACCGCGTGGCCGCCGTGCGCGCGGGGCTGGACCTTGAGATGCCGGCCTCGGGCGGCGAGACGGCGCGGCAGGTCGTGGCCGCCGTGCGCAGCGGCGCGCTGCGGGAGGAGGCGGTGGACGAATGCTGCCGGCGCGTGCTGCGCCTTGTGTTCCGCTATGCAAAAAAAGCGCCCGCCGCGCCCGATGCGCATTGGCGGCGCTGGCGAGAGCTGGCGCTGCGCGCCGCGCTGGAGAGCGCCGTGCTGATGAAAAACGAGGACGGCGCACTGCCGCTTGCCAAAGGGGAAAACGTGGCCGTGATCGGCGCGCTGGCGCGCCGCCCGCGCTATCAGGGCTCGGGTTCGAGCCTTGTGAACGCGCGCGGCGTTTCGTTCCTCGACGCGCTGCGCGCCGAGGGCGTTCGCGTGCGCTACAGCGCCGGCTACCGGCTGGCGGACCCGCGCCCTGACGAAGCGCTGGAGCGCGCGGCGCTGGCCTGCGCGGCGCAGGCCGACACAGTGCTGTGTTTCCTGGGCCTGACGGAGATTTTTGAAAGCGAGGGCTATGACCGCCCGCATATGCGCCTGCCGCAGAACCAGACGCGCCTTTTGCGCCTGCTGGCAAAGCGGGGCAAAAAGATCGTCGTCGTGCTGTGCGGCGGCGCGCCCGTCGAGATGCCGTGGGCAGGTTGCGCCAGGGCGGTGCTGTATGCGGGCCTTGGCGGCGAGCAGGGCGGCCCGGCGCTTGTGCAGCTGCTGTGGGGCCGCGCAAACCCCTGCGGCAAGCTGGCCGAGACCTGGCCGCTGGCCGCGGGCGACGTGCCGTGCGCGCACTGCTGGCCCATGGGTCCGCGCACGGCCACCTACAACGAGAGCATCTACGTCGGCTATCGCTATTACGACAAGGCGGGCCGGGACGTGCGCTTTGCGTTCGGGCACGGACTGAGCTACACGCGCTTTGCCTACGAGGGCCTTGTGTGCGAGCCGCTTGCGGACGGCGCGGTGCGCGTGCGCTTCACGCTGCGCAATGAGGGAGCGCGCGCAGGCGCCGAGGTGGCGCAGGTGTACGTGCAAAAATGCGGCTCGGCCGTGCACCGGGCGGTGCGCACGCTGGCGGGCTTTGCGCGCGTGGAACTGGCCGCGGGCGAAAGCCGGTGTGTGGAGCTGCGCATCGCGCGCGAAAACTTTGCCGTTTGGGATGTTTCGGCGCACGCGTTTGCTGTGGAGCAGGGCGCGTACCGCGTCAGCGTCGGGGCCTCCAGCCGCGATCTGCACCTGTCGGCGCCGTTGACGCTGGCCGGCGACGCGCTGCACCCGGACTTTGCGCACAGCGCGGACGGACCCTACGGCGCATTTTGCGACAATGCGTTCCCGCAGGCGTGGTTCTGCGCGCTGAGCGGCTGCGCGCCGGCCTCGAACGGGCCGCTTGCGCCCGGGCAGTACACGATGGAGACCACGCTGGGCGAGATGCGCGCTTCGCCTCTGGCGCGGCGGCTGGAGCAGCTGGCCGTGCGCGTGACGATGCACGTGCTGAAATTTTCGCCGAACCCCGCCGTCAACCGGCGCGTGGCGGCCACGGCCGTGCGCGACCTGCCGTTCAAAAATCTCGCGTACAATCTGCGCGGCTTTGTCACGTTCGCGCAGCTGGAAAAGCTGCTGGCGCTGTGCAATCGCCCGCCGCGGCAAAAGGGGGGACGGGCCGGCGGGTAAAAGCCGCCCGCGTCCGAAAAAAGCAAAAAGGGCCGCCGCCCTGCAAAGCGCGATGTGCGCGTTCGCAGGGCGGCGGCCCTTCCGTTTGGAATTGTAAAAAGCGGGCCTTGGACGCTGCCGCGCCTTTGCGCCGATGCAAAAGGGGCGTCAGTCCGCATCCCATTCATCGGGCGCGTCTGCGCGGTCGTCCTCGTACAGGGACGGGAACCACGCGTCCTGCGTCAGGCTTTTGTACTCGCTCTCGCCGGGCCGCTGCGCAAAAGCGCCCCCTGCGCTGGCCACGATGCGCCCGGATGCGCCGGCGCGGCGTCCGGCCGGCTTGTGCGCGTCTTTTTTCATAAGGACACCCCCTTGCCTCTGTGCGCTTACACCGTCAGTATGCGCAGCCGGGCGCCGGGGTATCCATATTTTTTATCCGGGGGGTGCAGAGCGCGCTTATCCCTCCAGCCCGATGGCCTCGTCGATGGGAAGGGACAGCACCATGCCGTGCGCCGGGCTGTGCAGCCCGCACTTTTCGCCGATCGCCGCCATCACGTCCGTCTTTTTCTCGCGCGGCACGACGATCATCACAAATTCCTGCTCGTCCTGCATGGGAATGCCAAAGTGCGCGCTGGCCTGCGGCGAGACGCGCCGGCGGCCGTGCAGCACCGTGCCGCCCTTGGCGCCGGCCGCGCGCGCGGCGTCGATCACATCGTCGCTGCAGCCCGCCGACACGCTGGCCCAGATCACATTGTAGCGGGATCTTTCCTCCACTTGCTCCATATCGTTTTCCGTCCTTTCCCCGGCGCGCCCGTTTGCAAGCGCGCGTGTTTCTTCACAAAGCAGATGATACAGCGGCCCCAGCAATCCGGTGACCGGCACCGTGAACACGATGCCGCCGCCGCGCCGGTGAAAGCCCAGTTCGCGGCCCGTCTGCGCGAACAGCGCGCGCACCGCGCCGCGCGGCACAAAGCCCGCCGTGACAAGGCGCGCCGTGCCGCCCAAACCGAAAATATCCAGCAGCTCCGACGGGGCGGTGCCGCTTGCGCGGCACTGGAAGCTGACGGGCACATGCAGAGCGTCCAGAATATGCGCGAGTTTTTTTTCGTCCTCCGTGCGCGTCACGAACATCGCCATGCGCGGCGCAGCTTGCTTTCCCTCTTGCGAATGCGCGTCAAGGCGCAGAATGTTCATTCGAAATCCTCCTCGATCTCAACGATGGTATCCTCATCCGCCGCAGCGGGCAGGGGCGCGGGCGCGGCCTGCGCACGGCGCGCGTACACCAGCCCCATCACCTGAATGGCAATCAGCGGCGCCAGCGCCACCAGCGCCACCACGCCGAACGCGTCCGTGACCACATTGCCGCCCACGGCCGCGCAGGCGCCCATGGAGAGCGGCAGAAGGAACGTGGACGTCATGGGCCCGCTGGCGACGCCGCCGGAGTCGAACGCGATGCCCACGAACACGGCAGGCACAAAGCGGCTCATCGCAAGGGCGAGCGCGTAGCCGGGAATGAGCACCCAGTAGATGTTGAACCCCGTCAAAACGCGCGCCATCGACAGTGCTACGGCGCACGCCACGCCCGCGGACAGCGCCATGTTCATCATCCCCCGCGAAATGGTGCCGCCGGTGATGTCCTCCACCTGCTTGTTGAGCACCTGCACGGCGGGCTCGGCCTTTACGATGTAATAGCCGATCACGGCGCCGATGGGCGCCATCAGCCATTTGAACGCCCCGCCGGCAAGGCCGCTGCCCAGCAGGCTGCCAACCGGGGCGAAACCGACGTTCACACCGGTCAAAAACAAAATCAGGCCGGCGATCGTGTACACAAAGCCCACGATCATGCGCAGCACCTGCCGGCGGTGGTAGCAGCGCGTCGCCAGTTGGAACAGCGCGAATACGCCCGCGATGGGCAAAAGGCTGACGGCGACTTCTTTGGCGTAGTGGGGCAGGGCGGCGGCGAACACGCGCAGCACGTCCTGCGTGGTGACGACGGCCGGGATCTCGGCCGCGGTGTACGCGGCGTCGGTGGGGTTGTAAAAGATGCCCAGCAAAAGCACGGTCAAAATGGGCCCCACGCTGCACAGCGCCACAAGGCCGAAGCTGTCGGTGGCGCCGTCGCGGTCGCTGCGGGCGGCGGACAGGCCCACGCCCAGCGCCATGATAAAGGGCACGGTCATCGGGCCGGTGGTCACGCCGCCGGAGTCGAACGCCACGGCGGTGAACGCGTCGGGCGAGAAGAAGGAGAGCGCGAACAGGAACACATACAGCGCCAGCAAAATCCGCGCAAGGCTCATGTGCAGAAGGATGCGCAGCACGGCCGCCGCCAGGAAAACGCCCACGCCCGCAGCTACCGTCCAAATCAGCACCGGGTTCGGGATGGACGCCACCTGGTTGGCCAGCACCTGCAGGTCGGGCTCGGCGATGGTGATGAGCACGCCCATGCCGAAGGCGGCCAGCAGCATCACGGGAATGCGGCGGCTTTTGATCAGACGCCCGCCGACGCCCTGGCCCAGCGGCGTCATGGCCATTTCCGCACCCAGCTGGAAAAAGCCCATGCCGACGATCAAAAGCGCCGCGCCGCACAAAAACAGCGTCCACGTGCCGTTTTCCAGCGGCACCAGCGTGACGCTCAAAAGCAGCACGATCACCGTGATCGGCATCACGCTGGAGAGCGACTCGGAAATTTTTTCTTTCAGCTTTTCATTCACAGATCTGCATGGCCTCCTTTTCTGCGCACAGCCCGGATGCGCTCTGGCCATGCTGCGTCATATGGGAGAGGATCTTGCGCTGGATGCGCAGATACGCCTGCGCCTCCCGCGGCCCGAGCGCCTGCAGCGCCCCGGCCAATGCGCTCACCGCGGCCTCGCGCTTTTCGCAGATGCGCGCCTTGCCGGCCGGCGTCAGCGACACGGTCACCGCGCGGCTGTCGTCCGGGTCGGGGCGGCGCACGGCGAGGCCGCCGCGCTCCAGATGGTTCACCAGCGCCGCCACGCGCGCCGTGCTGACGCCCATTTTGCGGCTGAGCTCGCACGGGTGGGCGTCGCCGGACGAGAGCAATTGCAGCGCCAGAAACGTGCCGCAGTCCAGCTCGGAGAGCTGGCGCGCAACGGGCCCCAGGCGCAGCGCGGCATGCAGCTCCACCAGCGACTGTGCGATCGCGCGGTAATCCATCGCGGAACGCTCCCTTCAATTGCTAATACTATTAGCAATTATACCGCATCCATCCCCGCAATCTGTGAACTGCGTGTAAATATTTCCCGCCGCAGCGCCGCCGGAGGAGAGAAAAAAGAAAAAACCCGAGCGCGGTTGCGCTCGGGTTTTCTGGTGCGGAAGATGGGACTTGAACCCACACGTCATGGACACACGCACCTCAAACGTGCCTGTCTGCCGATTCCAGCACTTCCGCATATAGGGCGGCTCGTGGCCGCAACTAATAATATACCAAAGGGCCGCGCCCTTGTCAATCTTTTTTTCACGGTTTGGGCGGCATGCGGCGAGGGATGGTGCTTTTTGTGATAAATTTTGTGGCTTTTTGTGAAAATTGCCTCTACAAAACCGGAGAGGGAGATGATATAATTTGAGTAAACTCACAAAGGAGTAAGGAGTGTTGAGGATGGCAAAAAATGCGATCGTAGGCCAGAGCGGCGGCCCCACTGCGGTGATCAACGCCAGTTTGGCGGGCGTGTTCCAGGCCTGCCAGAAGCGCGGCGCCACGCGCGTGTACGGCATGTGCAACGGCGTGCAGGGCCTTCTGGAAGAGCGATATGTCGATTTGAACGAAAAGCTGCCCGGCACGATGGAGGTGGAGCTGCTCAAGCGCACGCCCTCGTCGTACCTCGGCTCGTGCCGTTACAAACTGCCCGACCCGGCGAAAGACCCCGCCGTGTATGAAAAGCTGTTTGCCATTCTGAAAAAGCTGGACATCGGCTATTTCTTCTACATCGGCGGCAACGACAGCATGGACACCATCTGCAAGCTGGCCGACTACGCCGAAACCGTCGGCAGCGACATCCGCTTTATGGGCGTGCCCAAGACCATCGACAATGACCTGATGGTCACCGACCACACGCCCGGCTACGGCTCGGCCGCCAAATACATCAGCATCGTGATGAAGGAGCTGGTGCGCGACGCCACGGTGTACGGCACGAAGTATGTCACCATTGTGGAGATCATGGGCCGCAACGCAGGCTGGCTGACGGCTGCGGCGGCGCTGTCCCGCGCAAGCGACTGCGAGGGCGTGGACATGATCTGCCTGCCGGAGGTGCCGTTCCACGTCGACCGCTTCATTGAAAAAGTGGCGCGCATGCAGAAGGACAGCGCCTCCATCGTCATCGCCGTGTCCGAGGGCATCAAGTTGCCGGACGGGCGCTACGTGTGCGAGCTGTCCAACGACGCGCACTTTGTAGACGCGTTCGGCCATCAGAGCCTGACGGGCACCTCGCGCTATCTGGCAAACCAGGTGGCGATGAACCTCGACACAAAAACGCGCTCGATCGAATTGTCCACGCTGCAGCGCTGCGCCGCGCACATGGCCAGCCGCACGGACATCACCGAGGCGTATCAGGTGGGCGGCGCGGCGGCCAAGGCCGCGTTTGAAGGGCACACGGGCGAGATGATCGCCTTGAAGCGCATTTCGAACGACCCGTACCAGTGCACCACCGAGCCGCACGACGTGCACGAGGTGGCGAACCTTGAGAAAAAGGTGCCGCTGGAATGGGTGAACGACGATTTCACCGATATGAAGCAGGAGTTCCTCGATTACGCCCGCCCGCTGGTGCAGGCGGAGCTTTCGCCGCTGTTCATCGACGGCCTGCCCCGGCACCTTGTGCTGTGAGGCGCTTTGCGCGCGGGGCTCTGAAACCGAAGAGACAAAGAAGGCGCAGGGACATACGGCCCCTGCGCCTTTGCGCTGCCGGCAGGCGATGCGGCCCGCGCGCAGCGCTTACACGCTGCGGGCCAGCTGGGTGTTGTCCTTTTTGCGCGTGCGCAGCGCCGCAACGGGATGCTCGCTCTCTTCGAAGCGGTAGTCCTGCCCGTTTTCGGCGATGGCGTCGCGGATGACGCAGTGGCTGGGCACAGACGCCGCGCGCGGGCACACGGCCTGCTGGTAGGCCCAGTAGTCCGCGTCCGGCGCAAGCTCGCGCAAGGGCACCACCTCTTCGCGCAGCGCGGTGTCCTCCACAGTCCCGGCCAGCACTTTGCGGATATATTCCTTCTGCGGCGCAAAGCGGATGGGCTCGGGAAACGCGCCGTCGCCCAGCACGTCGCTCCAGTGTTTGTTTTCGTGCTGCTCCAGCAGTTTGGCCGCGGCGTGCAGGTGGCCCACCTCCGCCTCCAGCTGGCGCTGCCAGATTTTTTTGACGCGCCGGTCGGTCTCGTCCTGCGCGCACGACCAGTACAGGTAGCACTCGGTGTACTCGTGCATCAGAAGGTTTTCCAGCCATGTGCAGCGCGGGTCCATCAGCGCGCCGTACTGCGTGACGTG
>DXGT01000033.1 GCA_019113785.1 Candidatus Ruthenibacterium merdigallinarum | reverse complement strand
AGCGCCCGCCGTTTTTTTATTCCTCCTGCCCGAAGGCGCGCCGCAGCGCGCCGATGCGCGAGCGCATCGCCCGGTGGGCCGCCCGCGCGCCGCGGCACATGTCGAACCCGTGGAACGTGCCGGTGCGCTGCGCGCTTTGCACCGGCACGCCCGCGCGCCGCAGCGCCTTGGCATAGGCGAGGCCCTCGTCGCGCAGGCAATCGAACGCCTCGGTCTCGATGTAGGCCGGCGGCAGGCCGGCAAAATTCTCCGCCAGCAGGGGAGAGGCGTACGCGGCCGGCCGCCCGCAAAGGCCCTTGCGCAGATACAGTTTCCACATGCGCCGGTCGAGCCGCGCGTTCCAGCAGGGCGTGTCCGCCCCGGCGCGCATCGAGGCCGTGGCCATGCGCATGTCCGTCACCGGGTAGACCAGCAGCTGGAAGCACAGGCGGATGTCCGTCTCGTCGCGCGCCCACTGCGCGCACGAGGCCGCCAGCGCGCCGCCGGCCGAATCGCCCCCGACGGCGATACGCGTGCGGTCGACGTCGAGCGCGTCGCTGTGCTCCCACACATAGCGCAGCGCGCTGCACGCGTCGTCGAACGCGGCGGGGAAGGGCGCGCGGTCGCTGGTGCGGTAGTGCACGAACACCACCAGACAGCGCGCGCCGCGCGCGTAATCCATCACATTCCTGACAAGATACCCCGCCTCTTCAAAGCAGAAGCCGCCCCCGTGCAGATAGACGAGGCAGGGCAGGGGGCCCGCGGCGTTTTTCGGGGCGTACAGCGTCAGGCGCAGCGCGCCGTTTGGCGTGTCGGCCGTGCGCTGCGCGCGCACGAGGTCCGGCGGGGTTTTGGGCGCGGGCATGCGCCGCAGCAGCGCGTTGCCCGCGCGCGCCGTGGCCGCGTTCAGCGCGCCGCCCGGCACGCTGACGAGCTGCACGGGCCAAAGGCCCTTCGCCAGCGGATATTTTTTGGCCCGGCGCGCGCACCACGCGGCGCCGCCCGCAAGGGCCGCCGCGGCGGCCCATCGTTTTCGCGCCATGTTCTTCTCTCCTTGATACCGATTAATACCAAAAGGCGGCGGGCGCCGTGCGCGCCCGCCGCTTTGCCGTTTTCGTTTTGGAACGGGCGCCGTCAGTCGCGGTTCTTCGCGACGAAGAACAGCGCCACGGTGCCCACGCCCGTGTGGCTGCCGATCACCGGCCCGATGTAGCCGATGTGCACCTCTTTCACGCCCAGCTGCGCCTTGATCTGGTCGCCCACGTACTGCGCGTCGTCCAGGCAGTCGCTGTGGCTGATGAAAATGACCTGATTTTCGGGGTCGATCGCCGTCTTTTTCATGTGCGCCACCAGCGCGTCGAGGCTGGCGCGCCGGCCGCGCACCTTCTCCATCGGGATCAGATGGCCCTCGTCGTCCACGTGCAGCACGGGCTTGATGTTCAGCATGGTGCCGAAGAAGGCCGCCGCGCCCGACACGCGCCCGCCGCGCTTGAGGTGGTTGAGGTCGTCCACCGTGAACCAGTGCGACAGGTGCAGCCGCTCGCGCTCGACCCAGCCGGCCAGCTCGTCGATGTCCATGCCCTCGTCGCGCTTTTTGCACGCAAGGTACACGAGCAGGCCCTCGCCCATCGAGGCGGCCAGCGTGTCCACCGTGCGGATCTTGCGGCCGGGATACTCCTCCGCCAGGTCCTGCGCGGCGATGCGCGCGGCGTTCACCGTGCCGGACAACCCGGACGAAAAGCCGAGGTACAAAACGTCCTTGCCCTCGTCCAGCACTTTGCGGAACACCTCGGCGAAGCGCTCCGGCGTCACCTGGCTGGTGGTGGGCATCGCGCCCGCGCGGATCATGTCGTAAAACTTTTTCGCGGGCAGCTCGTCCCCGTAGGGATGGTCTTCAAATTCCTTCCCGTCGATATGCACCGTCAGCGGCAGGACGCTGACGTTCATCTGCGCCGTCAGCTCCGGCGTTAAGTCGGTGGTGGAATCGGTGATGATCTGATAAGCCATACAATGGCACCCCTCTCTGTTCCTCGCGCGCCGCAGGCTGCGGCCGCTCCGCTTTTTATTATAGCACTCCGCGCAAAGCCGCACAAGCGGTTTTGCCGCGCCCTCTGTCAGCCTTCGCGCCGCCGGCGCAGCCAGGCGAGAATGGCCTCCTCTTTCCAAAGGCACAGCGCCGCCGCGAGGATGGCCGCCGCATACACGGCCGCGCCCGCCGCGAGGTTGCCTTCGGCAAAGCTGGAGGCCGCAAACGTGCTGGACAGCATGGACGGGATGCGCGCCAGCGTGCTGATGAGGAAAAAGCGCACGGGCGGCACCGGCAGAAACGGGCCGGCGTAGGTCAAAAGGTCCTTGGGCGTGCCGGGGATGAAGAACAGAAGGAACAGCGCAAATTCGATGTGCTCCTCGTCGCGCAGGAATTTGTACTTTTTCAGCGCTTCGCCCGCGCTGGCGCGCGCACCCAGCGCCCGCACCATGTAGTAGATCAGCACGCTGGAGACGAACACGCCCAAAAGGCACAGCGCCAGCCCGCCCCATGTGCCGTAGATCAGCCCGGCCGCCAGCTCCACGGCTTCGCCCGGCAGCACGGCCACGACGACCTGCAAAATCTGGATGCCCAAAAACACGCCCACGCCCGCAAGGCCGGACCCGCGGGCCCAGCCGATGAATGCGTCGCGGGCCGTTTCCTGCGTGAGGATGGCCCAGATCTGCCGGTGATATGTAAGGCCGAACACGGCCACGGCCGCAAGGACGGCCGCGCCGAAGATCGTGCCGATGTGCGCTTTCAGCCAGCGCCCTGCTTTTTTCATGCGTTTGATGCTCCCTGCTGCTGCAAATATTCCTCCAGCGTCAGCTGCGCGTCCATGATCGCGCGCGCAGCTTCCTCACCTACATAACGATAATGCCACGGCTCATACGTCACGCCCGTGACGCTTTCTTTGCCCAGCGGATAGCGCAGGATGAAGCCGTAGTCCGCGCAGTGCTCCCGCAGCCAGGCGAAAGCGGGGGTCTGGTCAAAATCGGCGGTGAGGTCGTCGTGCTGCGCGTACCAGTCGGCGCTGACAATGTCGGCCGCAAGGCCGAGGTTGTGCTCGCTGGTGCCCGGGCGGGCCACCCACTGCGCCGCCTGGCGCTCGGCCTCCTGCTGCGAAAAGCCCTCGGCCATGAACGTCTCGACCTTGCGCTTGAACAGCGCGGCCTGCCGGCTGACCGAGCGGTAGCCGGACACTAAGTAGAGCTTGCATCCGGCGTTTTCCGCGTCGCGCAGCATGGCCTCCAGCCGGTCGGCCGCGCGCATGTCGAACGGGCGGTTCTCGTAGCCCGCAATGTTCGCCGTGCGCACGGAGAAGTCCTCCGGCAGGGGGTTGGCCGCATTCACGAGGCGCAGCATCCATGCGCCGTCCTCGGCCCCGGCGGCCGCAGGGGCCGCGCGGGAACCGGAGCTGGAACCGGACGCCTCGGACGGGGCGGACGACGAAGCGTCGCCCTTCGTCACATCGGACACGGCGCTGCCCGCGCCGCCGATCAGGTCGGATGCAGCGCCGGCGGCGCCGCTCATCGCGTCGGAGACGGCCTCGCCCGCGTCGGACACAGCGTCCGAGACGGCGCCGCCCGCCGAGGACGAGCCGGAGACACTGTGGCTCTGCGAGGAGGAGGCGCTGTGGCTCTGCGAAGAAGAGTGCGAGGCGCTGGACGAAGCGCCGTCCTCAGAGCGCCAGCACCCGGTGAACAGCCCTGCGCTCAGCGCAAGGGCAACGGTCATGGCCAGAACTTTTCGCAACATACAAACCCCTTTCGCCCGGGCGGCGCGCCCAGGAAAAAAAGGGGCCCGCCGGGATCATTGTAGATTGCCGGTCTGGGCCATCGCCACCGCCAGCGCGGCGATGGGGGCTGTCTCGCAGCGCAGGATGCGCGGGCCGAGGCTGACGGGCGTGCAGCCCGCGCGCTCGGCGAGCGCCGCCTCCTCGGGGGAAAAGCCGCCCTCGCTGCCAGTCAGGATGGCGACGGTTTCCATACCGCCGGCCAGCCGGCTATGTAAGGGCGCGCCGCCCGCCTCGTAGCAAAACAGCGCCGCGCTGCACTGCGCCGCCTCGCGCACCGCCTGCTCGAAGCGCAGCGGCATGCGCACGCGCGGGATGACCCCGCGCCCCGCCTGCTTGGCGGCCTCAAGGGCGATGCGGTTGTAGCGCTCGTTCTTCTGTTCTTCTTTTTTCGGCGTCACCACGCAGAAGCGGCTGAAAAAGGGCACGATCTCCGCTGCGCCCAGCTCCACCGCCTTCTGGATGATCCACTCGAGCTTATCCCCCTTCGGGTAGCCCACATATAGAATGGCCCGCACGTCGGGCTCCGATACGCTTTTGCGCGCGGAAAGAATTTCCAGCCGGCAGCTTTCGGGCGAGGGCTGCGCCACGCGGCAGGTATAGTCCGTTCCCTGCCCGTCGCACACAAGCACCTCGTCGCCCGGCTTTGCGCGCAGCACGACGCACAGATGCCGCGCGTCCGGCCCGCCCAGCCAGGCGTTCGTGCCGTCGATCTGCGAAGAAAAATAACGATGCGGCATACTTTGCCTCCAAAATACAAATTGTTGAATTCCCCGTTTTGCGGGCGGGCGCAGCGACGCATGCGGCGCTCATTCTACGGCGAACGTCAGAGGGTCAATAAAGAGATGGGGGATGGGTGGGCGCAGCAATGCCCGCTGCGCTCGCTCTACGGCGAACGTCAAAAGGCCAATAAGGAAAGGGGGACGGGCGAGCGCAGCAACGCCCGTAACGGCGTAGCGCGCCGCAACCGGCAGAGGCCTTGCGTGGGGAAAGTTCTTTGCCAAGCTTTCTTTCAAGAAAGCGTGCAAGAAAGCGCGCAGACGAGGCAGACCCAGCCGTTTTTCTCGCGCACGGAATCCACGCGCAGGCCCTGCGCCTCGAGAGCTGCGATCACCTCGTCGCGGCGCGTGTCGATGATGCCGCTGGCCAGAAAGACGCCGTCCTTCGCCAGCAGGGGCGGCACGTGCGGCGCGAGGGATTTGATGGCGTTGGCGACGATGTTGGCGCAGATGACGTCATAGACGCCGCTGGCCTTTTCCGAGAGGTCTCCCACCAGTACGCGCAGGCGTCCGTCCACGCCGTTGAGGGCGGCGTTCTCGCCGGCGGTGCGCACGCACATCGGGTCGATGTCCACGCCCTCGGCCGCGGCAGCGCCCAGCTTGAGAGCCGCAATGGCCAGGATGCCCGAGCCCGTGCCGATGTCCAGCACGCGCTCGCCGCCCGCGATCACCTCGTCCAGCACTTCCAGGCACAGGGCGGTCGTCTCATGGGTGCCGGTGCCGAAGGCCATGCCCGGATCCAGCGTGATGACGGTGCGATCGGTGTCGTATTGCTCCCAGCTGGGCACGATGGCAAGGCGCCGGCCGATGTCCATCGCGTGGTAATACTGCTTCCAGCTGTTCTGCCAGTCCTCCTCGCGCACGCCGGCGCTGTCCAGCCGGTAGGGCACCTCCGCGCGGGCCAGCCGGTCGCGCAGAAGGTCCGCGATCTCGGCGGCGTTCTCGTCCGGGGCGACGTACAGATGCACGGCCACCTCGTCGCGGCGCTTGTCCAGCAGGTCCTGCTCGATCAGGTCCACATGGGCGATGGCCTCCACCTGCTGCTCAAGGTCGCGGTAATCCTCAATGTAGATGCCGCCGCCCGAGATGCCGGTGGCGATGTCCTGCGCGGCCTGCGCGTGGGCGGCAGGCACGGTGATCTTGAGATCGGTCCAATCCATTTCGTTCATTTCTCCTCTTCTTCATGTTTGCCGCCGTGCGCGGCGCGCCAGGCGAGGATGGCGTCCAGCCGCTGCTTTGCGCGCGCCTCGCGGCCCTCTTCGCCCGGCAGGTAATAGCGCCGCCCGCGCAGCGAGGGCGGCAGGCACTCCATATCGGCGATCTTGTCTTCAGTGTCGTGGGCGTACACATAGCCCTTGCCGTAATCCAGCTGCTGCATCAGGCGCGTGGGCGCGTTGCGGATCACCAGCGGCACCGGCTCGTCCAGCATGGTCACGGCGTCCTTTTTGGCCGATTCATACGCGCGGTACACCGCGTTCGAGCGCGGCGAAAGCGACAGGTACACCACCGCCTGCGTCAGGCTGAGGTTGCACTCCGGCATGCCGAGGAAGTGGCAGGCCTGGTAGGCGGCGACGCACTGCTCCATCGCGCGCGGGTCGGCCAGGCCCACGTCCTCGCTGGCAAAGCGGATGAGCCGGCGCGCGATGTACAGCGGGTCCTCGCCCGCCTCCAGCATGCGCGCCAGCCAGTAGACGGCGGCGTCCGGGTCGCTGTTGCGCATCGACTTGTGCAGCGCCGAGATCAGGTTGTAATGCTCCTCGCCGTTCTTGTCGTACAAAAGCGACTTCTTCGACATGCACTGCTCCAGCAGCGCGTGCTCCACCACGGTTTTCTCGCCGTCGCGCCGCCCGTTCAGCACCGCCATCTCCAGCGTGCTCAGCGCGCTGCGCGCGTCGCCGTTTGAAAAATTCGCGATCATGTGCAAAAGCTCGTCCGCGATCTCCACGCGCTGGCCGCCGAAGCCGCGCTCGTCCGAAAGGGCGCGGCGCATCAAGGCGCACAGCTCGTCCGCCTGCAGCGCGTGCAGCACAAACACCTTGCAGCGCGACAGAAGGGCCGCGTTGATCTCGAACGACGGATTTTCCGTGGTGGCGCCGATCAGGATGATGCTGCCCTTTTCCACATAGGGCAAAAACGCGTCCTGCTGGGCTTTGTTGAAGCGATGGATCTCGTCCACAAACAGGATGGTGCGCTCGCCGAAGGCGCGGGCGCTCTGCGCCTGCTCCATCACGGCGCGGATCTCCTTGATGCCGCTGGTGACGGCCGAGAAGTCGATGAAGTTCGACTTCGTGCGGTTGGCGATGATGCGCGCCAGCGTGGTCTTGCCCACGCCCGGCGGGCCCCAGAAGATCATGGAGGACGCCGCGTCGCTCTCGATGATCGTGCGCAGCACCTTGCCCGGGCCCAGCAGATGCTCCTGCCCGACAAACTCCTCCAGCGTGCGCGGGCGCATGCGGCTGGCCAGCGGCTGCGCCAGCAGCGGCTGGGCGAACATCGACTGCTGTTCCATCGAAAAAACACCTCCCGCCGTTTTTCCCTCTTATTTTACCATACGCGTGCAAACAAAAAAAGAGAGGGCGCAAAGGCCCTCCCAAAAAAGGATAAAGGGATATCATTATGCGGCCGGCCGCGGGCGCGGCGGGCGTTATTCCTCCACCTGCATGTGGTGCTCGCTGCTGTTGTGCTCGCCGGTGATGGAGTACTCCACCCACTCGGCGATGTTCACGGCGTGGTCGCCGATGCGCTCGAAA
Source organism: Candidatus Ruthenibacterium merdigallinarum (assembly GCA_019113785.1). Taxonomy (GTDB): domain Bacteria; phylum Bacillota; class Clostridia; order Oscillospirales; family Ruminococcaceae; genus Ruthenibacterium; species Ruthenibacterium merdigallinarum. The sequence goes on along the minus strand of DXGT01000033.1, from coordinate 14,188 downwards.
TACTTCGCCGCCATCAGCAGGTCCAGCGACGCCTGCGCGTCGATGCCGCCGTCGCGGATGAGCTGCATCAGCTCCTCCTTCACCTGCTCGAACAGCGTGTCCACCTCGTCGTCCGCGTCCATCACGGCGCGGGCGAGGGTGAGGTCGTCGCGCACGAAGGCGTCGACGCTGTCCGTGACCATGCGGACCACGGCGCGGGCCATGTCATCCAGGCGCAGGCTGCCCGCCGGGGCCTTGCCCGCCACATAGGGGGCCAGCTCCGCGATGTCGGAGGCCTGGTCGCCGATGCGCTCCATGTCGGAGATCATCTTGATGGCCGCCGAGACCTTGCGCAGGTCGCCGGCGACGGGCTGCTGGCGCAGCAGGAGGCGCAGGCACTGGTTCTCGATGTCGCGTTCGGCGCGGTCGATCTTCTCGTCGGCGCGGCCGACGTCCTGCTGCAGGTCGGGATCACAGTGTTTGAGGCAGCGCGCGGCCAGCGTGATGGCCTGCTCGCACAGGCCGCCCATGTGCACAAGGTCCTCGTGCATCTGCTCGAGCTGCGCGGTGTATTCCATTCTCATGATCAACCAAACCTCCCGCTGATGTAGTCCTCGGTGCGCTTGTCCTTGGGCATCGAGAAGATCTGCTCGGTGTCGCCGAACTCGATGAGGTCGCCCAGCAGGAAAAAGGCCGTCTTGTCGGAGATGCGCAGCGCCTGCTGCATGTTGTGGGTGACGATGACGATGGTGTACTGCTTTTTCAGCTCCATCGCCAGCTCCTCGATCTTGCCGGTCGAGATGGGGTCCAGCGCGCTGGTGGGCTCGTCCATCAGAAGGACTTCCGGCTCCACCGCCAGGGCGCGCGCGATGCAAAGACGCTGCTGCTGGCCGCCGGAAAGGCCCAGCGCGCTCTTTTTCAGGCGGTCCTTCACCTCGTCCCAGATGGCCGCGCCGCGCAGGGACTTCTCCACGATCTCGTCCAGCTGCGCCTTGCCCTTGATGCCCTGGATGCGCGGGCCGTAGGCGATGTTGTCGTACACGGACATGGGGAAGGGGTTCGGCTTCTGGAACACCATGCCGATGTTGCGGCGCAGCTCGGTGACGTCGACGCCCGGGGCAAAAATGTCCTGCCCGCGGAAAGTCACCTTGCCCTCGATGCGGCAGCCGTCGACGAGGTCGTTCATGCGGTTGAGCGTTTTCAAAAACGTGGATTTGCCGCAGCCGGACGGGCCGATCAGGGCCGTGATGGCGTGCGCGGGCACGTCCATGCACACCTTGTGCAGCGCGTAGTGGTTGCCGTACCACAGATCGAGGTCCTGCGCCCGGATGATGGGTGTATTTTCCATATCGGATAAAGCTCCTTTACTTCTGCTTCAGTTTGCTGCCGGCCCACGCGGCGGCGCCGTTCAACAGGAACGTCAGCACCATCAGGATGGCCGCGATGGCGAAGGCCACGTCCATCTCGCCGCGCTCGCTGGCGTACACGTACAGGGCCACGGTGAGCGTAGCGGACGAGGAGTGCAGCGACGTGAAAAAGCCGTTGAGCACCAGGCCGAAGCCCGCGGTGAACAGCAGCGCGGCGCTCTCGCCCACGATGCGGCCCACGGCCAGGATGCAGCCCGTGACGATGCCGTCGACGGCGTTGGGCAGCACGACGGTGCGCACCATGTGCCACTTGCCCGCGCCCAGGCCCAGCGCGCCCTCGCGGTAGCTGTCGGGCACGGTTTTCAGGCTCTCCTGCGTGGTGCGCACAATGGTGGGAAGGATCATCAGCACCAGCGTCAGGCCGCCGGCCAGGATGCCGGTCTTGAAGTCAAAAAACTGCACGAACACCAGCATGCCCACCAGGCCGAACAAAATGGACGGGATGCCGGACAGCGTCTCGGTGGCGAATTCGATCACAGCCACCAGCTTGCGGTTTTTGGCGTACTCCGTCAGATAGACGGCCGCGCCCACGCCCAGCGGCAGCACGATGACCATCGACACGACGATGATGTACAGCGTGTTGAGGATGTTGGGCAGGATGCCGATGGTGTCGTTGCGGTAGCTGGTCTGCTGGCTGAGCAGCGGCCAGGTGATGTTGCCAAGGCCCCGGTAGAAGATGTAGCCGATGATGAACACCAGCAGCGCGGCGGTGATGCCGCCGCACAGGTACAGCAGCCCCCGCAGCCCGTGGTCGTACACCTTGCGGCGCGTGGAAAGGGCACTCTTCTTCATGGATTACTTCTCCTTCTTGTTTTTCACGCAGACGTTCAGCACCACGTTGATGAGCATGATGAACAAAAACAGCACCAGCGCGATGGAGTACAGCGCCTGACGCTGCAAGCTGCCGACGGCGGCGTAGCTCATCTCGGAGGCGATGGCCGTGGTCAAAAAGCGCACGCTGGTGAGCAGGCCGGGCATATTGGCCACGTTGCCGGACACCATGATGATGGCCATGGCCTCGCCGATGGCGCGGCCCACGCCCAGCACGATGGCCGTGGCGATGCCGCTCTTCGCGGCGGGCACCGTCACCTTGAAGATCGTCTCGATCTCGGTGGCGCCCAGCGCGAGGCTGGCCTCCTCATACTCCCTGGGCACGGCGCGCAGGCTGGTCTCGGAGACGTTGACGATGGACGGCAAAATCATGACCGCCAGCACGAGGATGGCCGCGAGCAGCGTGGCGCCCGAGGCCAGGCCGAACGTGTCGCGGATGGCGGGCACAAGGATGATCATGCCCACAAGGCCGTACACGACGCTGGGGATGCCCGCCAGCAGGGACACGGCCGTGCGCGTGACTTTCGCCACCTTCGGCGGCGCGATCTTCGCGAGGAAGATGGCCGTCATCAGGCCGATGGGCACGCCGATCACGATGGCGCCCGCCGTGCCGTAGATGGAGGTGAGCAAAAAGGGCAGGATGCCGTAGGCCGGGTCCTCCGAGGCGGTGGGGGCCCAGCGCTCGCCGAACAGGAAATCGACAAGGCCGATCTCGCGGATAGCGGGCAGGCCGGACACCAGCAGATACGCGCTGATGACGAGCACGAAGGCGACGGCCACGATGCCGCAGCACAGGAAGATCGCGTCCATCACGCGGTCGATCCACTTCACCGCTCTGCTGCCGGACATCTTGTTCTTCGGCTCCTTAGACTGGGGAAAGGCCCCTGCGAAAGCAGAGGCCTCTTTCACCGCGGCCAACTCAGGCCACCGGCACAGCGCCAGCCTCGCGGATGAGGTCCGCGGCGTCAGCGCTCAGTGCATAGTCGTAGAAAGCCTGCGCGGCAGGGCTCAGCTCCTCGCTCTCCCCGGTCACGAGGACGAACGGACGCTGGATCTCATAGCTGCCGTCCAGAACGGTCTCCTCGCTGCAGGCCACGCCGCCGACCGTCAGAGCCACGATGCCGTCCTGGCCCTCCACGGCGGACAGGGAGGCGTAACCGATGGCCGCGGGGTTCGAGCGCACCGCTTCGATCACGGCGCCGGTGCTGGTGAGCTCCTGGCTCAGCACGCACGCGTCCTCGGTCCCGGTGATGCTCTCAAAGCCGTCGCGCGTGCCGCTGCCGGCCTCGCGGCCGATGCAGGCGATGGCACCGGCGTTGCCGCCGACCTCGCTCCAGTCGGCCACCTCGCCCGTGTAGATGGAGGCGATCTGCTCAACGGTCAGATCCGCGACGGGGTTCTCGGCGTTCACGATGATGGCGATGCCGTCGAGCGCGACGTTCGTGCCCACCAGGCCGCCGGCAATCTCCTCATCGGTCAGCGCGCGGCTGGACAGGCCGATGTCGGTGGTGCCGTTCTTCGCGGCGTCGATGCCCGTGCCGGAACCGGTGGGATCATAGGTGACCGTCACGCCGGGGTGATCGGCCATAAACTGCTCGGACAGGATGCCAATGACGTTCTCCATGCTGGTGGAACCGTTGGTGGAGACGCTGCCGCTCAGCTCTTCGCCCTCGGCCTCAGAAGAAGCCGCCTCGGAAGAAACAGGAGCGGTGGAGGCGGGCTCGGAAGCGGCCTCGCTGCTGGAATCGGCGCCGCCGCAGGCGGCCAGGCTCAGGGCCATCGCGGCCACAACGCCCATCGAAAGCACTTTTTTCAGGTTCATAACTCTATCCTTTCCTTTCTTGCATATCTCGGGTACGTCACAAAGTATACCGCCCGGCCTGTAAAATCAAAAAGCAGGAAAACGCGAACGACAGGGAAACTTTATGTAAAGTTTTCGTATGGCGCGGCCTGTTTTTCCCCTTTGGCCCGCGCCGCGGCGCGCTTTTCGCGCAATGCCGCGCAATATTATAAGGTAAGCCTTGCGCGCAGAGCGGCGCGGTGTTAAACTAAACTTGCAAAACTTTTCCGGCTTTGCGGCAAGAGGCCGGAAACGCAGGGTGAGGTGGACGCCATGGGCGCAGGGCAGGGCCTGCTCATAGAGGGAAGCGTGGCAAAGCGCATGCTTTTGTTCGCCATCCCCATCTTTTTCAGCAATTTGTTCCAGCAGCTGTACAACGCGGCCGACTCGCTGATCGTCGGCAATTTCCTGGGCGGGCAGGCCCTGGCGGCCGTCGGCTCGTCCAGCAGCCTGATCCAGCTGATGGTCGGCTTCATCAACGGCGTGTCGCTGGGCGCGGGGGTGCTGATCGCGCGGCAATTCGGCTCGCAGGACGCCGACGGGCTCGAGCGCTCGGTGCACACCTCGGTGGCGCTGGGCTTTGCGGCGGGCGGCGTGCTCACCGTCGTCGGCGCGTGGCTGACGCCGCAGATCCTCGTTCTGATGGGCACCCCGCCCGAGGTGCTGCCCCAGTCGGTGGAATATTTCCGCGTGTACTTCCTCGGCTCCATCCCCGTGGTGGTGTACAACATGGGCGCGAGCATCTTACAGTCGATCGGCGACAGCCGCAGCCCCATGAAATACCTGATCGCCGCCTCGCTGACAAACATCGCGCTGGACCTCGTGTTCGTCGCGGGCTTCCACTGGGGCGTGGGCAGCGCCGCCTTCGCCACCATCGTCAGCCAGGCGCTGTGCGCGTACCTGTCGCTGCGCAAGCTCGCCAAATCGGCGGGCGCATGGCGGCTCAACTGGCGGCGCATCCGCTTCGACGGGCCCATGCTGCGGCGCATCGTCGCGCTGGGCGTGCCCTCGGGCGTGCAGGCGTCGATCGTGTCGCTGGCGAACGTGATCGTGCAGTCGAACATCAACGCCTTCGGCGCGAACGCGATGGCCGGCTGCGGCGCGTACAGCAAGCTGGAGGGCTTCGCCTTCCTGCCGGTGAACTGCTTCTCGCTGGCGCTGTCCACGTTCATCAGCCAGAACATCGGCGCGAACAAGCTCGCGCGCGTGAAAAAGGGCATCCGCTTCGGGCTGGTATGCAGCCCGCTGCTGGCCGAGGCCGTGGGCCTGTGCATCTTCCTGTTCGCGCCCGTGCTGATCGCCGCGTTCAACAACGAGCCGGACGTACTCGCCTACGGCGTGGCCGACGCGCGCACCGTGTCGCTGTTTTACTGCCTGCTGGCTTTCTCGCACTGCGGCGCGGGCATCATGCGCGGCATGGGCAAGCCCGTGGTGCCCATGGTCATCATGATGGCCGTGTGGTGCGTGCTGCGCATCTCGTACATCACGTTCACCGTGCGGCTCATCCCCGACATCCGCGTGGTCTACTGGGCCTACCCGATCACCTGGGCCATCAGCTCGCTGATCTTTGCGCTGTGCCTTACGCGCATGCGCCTGCCCGGCATGGACCGCGCCGGCCACCACGCCGGCGCCCTCCCGTACGAGTAATGGTTTCGACCCCTGTCAAAAATATATAAAGGAGCGTGTTTTTATGATCCGCAAACTGGAGGAGCAGAACGTCACGCCGCGCCCTGCGCTGTTCGGCGGCGAGGGCGAGGTGACGATGCGCCATCTTTTAAACGGCGCTGAGGAGATGCTGGGCAAGGGCCGCCTGTTCGCCCGCACCACCGTGCGCCCCGGCTGTTCGATCGGCTACCATGTGCACAAGGGCGACGCGGAGGTGTATTACATCCTGCGCGGCGCCGGGCGCTATAACGACAACGGCGCCGAGACCACCGTGGGACCGGGCGACGTCACCTACACCGCGCCCGGCCAGGGCCACAGCCTTGCGTGCCTGGGCGACGAGCCGCTGGAGCTGATCGCGCTGGTGCTGTACGAGTGAGCCGCGGCAAGCCGCGCCAAATGACGATTTTACGAGGTGCCTCATGCTGAAATATCTTTTTCTCGCTTTGATTCCCGTGTTCATCGGGTTCGTATTCTCCCTGCTGCGCCCGCGCCCGGCCGTACAATTGCTGGCGGCCAGCCAGGCCCTGCAAAAGCTCAACGCCGGCGCGGTTTTGCTGGACGTGCGCGAGCCGGGCGAGTTCGCCGCCGGGCATGTGCGCGGCGCTGTGAACGTGCCGCTGGCCGAGCTGCGCGAGCGCGCGCCGGCCCTTGCGCCGGACAAGGACGCGCCCGTGCTGGTGTGCTGCGCTACGGGCCGCCGCAGCGCCGACGCCGCGGCCCGCCTTGCGAAGATGGGCTACACGGACGTGTCGGACTGCGGAGGGATGGACCAGTGGCCCTACCCGCTGGAGCGCTGACGGCGCGCCCTTTTCCTCTTTGTACACCGGGCCGGCGAAGCCTCGCCGGCCGTTTTGGCGCGCAGGGCGCGCCGTAAAGAAGGGACGGAGTTTTTCATGGATGCAAAGAAAAAAGCCTGTGTGTTTTTTGCCGACGGCACCGAGGAGTGCGAGGCGCTGCTGGTGGTGGACATCCTGCGCCGCGCCGGCGTGGACGTGACGCTGGCCGGTGTGGGCGAGGGGCCTGTGCGCACCTCCAGCCACCGCGTATGCGTGACGGTGGACGCCGAGGCCGCCGGCCTTGATTACGATGCGTTTGACGCCGTTGTGCTGCCCGGCGGCATGCCGGGCACGCTGAACCTGGCGCAGAGCGAAGACGTGGCGCGCGCCGCGCGCACCGCCGCCGCAAACGGCCGTCTGCTGGCCGCCGTATGCGCCGCGCCCACCGTGCTGGCAAAGCTGGGGCTGCTCGCCGGCCGGCGCGCCACGGCGCACCACGGCTTCATCGACCAGCTGGACGGCGCCGTCGTCGTGCGCGAGCCCGTCGTGCAGGACGGCAACCTCGTCACGGGCTGGGGCCTCGGCGCCAGCATCCCGTTCGCACTGCGCCTGGCTGCGCTCTTGTGCGGCGAGGAGACGGCCGCGCACATCCGCACGGCCATCGGCTACCTGGGCGAGTGAGCGCGGCATCTTGCGATAACTCTACCTTTGTGGTATAATATGAGCACTTAGTGAACCGGAGCCGCAAGGCGAACGGTGAACTTAGTGCGAATTTACACCTGGCCTCTTAGCGAACCGGAGCCGCAGGCGAACGGTGAGGTTAGCGGCCAGTGTGTAATATGAGCACTTAGCCAGCCGGAGCCGCAAGGCGAACGGTGAACTCGGTTCATGTATAATAGGAACCGCACAGAGCGGCCGCGCCGCTTTTTTGTGCGAAAGGGGAAAGCCAATGTTATCTTTGGAGCACATCCGATGGTCCCTGCCGGGCGCGGGGGACATTTTGAACGATATCTCGCTGCGCTTTGCGCCCGGGCGCATGACGGTGGTCACCGGCCCGAACGGCGGCGGCAAGACGTCGCTGGCCAAGGTGATCGCCGGCGTGGAACAGGCCACGGGCGGGCGCATCGTGCTGAACGGCGAGGATCTGACAAACGCGAGCGTCACCGAGCGCGCGCGCCGCGGCATCGCCTACGCGTTCCAGCAGCCGGTGCGCTTTAAGGGCATCACCGTGCGCGACATGCTGGAGCTGGCCGCGGGCGGCCAGCTGAACGAGGCGGCGCTGTGCGCGCTGCTGGGCAAGGTGGGCCTGTGCGCGAACGAATACATCGACCGCGACATCGACGCCAGCCTGTCCGGCGGCGAGGCCAAGCGCATCGAGATCGCCAGCGTGCTGGCGCGCAACGCGGAGGTGTCGATTTTCGACGAGCCGGAGGCCGGCATCGACCTGTGGAGCTTCACGCGCCTGGTGGACACCTTCGAGGATCTGCGCCGCACGGGCCACGGCACGCTGATCGTCATCTCGCATCAGGAGCGCATCCTCTCCATCGCGGACGACATCGTCGTGATCGCGGACGGGCGCGTGCGCGACCACGGCCCGCGCGTCAAAATCCTGCCGACGCTGCTGGCCGGCGAGATGGCGGGCCGCTGCCCGCTGGGGAAGGAGGACGCGAAGGTATGAACCGCATCACCGACGAACTGCTGCGCATCGTGTCCGGCTTTCAGGGCGCGTTCAGCGGCGCGTACAACATCCGCGAGGACGGCCAGTGCGCCGGCCGCCGCTCCACCGAGCACGTGCAGATCGACTCGCTGCCGGACAAGCCCGGCCTGCGCATCACCGTGAAGCCCGGCACGAAGGGCGAGACCGTGTATATCCCGGCCTGCGTGACGCACAGCGACGTCAACGACATCGTGTACAACGACTTTTTCATCGGCGAGGGCGCCGACGTGACGATCGTCGCGGGCTGCGGCGTGCACGCCGACGGCGAGGAGGAGGCGCGCCACAACGGCATCCACCGCTTCTTCCTTGCAAAGGGCGCGCGCGTATTGTACAAGGAAAAGCACATCGGCACCGGCAAGGGCGCCGGCGCCAGACGCATCGACCCCGTGACACAGATCACGATGGAGGACGACGCCTATTTCGAGATGGACACGGTGCAGCTGTCCGGTGTGGACGACACCACCCGCACCACCAGCGCCGTGCTGGGCGCACGCGCGCGCCTTGTGGTGCGCGAGCGCCTGATGACAAACGGCGCCGAGACGGCCATGACCGATTTCGACGTCGCCCTCGACGGGGAGGACGCGGGCGCCGACCTCGTCTCGCGCAGCGTGGCACGCGGCCATTCGCGCCAGACCTTCCGCTCGTGCATCCGCGGCAAAACGCGCTGCACCGGCCACTCGGAGTGCGACGCCATCCTGGCCGACGAGGGCTGCGTCATCGCGACGCCCGCTCTGGAGGCCTCGCACGTCGACGCCTCGCTCATCCACGAGGCCGCCATCGGCAAGATCGCCGGCGAGCAGCTTTTGAAGCTGTGCACGCTGGGCCTGACCGAGGAGGAGGCCGAGCGCAAAATCATTGAGGGCTTTTTGCGCTGAAGCTCCGCGCCGGCGCGCAGAGCCCTTCGCACCGCCGCCTCTGCGGTTTTCCGCGGGGCGGCGCTTTTTCTTCACTTCGTTCAGGGAACAGGAGGGCGCATCGCTTTGAAAGACCGGCTTTTGATCGTCAGCTTCGGCACCGCCGACGCCGGCGGCCTCGGCGAGATCGCCGCCGTGGAGCAGGCGCTGGCCGCGCGCGCGAACCTGCCGTGGGCGCGCGCGTTTTCAAGCGAGGCCGTGCGCCGCATTTTACACCGGCGCGGCGTGGATGTTCCCTCGCCGGCCGAGGCGCTGCGCGAGGCCGCGGCCGGCGGCGCGCAGCGCGTGTGGGTGCAGCCCACGCACATCGCCGCCGGGGCCGACTATGCCGCCGTGTGCGGCGCTGTGCAGGACGCTGCGCCGCACTTTGCGCACATCGCCGCCGGCCGGCCCCTGCTGGCGGACGAGTGCAGCGCCGGCGAGCTTGCGCGCATTTTGTGCGAAGCGTACCCCTCGCAGCCCGGCGAAGCCGCGCTCTTTCTTTTGCACGGCACGGCGGGCCGCACCGCCGGCGCGGCCCTTTGGATGCAGCGCGCACTGCAAGCGCGCGGCGGCGGCGATGTTGTCGCATGCCTGCGCGGCCAGCCCGGCTTTGACGCGGCCGCGCACCGCCTTCTTGCATGCGGCGCGCGCAGGGTGCGGCTTGTGCCTCTGATGCTGTGCGCCGGAAGCCACGCGCGCGGCGACATGGCCGGCCCCGGGCCGGACAGCTGGGCCTCGCGCCTTGCGCGCGCAGGATTCTCCGTGCAGTGCACGCTGCGCGGCCTCGGCGCGCTCGCGCCCGTGCAGGCGCTGTACGCCCGCCGCCTCGACGCGCTACTGGGCCGCGCACCGGCGGGGGAACCGGAGGGCTCTCCCGCGCAAATTTTATCAAAAATTCACGCCGCACGCATTGCAGACGACGCGGAATTCTGGCATAATATTGAATAGAAGAGCCGCCCGCGCGCCGCCCTGCGGCCGCGGGCTTTTGTACAATCGATCGCAAAGGAGCGAGTGCTATGGAATTCTCTCTTGCCTGGCTGGCCGACCCGAACGTGTACGCCGTGGAACGGCTGCCGGCCGCGGCGAGCCTGACGGTGTGCGACGCAAACGGCGCGCCGCTTGCGCAGAGTTTGGACGGGACGTGGAAATTTCAGTGGGCGCCGCAGCCCGGCGAAACGCCGCGCGCCGCCCTGACGCCCGGCGTCAGCCTGGCCCGCTGGGACGACATCGCCGTGCCCGGGCCCATCCAGCTGCAGGGCGGCGGCAAATGGGGTCTGCCGCAATATGTCAACACCCAGTACCCGTGGGACGGGCGCGAAGCCCTTTCCCCCGGCCAGGTGCCGCGCCGCAACCCCGTGGGCATCTATGTGCGCGACTTCACAGTGCCGCAGACCTGGCGCGGGCCGGTGCGCGTGCGCTTCGACGGCGCGCAGACCGCGCTGGCCGTGTGGTGCAACGGGCAGTTCGCCGGCTACAGCGAGGACAGTTTCACCCCCGCCGTGTTCGATCTGACGCCCTTCCTGGACCGCGCGGGCCAGAACCGCCTGACGGCGCAGGTGTTCGCGCACGCGAGCGCGTCGTGGCTCGAGGATCAGGATTACTGGCGCTTTTCGGGCCTTTTCCGCGGCGTGACGCTGCTGGGCTGCGCGCGCACGCACATCGAGGACGTGGAGGCGCGCGCCGTGTTGTCCGAGGACCTGCGCGCGGGCGTGCTGGACGTGACGGTGCGCCTGTCGGGCGCGCTGAGCGGCCGCGTGCAGCTGGACGCGGGCTTTGCCAGCGCCGAGCAGCCGCTGGCGGGCGAGGGCGTGGTGCGCCTGTCGCTGGACGTGCCGAACCCGGAGCTGTGGAGCGCGGAGACGCCGAACCTGTACCCCTTTGCCGTGCGCGTATTTTCGCGCGAGGGCGAGATCGTCGAGCAGACGGCCCTGCGCGTGGGCTTCCGACGCATCCGGATCGAAAACGGCGTGCTGAGGCTCAACGGCAAACGGCTCGTCTTCAAAGGCGTCAACCGCCACGAGTGGAACTGCCGGCGCGGGCGCAGCGTGACGCTGGAGGACATGAAGGCCGACATCACGGCCATGAAGCGCGCGAACATCAACGCCGTGCGCACAAGCCACTATCCCAACCGCAGCGAGTGGTACGACCTGTGCGACGAATACGGGCTGTACGTGATCGACGAGGCGAACCTCGAGACGCACGGCACCTGGCAGGACGCGGCCGGCGTCCATCCCGAGACGGCCGTGCCCGGCGACGATACGCGCTGGCAGGGCGCGGTGCTCGACCGCGCGCAGAACATGCTGGAGCGGGACAAAAACCACCCCTGCGTGCTGCTGTGGAGCTGCGGCAACGAGTCGGGCGGCGGGCGCGTGCTCTACGAAATGAGCGAATATTTCCGCCGGCGCGACCCCTCGCGCCCCGTGCACTACGAGGGCGTTTTCCAAGACAGGCGCTACCCCGCCACCAGCGATGTGGAGAGCCAGATGTACACGCCCGCCGAGGACATCGCCCAGTTCCTCGAGCACGAGCCGGACGGCGGCAAAAAGCCGTTTCTCTGCTGCGAGTTTGCGCACGCGATGGGCAATTCCTGCGGCGCGGTGGACAAATACATGGCTCTGCTGGAGAAGTATGAGCACTACCAGGGCGGCTTTGTTTGGGACTGGATCGACCAGTGCCTTGCGGCGCGCACGCCGGACGGCGGGGAGTACCTCGCCTACGGCGGCGACTTCGGCGACCGGCCCAACGACGGCGCGTTCTGCGGCAACGGCCTTGTGTTCGCCGACCGCACCCCCTCGCCCAAGCTGGCGGAGATCCGCGCGCTGTACCAGGACTTTGCCGTCGAGCCCAGCCGCTACGACGTGAAGATCACGAACAAAAGCCTGTTTACCGACCTCTCGGCCTACGTGCTGCGCGCCGAGCTGTACTGCGGCAGCGAGCAGGAGGAGAGCCGCGAGCTGACCGGTGCGGCCGCGCCGGGCGAGGCGGTGCACATCCCGCTGCCGTTCCTTGTGCCGGACGACGGGCGCGAGCGCATCGTGGCCGTGAGCGTGCTTTTGAAAAAGGACGCGCCGTGGGCGGCGGCCGGCCACTGCGTGGCGCAGGGCCGGTGCGTGGTGCCGGGGCAGCCGGCGCACGAGGCGTGCACGCTGCCGGTGGCCGTCGTCGAGGGGAGCGAGAACATCGGCGTGCGCGGCGCACAGTTTTCCCTGCTGTTCTCTCGCGCGCAGGGGGCGCTGACCTCCTACCGCTGGCGCGGCGCCGAGATGCTGCGCCGCCCGGTGGCGCTGTCGCTGTGGCGCGCGCCGACGGACAACGACCTCGGCTGGCGCATGCCGTTTGAGATGGCGCCGTTCAAGGGCGCGGCGCAGGCGGCGCGCTGCCTGCGCTGCAGCGTCACGGCCGAGGCCGCGTGGGCGGACATCACGGCCGTGTACGCGCTGCCCACGCCCGGCGGCGACCTTGTGATGGTGACGTTCCACATCACGGGCGACGGCGCCGTGGATGTGAGCGAGACCTGGGGCGGCGGCGCAGTGAACGCGCCGGAGTTCGGCCTGTGCTTCACGCTGGCGCCGGGCCGCTCGCACGTGCGCTACCTCGGCCGCGGCCCTGAGGAAAATTACTGCGACCGGCACGCCGGCGCGCCGCTGGGCGTGTGGGAGTTCGACGCACAAGACAACGTGACGCCCTACCACCGCCCGCAGGAGTGCGGCAACCGCACCGGCGTGCGCGAGGCGTGCGTGACGGACGAAAACGGCCTCGGCCTGCGCTTTGCAAGCGCCGGCGGCATGGACGTGAGCGTGCTGCCCTATACGCCCGACGAGCTGGAGGCCGCGCAGCACCCGTACGAGCTGCCGGGCGTGACAAAGACCGTGGTGCGCTGCACCCGCGGGCAGATGGGCGTCGGCGGGGACAACTCCTGGGGCGCGCGCGTGCACGAGGAGTATATGTGCCACCTTGTGAAGGGCGACACCTTCCGCTTTACCTTCGGCGGCGTGGGCGGCGTCTAAAAGTCCGCCGGCGCAAAGCGCCGCGGCGGGACGCACGGGCTGCACAGAAAGAGCGGGCGCTCTTCCCCGGAAAAGGGGAGAGCGCCCGCTCTGTTTTTCGTATTTTACAATTCCGCTGTGCGCCTGCGCGCCCGTCACTCCACGTCGTGCTCGCAGTAATAGCAGCGCCATTTGCCGCCCTTCGCCGGCACGGCGATGTGGCGCAGGCCCTGCTCCACCGCCGTGACGCAGCGCGGATTTTGGCACACGTGCGCGTCCTGCACGGCCCCTTCGGGCAGCGGCGCGTGGTACGCGGTGGCCGGGTCCTTCGCGGCGCTGTCCAGCAGCGTCAAAATCAGGGCCATGCGCACGAATTTTCCGCACAGCGCCTGCGTAAAATAGCACGCGCGCGGGTCGTCGTCCACCGAGGGGGCGATCTCGTTCACGCGCGGCAGCGGGTGCAGCACGATCATATCCTGCTTTGCCAGCGCCATCTTCTCGGGGTCGAGGATGTAACTGTCGCGCAGGCGCAGGTACTCCTCGCGGCTGGCGAAGCGCTCCTGCTGCACGCGCGTCATGTACAGCACGTCCACCTGGCCGATCGCGTCCTCCAGGCGCTCGATCTCGGTGTAGGGGCAGTGTTTTTCCTTCATCTCGTCGAGGATGTAATCCGGCAGGGCCAGCTCGCGCGGGTTGATCAGCACAAAGCGCACGCCCTCGTAGCGCATCATCGCGCGGATGAGCGAGTGCACGGTGCGCCCGAACTTGAGGTCGCCGCAGAGGCCGACCGTCAGCCCCTCGAACGAGCCTTTCAGGCGGTGGATCGTCAGCAGGTCGGTCAGCGTCTGGGTGGGATGCAGGTGGCCGCCGTCGCCCGCGTTGATCACGGGGCAGGGGGAGAAGCGGCGCGCCACGGTGGCCGCGCCCTCCTCAAAGTGGCGCATGGCGATGATGTCGGCATAGCAGCCCACAATGCGCACCGTATCGGCGATGCTCTCGCCCTTGCTGGCCGAGGAGGAGCTGGCGGACGAAACGCTCAGCACCTTGCCGCCCAGATCGAGCATGGCGGCC
>DXGT01000032.1 GCA_019113785.1 Candidatus Ruthenibacterium merdigallinarum | reverse complement strand
CAAAGGCGCGTTGTCAAGTGCTTTTTTGCCCAAAAAAACGGGGCTTTTTTCGGCGCTCTTACAGCATGTGCCCGGGGCTGCCGCGGATGGGCCGGAGACACCGCTACGGCAATACCGGAAAAGACCGCCGCAGCCTCACAACATGCGCCCGGGGCTGCCGCCATACCTCTGTGGAGCCGCCGGAGGCAAACGCCGCGGCCCTCACAACGCGCGGCCGCCCGGGGCCGCCAGCAGCGCGCGCACGGCCGTCGCCTTGGAATTTTCCAGATGGCGCGTCATCGCGCCGGCGGCCCGCTCGTACTCGCCCGCCAAAAGCAGGTCCAAGATCTCCATGTGCTCGCGGCAGGTCTCGATGCGCCGCGAGTCCACCTTCTGGCCCGAGAACACGCGGATGCGGTTGTTCTGGCCGTAGATGTTGTCCATCATGGCGCGCAGATAGGCGTTGCCGGCCACGTTCAGCAGCATCTGGTGCAGATCGTTGTCCACGCGGTGCAGCTGTAGGCCCGTGGGCAGCGCCGCGCTTTTTTCCACCTGCTCGCGCTCGGCGGCCAGCGCCTCGCGCGCCAGCAGGTGCGCGTAGGTGCGCACGATGTACGGCTCCACCAGAAAGCGCACCTCATACACCTCGTCCAGCGTGCGCATCGTGATCTCGCTCACCAGCACGCCGCGCTTGGGCAGGATGCGCACAAGGTTCTCCTGCTCCAGCTTGTTGAGCGCCTCGCGGATGGGCGTGCGGCTTGCGCCCACCTGCTGCATCAGCTCGCTTTCAACCAGGAACGTCGCGGGCGCGTACGTACAGTCGATGATCTTCTCTTTGATGATCGCATAGGCGCGGTCCTTGAGGGTGTCTTTCGCCATCGGCGCTCCGTCCTTTCGCTGCGTGCAGGCGCCGCCGCATCCGCTTCGCGGCGGGGTACACAACTTGTATATTTCCGATATATCAATATTGTACCAAGCCGCGCCGCGTTTTGCAAGGCGCGCAGGCAGAGCGGCGGGCCGCAGACATGCAGCAGCAGCAAGTTTGCCGGGCGGCTTCCCCTGCTTTGCAAGATGCGCGGACACACAGCGCAGCAGAGCGCCGCAAAGCCGGACGGGCGGCTCCGCCCGCTTTGCAAGGCGCGGGCGCACAGAGCTTCCGACGCCGAAGCCAGGCGCAGCCTTCGTCATGAGGCTTTTGCGAGGCGCGCAGCCACACGGCGCAGCGCGGCCGCACCCGTGCCGGCGCGCTTCACCGGCGGCCCGACGCGATCAGGAGCAGCGCGGCGGCCGCGATGTACGCGGCGTACAGCGCGTACGTCACGCCGTTCGGCCACGGCCAGCTGCCCTCGGGGTGGCCCAGCGCGTACAGCGCAAACCCGGCGCCCGCCAGCACCATCGCCCCGCCGGCAAGGCGCATCGCCCGTCTCCGGTTTTTCACGATAAGCCCTCCCTTGCCTCGCTCACTGCGCGTGGCGGCCCGCGTTGCGCACCGTCAGCACATCGCCGGGGCGCACCTGCTCTTTGCGCACACCGCGCAGCGCGACGCCCGCCAGCTCGGTGGCGTACAGCGTGCCGTCGGGCTTGCGCTCCCGCGTGCGCAAATCGATGGCGCCGATCTTCGTCTCCAGCTCGCCCTGCGGCCCGCACACCAGCGCGCTTTCGCCCACGCGGCACGCGCCCGCGCCGGCGCGCCCCGCCACAACAACGCCGTCCTTTGTCTCAAACACCGCGTCGATGCGCATGGAAAAATCCTGCTGCAAAAGCGCGGGCACGCCGATGCGCGCGAAGTACGCGGCCTCCTGCTCTTTCTCCTTCCGGCTTTTCCCGAACAGGCCCATCGTTCTTCCTCCTTTTGGCGGCCGTGCCGCCCGTTTTTTCCATTGTAGCACAGCGCGGCCGCGCCCGCCAGCCCCCGCGCAAAAACGCGCCGGCCGCCCCGCTTTGCACGGGATGGCCGGCGCGTTGCCGTATGTCGTTTGCGTCCGGATTTCCGGCGGCCGCGTTTACACGTCGAAGCCGAAGAAGCGCACGGTGTTGTTGTAGCTGATGTCCTCCACGATCTGGCCGAGCGTCTCCATGTCGGCGTGATACTCGCCGTTCTCCACAAGGTTGCCGATCCAGTTGCACAGGACGCGGCGGAAGTACTCGTGACGGGTGTAGCTCAGGAAGCTGCGCGAGTCGGTCAGCATGCCGATGAAGTTGGGCAGCGTGCCGAGGTTCGCGAGGTCGGTCATCTGCTTCTCCATGCCGGTCTTGGTGTCGTTGAACCACCAGCCCGAGCCGATCTGGATCTGGCTGGGGCACACGCCGTTCACCTGGAAGCAGCCGGCCAGCGTGACGATGGCCTCGTTGTCGTACTGGTTCAGGCTGTACAGCACCATCTTGGGCAGGGTGTGCGTGCGGGCCATGGCGTCCATCAGCTTGCCCATGTCGTCCACGCCGTGGTTGTTGGAGACGGCGTCAAAGCCGGTGTCGGGGCCGAGCTTGTTGTACCACTCGGTGTTGTTGTCGCGGATGCAGCCGAAGTGGATCTGCATCACCCAGCCGTAGGCGCTGTACTTCTCGGCCACGGCCAGCAGGATGGCGGTCTTGTAGGCGTTGACCTCCTGCTCGCTCAGCGCTTCGCCGGCAAGGCCCTTGGCCACGATGGCGTCCAGCTCGGCCTCGGTGGCGGGCACATAGGTCGCATAGTCCAGCGCGTGGTCAGACGCGCGGCAGCCCATCTCGTTGAAGTAGTCGATGCGGTTGTGCAGCGCCTTCTTCATGTCGGCGAAGGTCTTGATCTCCACGCCGGCCATCTCGCCGAGGTGCTTTGCATACTCGGCAAAGCCGGGCTTGTGGATGTTCATGGCCTTATCCGGGCGCATGGCGGGCAGCACCTTCACCTTGCAGGTGGGGTCGGCCTTGATCTTCTTGTGCCACTCCAGCGTGTCGGCCGGATCGTCCGTGGTGCAGATCAGCTTCACGTTCGACTGATCGATCAGCCCGCGCACGGACATATCCGGGTCTTTCAGGCGCGCGTTGCAGCGGTCGTAGATGTCCTTCGCGCTCTTGGCGTTCAGCACGTCGGTGATGCCGAAGTATCTCTTCAGCTCGAGATACGTCCAATGGTACAGCGGGTTGCCCAGGAGCTTGGGCAGCGTCTCGGCCCAGCGCTCGAACGTGCGGTAGGGGTCGGTGTCCTTCGCGCCGGTGATGTCGCACTCGGGCACGCCGTTGCAGCGCATGGCGCGCCATTTATAGTGGTCGCCGCCCAGCCAGACCTGGGTGATGTTGTCGTAGCGGCGGTCCTCACAGATCTCCTGCGGGTTGATGTGGCAGTGATAATCGATGATGGGCATTTTGGCCGCGTGCTCGTGGTACAGCTTTTTCGCGGTTTCGGTTTCCAGCAGGAAATCTTCATCCATAAAGGGTTTCATGGGTCTCTCTCACCTTTCTTTTTGCATCTATCGTCAAACCGCCCGGCGGGCGGCAGGCGTACTGTGTTTTTCGGCCTTTCAGCGGTTCATCTCGCTGACGGGGCCGGTGGCGTTGTGCTCGCGGATGATGCGCTCGATCTCCACGATGTCGGAGTCGGGCAGATCGCCGGACACGGTGTTCTTCACGCTGGACATGGCGTTGCCGAAGCGCATCGCCTGCTCGGGGTCGCCGTATTTCAGCATGCCGAACAGCACGCCCGCCACGTACGCGTCGCCCGAGCCGATGCGGTCGATGACCTCGATGTTCTCGTACGCGTGCTCGGTGTAGAACGTGTCCGTCTGCGCCCAGTACACCATGGAGGTGAAGTTGTGCTTGCGCGGGCTGATGACGGTGCGCTGCGTGGTGGCCACCATCTTCACGCCGTACTCCTGCGTATAGCTCTTCATGATGTCGTGCAGGCTGCCGGTCTTCTGGAACATGCGGCGGCTGGTCTCCT
>DXGT01000031.1 GCA_019113785.1 Candidatus Ruthenibacterium merdigallinarum | reverse complement strand
CAGCGCAGACGGTCATCACAGCAAGAATCTTTTTCATAATGATGGTACTCCTTTTTGATTGCTGAAGAAATTCGCCCGGGGGCCAGCCCGGCGCGGCGCTCCGGAGGGGCATCCCTCCTCAAAAGCACGGTACTTATTGTAGCGTCGATTCGTAAAATAAATGTTAATGAACTGTGAACGTCACGGGGGAATTCTGTGAAAACTTTGTAAAGATTGCACAGAGAAAATGGTTACAGATTGGTTAAAATGACGACAAAAAGCACCATTTTCCACCGAAAAGGCTCGGTTTGCCGCCAGGAGGGAAACGCTGCCGCACAGAGCCTTTATCCGCCGCGGCAAAAAAATTCCGGCAAAGGGCTTGACAGCGGGGTTCTCTTGTTGTATAGTTAGTTACACAAGTAATGAACCACTGAACCGGAGTGCACGCCGGGGAGAGGAGGGGCGATGGTTGAACGGAAATTTTAACGACGCGAGCGCGATCTATCTGCAAATCGCGGCCATGCTGGAGGACGACATCCTGCGCGGCGTGCTGCGCGAGGAGGAGCAGGCCCCCAGCACGAACGAGCTGGCGCGCGCGTACAGCATCAACCCGGCCACGGCCGCCAAGGGCCTGAACCTGCTGGTGGACGAGGGCATCCTGTATAAGAAGAGGGGGATCGGCATGTTCGTCGCATCCGACAGCCGCAAAAAGATCATTGAAAAGCGCAAGGACGCATTTTACGAAACCTATGTCAAAAGCCTCGTGCGGGAAGCCGGGGCGCTGGGCATCACGCGGGAAGAGCTGGCCGACATGATCGGCCGCGCCGCGAGAGAATGAGGAGGGCCACACGATGGAAAAAGTTTTATCGGCGCGCGGCGTGACCAAGCGCTACGGCAAAAAAGAGGTGCTGCACGGCGTCTCGCTGGACATCCGCCCGGGCGTGATCTACGGGCTGATCGGCCGCAACGGCGCGGGCAAGACGACGCTTTTGAGCATTCTCACCGCGCAGAACACGCACGACGCGGGCGAGGTGACGTACGGCGGCGAGCGCGTGTGGGAGAACGAGCATGCGCTGGCGGATCTGTGCTTTTCGCGCGAGTTGAGCCCCGTGATGATGTTCGGCGAGAACAGCTACCGCGTGAAGGATTACCTGCGGGCCGCGGCCGTGTACTACCCCCATTGGGACAAGGCGTATGCGGAAAAGCTCGTCGCGCGGTTCGGCCTCGACCGCAAAAAGAAGATCAGCAAGCTGTCCAAGGGCATGATGAGCATGGTGACGATCGTGCTGGCGCTGGCCTCGCGCGCGCCCATCACCATCCTGGACGAGCCGGTGGCCGGGCTGGACGTCGTCGCCCGGGAGGATTTTTACCGCCTGCTGCTGGACGATTACACCGAGACCGGCCGCACGTTCATCGTGTCCACGCATATCATTGAAGAGGCCGCGAACGTGTTCGAGCAGGTGATCGTGATGGACGAGGGGCGCATCCTCGAAGTGGCGGACACCGAGGCGTTCACGTCGTCGTTCTGCACGGTGACGGGCCACGAGGACGAGGTGGGCCGCGTGTGCGCGGCCGCGGGCGAGGACAAGGTGCTGCACACCGAGCGCTTCGGCCGCCAGAAAATGGCGGCGCTGCGCCTGCCGGCGGCCGAGGCGCGCCGCCTGGCCGCGGGGGCAGACCTCGACGTCGAGCCGGTGAATCTGCAGAAAGCGTTCGTCTACCTGGTGGGCGAGCACGAGCGGGAGGAGGCGAGCGCATGAGACGGGTGTTCCGGGCAAACCTGCCCAGCGTGCTGCTGTACATGGCCTTGTCCTGCGCCGTTGTGGTGGCGGCGTCGGCCCTGAACTTGCTGCGCGGCGGCGAGCTGACGTTCGGCTTCCTTCTGGGCAACACGATGGGCTATGTGCTCATCCTGCCGGGCATTTTGATGATGCTGCTGACGCCGAACCTCGTGACGCAGGGCCTCTCCATGGGCGCGACGCGACGCGGCATCGCGCTGGCGCTGCCCGCGCTGGGCGGTTTCATCACCGCGGGGCTGATGGCCGTGGCGCTGGCACTGGGCAACGGCGTGTGCATGGCGGCGCTCGGCCGCAACATGCTGTGGGACGCGACGGCCCTTGACAAAAAGCTCGTGTGCCTGTTCCTGGCCGCCAGCTGGGCGGTGACGGCGCTGTGCACGCTGGTGGGCCTTGCGGGCCTGCGCTACGGACGCGTCGGCTGGGTGCTGGGCTTCGTGGGGCTGTTCGTGCTGCTGACGGCGGGCGTCGCCGGGCTGATTTTGATGGACGAGGCCTCCGCCGAGAGCGCGGTGGGCGTGCTGGCGTGGCCGCTGCCCGCGCTGGCGGCGCTGTGTCTGGCGCTGAGCGCCGCAGTGGTGGGCGTGTGCACGGCGGCGAGCGCCGCGCTGCTGCGCCGCGCCGTCGTAAAATGAAACGGAGGGAAAACGGATGACAGCCAAGATCAAACGGGAGCTGGCGGGCAGCGCCGCGGCCTTTGGCGGCGCGCTGCTGTGCGGGCTGGGGCTCATGCTGCTGCTGGAAGCGGGGGCGCTCGTCTTTGTGCGCGTGAGCGGCGAGGCGTGGGTCGGCCTCGGCGGCGTCGGGTTCGCGGTGGGCGCGCTGCTGGTCATGTTCATCGTCAACATCGTGTCCGTGTCGAGCTCGTTTTCCATGGCGCTGAGCATGGGCTGTACGCGCCGGGCCTATTTTCTCTCGAGCGAATGCGCGATGGTGCTGTGGACGCTGGCCGCCGCGCTGCTTGCCCTGCCGGCGGCGCTGGCGGACGAGGCGCTGCGCCCCGTGCTGGCCCCGGCCGACGCAAGGCCCCTGCTGGAGGCAAACCCCATGCTGGGCCTCTACCGCGACCATTTCTGGACGGTGGCGCTGGGCGCGCTGTCGGTGGTGGCGCTCGGGCAGTTCTTCGGGGCCGTCATCTGGAAATGGGGCGTGACGGGCTACTGGATCATCTGGGGCGGCAGCATGCTGCTGGGCGCGCTGGCGAGCTATGCCGCCGACGCGCGCGCCGGGTGGCTGTACGCGGCCGCACGGGCCCTCGTTTTGCGCTGCGCCGCGTTTTCCGCCGTGCAGTGGGCGGCGCTGTGGGCGGGGGCCATCGCAGTTCTGTTTTTGGCCGTGTGGCTGTTTTTGCGCCGCGCGAGCCTGAAATGACAAGCCTGAAAGGAAAAAAGGGGTGTTTTACATGACGGAGACCGAGAGCCGCCTGCGCTACAAAAAGACGTTCTCGCGCCTGGGCTGGCTGTACGCCGGGCTGATGCTGGGCGTGCAGGCGCTGGGCGCCGCAGTGGCTGTGCTGGGCGTTTTGGTGTGGCCGCAGCTGGCCGAGACGGGCTGGTTCAGCTGGGTGGTGTCGTACGTGCCGCTGTACGGCGTGTGCGCGCCGCTGTTCTTCCTGCTTTTGAAAAAAGCCGTGCCCGCCCAGCCGGCCGCGCGCGAAAAAACGCGCCTTCGGCCGGACGAATGGCTGCGCCTGTTTTTGCTGATGCTGGGCGCGGTGTACGCGTTCAACATCGTCTCGCAGCTGATCACGCTGGCGATCGGCGCGCTGAAGGGCGGCGCGGTGACGAACCCGCTGGCCAGCGTCACCGAGGGCTCCAGCCTGTGGGCGAACGTGCTGTTCGGGTGCGTCGTCGCGCCCGTGGGCGAGGAATTCCTGTTCCGCTGGGCGCCCGCGCGCCTCGCACCGCGCTACGGCACAAAGGCGTACCTCGTGTTCAGCGCCTCGGCGTTCGCCTTGTACCATGCGAATCTGTCGCAGATGCTGTACGCGTTCGCCGTGGGCTGGCTCTTGGGGGCCATCTACATGCGCACGGGCAATTTGTGGCACACGATCAGCCTGCACATGGGCGTGAACGTGATGGGCATGCTGGCGGCCCCGGCGCTGGCGGGCGCGGGGACGGCCGGGGCGCTGGCCGTCTCGCTGATCGTGTACGGCAGCATGATCGGGGCGCTGATTTTGTGGGTGCGCCGCCCGCGCGCCGCGTATGCGCCGGGCGAAGAGCCGCTGCCCGCGCACCCGGTGCGCACGGCGGCCTCGAGCGCCGGCATGGCCGCGTACATCGCGCTGTGCGCCGTGCTGACGCTGCTCGTCACGCTGATGTGAAAAAGGGAAGAGGGGCGCTTGCGCCCCTCCGAAAAAACTGCCGCGCCGGCCTTTGCGCCGGCGCGGTTTGCTCACTTGCCCTTGTCCAACCGGGCGGCGCTGTGTTATAATGAGGGCGCTGCGCAAAGCGGAGACGCCGCGCGCGGCGCTTTATAAAATTAAGGAAGGGCGGCGGCGGTATGCGGCTTGTCTCATGGAATGTCAACGGCTTTCGCGCGGTGCTGGGCAAGGGCTTTGCCGAGGCCTTTGCGCAGCTGGACGCGGACGTCTTCTGTTTGCAGGAGACGAAAATGCAGCCCGGCCAGGCGGAATTTTCGCCCGAGGGCTATCATCAGTACTGGTACAGCGCGGAGAAAAAGGGCTATTCCGGCACGGCGGTGTTCACGCGGCGCGCGCCGCTGGCGGTCAGCTACGGCATCGGCAAAGAGGAGCACAGCCACGAGGGCCGCGCCATCACGCTGGAATTCCCGGAATTCTATCTTGTGAACGTCTACACGCCCAACAGCCAGAACGAGCTGGCGCGCCTCGGCTACCGCATGCAGTGGGAGGACGACCTGCGCGCCTATCTGTGCGCGCTGGACGCAAAAAAGCCCGTGGTGTACTGCGGCGACCTCAACGTGGCGCACGAGGAGATCGACTTGAAAAATCCGAAGCCGAACCGCGGCTCCGCCGGCTTTTCGGACGAGGAGCGCGCCAAGCTGACGCAGCTGCTGGATGCGGGTTTTGTGGATACGTTCCGCCTGAAATACCCGCAGCGCACGGGCGCGTACACCTGGTGGAGCTATTTCCGCAAGGCGCGCGCGACGAACGCGGGCTGGCGCATCGACTATTTCATCGTCAGCGCGCGGCTGGCGGAAAAAGTGCGGGACGCGCTGATCTACGCGGACGTGTACGGCTCGGACCACTGCCCTGTCGGGCTGGAATTGGCGCTGTGAACGGCGCATACAAATAGGAAAAACGGCAATAGATTCTACAATTTGTAAATATTCGCCGTCAAAAAGGGAGAGACTGATTTGCTGAATCTGCTCAAGGCGCTGGTGCTGGGCGTCATCGAGGGCATCACCGAGTGGCTGCCCATTTCGAGCACGGGCCATCTGATCCTCGCGGATGAATTCATCCGGCTGGACATGTCGGACGCGTTTGTGGAAATGTTCAACGTGGTGGTGCAGCTGGGGGCCATCCTCGCGGTGGTGGTGCTTTTCTGGGGCAAGCTGTGGCCGTTTGGCAACGACCGCACGGCCGTGCGCCGCAAGGGCGAGGGCGCGGCGGCGTACTTTGTGCGCCGCTGGTGCGTGGCCGACACGTGGATCATGTGGTTCAAGGTGCTGGTGGCCATACTGCCCGCGATGGTCGTGGGCCTGCCGCTGGACGACTGGATGACCGAGCACCTGCACACGCCCGTGGTGGTGGCGGCGATGCTGATTTTGTACGGCATCCTGTTCATCTGGATGGAAAACCGGCACAAAACGCCGCGTATCGAGAGCATCGAAGGTCTGTCGTGGGCCGTGGCGTTTGGCGTCGGCATGTTCCAGGTGCTCAGCCTTGTGCCGGGTACGTCGCGCTCGGGCGCGACGATCCTCGGCGCCATGCTGTTGGGCTGCACGCGCACCGTCGCGGCCGAGTTCACGTTTTTCCTGGCCATCCCGGTCATGTTCGGCGCAAGCCTCATCAAGGTGCTCAAGTTCGGCCTCGACTTCACGGGCGCCGAAGTCATCGTGCTGCTGGTGGGCATGCTGTCGGCGTTCATCGTGTCGATGCTGTGCATCCAGTTTTTGATGAACTACGTCAAGCGGCACGACTTCAAGGTGTTCGGCTGGTACCGCATCGCGCTGGGCGCGCTGGTGCTGCTGTACTTTTTGGCCCTCAAGCCGCTGCTGGGCTGAAAGCGGCCGCGGAAAAACTACAGAGATCAAACGGCAGGGCGCGTCCCCAAACGGGGATGCGCCCTGCCGGCGTTTTTATGAAGCGTAAGGAAATAGCCTGTCTGCTAAGCGCTCACCGATCCCCCTCCACTAAGTTCGCCGTTCGCCCCTGCGGGGCTCCGATTCGCTAAGTGTTCACCGATACCCACTCCACTAAACTCGCCGTTCGCCTTGCGGCTCCGGTTCGCTAAGTGTCGGGGCATAAGTTCGCACTAAGTTCATGCTTCGCTGTTGCTCGCATTCACTAAGTGCTCACTTACATCAATGGCGCGAATACGCGCAGCAGCGCGCTCAGAAGCCGGCCGCCCACGCTCAGGCGGCAGTTTTGCAGGCCCACCTCGCGCGAGGCGCCGAACGTGGCCATGCAGTCGCGCTTCAAATCGGCCAGCGCGTCGCAGCCGTACAGCAGCGTGCCGCACTCGAAATGCAGGTACAGGCTGCGGAAATCCATGTTGATGGTGCCCACCACGCCGACCTCGCCGTCGACGAGCATGCTTTTTGCGTGCAAAAAGCCGGGCGTATATTCAAACACGCGCACGCCCGCCTTCAAAAGCGCCGGATAGTACGACCGCGTGAGCCGGTAGACGATGGGCTTGTCCGGGATGCCGGGCGTGACGACGCGCACGTCCACGCCGCGGCGCGCGGCCAGGCACAGGGCCGACTGCAATTCGTTGCTCAGCGCAAGGTAGGGCGTAAAGATGTACGCATAGCTCTGCGCCTGGCTCAGCAGGTCGATGTACACGTTCTCGCTGACGGGCTCGTCGTCGAGGGGCGAGTCGCCGAAGGGCTGCACCCAGCCGCTGCCCGCAAAGGGCGCGACGTGCCAGCGGTGCGGCAGAAATTCGGCCATGTCCTCCCTGCCGGGGCGAAAGGCGTGCCACGTCTGCAAAAACATGGCCGTCAAATTCCACGCGCCCTCGCCCGCAAGGCGCAGGCCGGTGTCCTTCCAGTGGCCGTGGGGGTGCGTGCGGTTGATGTACTCGTCCGACAGGTTGATGCCGCCGTTGAAGGCCGTGTGCCCGTCCACGACAAGGATCTTGCGGTGGTCGCGGTTGTTCATCACAAGGCTCATCACGGGCACGAACGGGTTGAAGGCCAGGCAGCGGATGCCCAGCGCCTCCATCTTTTTCGCGTAGCCGGGCGGCAGCAGCGCCACGCTGCCCAGATCGTCGTAGATCAGCCGCACGTCCAGCCCCGCGGCGGCCTTGCGCGCCAGCGCCTCCAGCATCGTCTGCCACATGTAGCTGTTTTCCGTGATGATGAAATACTCAAGGAAAATAAAGTGCTCGGCGGCCTCGATGGCCCGCATCATGTCGGCGAACATCTCCTCGCCGAGGGGGTAATACGTCACGCTTGTGTCGCGCCAGACGGGGAACGGGCCGTTTTTCTGCACATAGCGCGCCGTGCCGCGCGCGCGGCCGGAAAGGCCCGCCGCCTGCTGCGGCTGCTGGGCCAGCAGTGGGGCGAAGCGGCGCCTTTCGCGCAGAAAGCGCCCCTGCATGCGCCGCGTCGGGCGCTTGTTGCCGAACAGAAGGTACAAAAGCCCGCCCAGCAGCGGCACGGCCTCGATCAGGATGATCCACACGATCTTGTACGCGGGGTTGACGTCCTTCGAGACGATGGACAGCACGATCGCCATGCTGAGCAGCGCAAACAGCGCGCTGATCCACACGGCGTGCTGCGCCAGCGTGGTGAGGAACACGAGGAACCAGCCCAGCTGGATGAGGATCAGCACGCCGGTGACGACGACGCGGCTTGTTAAAATTTGAATGAGACGCTTGAAAGACATGACACACCCCTGCGATGCGGCTGCGAGAAAAAAGGCGGCGCGGCAAAACAAAGGCAAAACGCGCGCCGCCGCTTTTTCTATGGTATCATATCGCGGCGCGCGTTGCAAGGCCGCGCGGGGGCTTGCGCGCGCCGCCGGCTGCCCGCGGCCGCCGGGCCGTCGATTGGGCCGTGCGGGGCTTTGTGCGCGCCGAACGCCGCGCGCCGCCGCGCTTTACAAATCGTCCGCGTCCTGCACGGGCACTTCGTCCGGGTGCGCGGGCCGCCCGGTGTAGCTGCCGTCCGGGTCGGTGAAGCTCGGCGCGTTCGCGGGCACAGGGGCTTTTTTGCGGTTTTTCATGGCAGACCGTTCCTTTCCCGCCGGGAATCCCGGCGCTTTTTGTATATCCTGCGCGCCGCGCGCCAAGGATATTCTCAAAGACGGGGCGCGCCGCCCCGGAAAGAGGTGGAAAACCATGACGAAACGGCAGGCGTTTTTCCTGTCGCTGGCCGTGGGGCTGGCGGTGCTGCTGCCCGCGTACTTTGCGGCGGCGGCCGTCAGCCTCGCGCGCGGCTTGCCGGCGGGGCAGGCGCAAAGCGGCGTGCCCATTTTGCAGCCCACCGCCGACGACCGCAAGACGCTTTTGGTGATGACGGGCGAAGATTCGCCGCAGACATTCGTGCTCGTGCGCTTCGACGCGCTGGAAAACCGCGTGGCCTGCGTGGAGACGCCGGCGGACACCGTGGTGCTGTGCGCGGGCCAGCCCGACACGCTGGCGGCCGCGTCGGCGTCGGCCGGGCCTGCGCAGGCGGCCGCCGCGCTGCGCGAAACGCTGAAGATCAACGTGGACAATTACCTGTTCTGCACGCCCGCGCAGCTGGCCGAATGGACGCAGGGCCTCGGCGACGGGCGCATGAAGCTGTCGGGCTATATCAGCGAGGAGGCGCAGCGCGAGCTGCGCCTGGAGATCCCCGGCGTGCAGACGCTCACATTGACGACGGACATGCTGGCCGCGGCGCTCTCGGACACGGCGGGCGGCGCGGGCCATCTGCTGCGCGCGCAGGGGTATCTCGCGTTCCTGCGCGCGGGCGAAGAGAGCCTTTCGCAATCCGTGCCGGACGCGCTGCGCGCCGCCATCCCCAACTGCGCCACAGACCTGACGGCCGCGCAGGTGTACGAGTACGCGCGCATCCTCGCGTTTTTGCAAAAGAGCGAGCCCGCGTTCGACGCCTGCGTGCTGCCCGGCACGCAGGCCGATGGGCGATATGAGCTGGGCGACGCGGCGCTGGCCGCCGCGCGCGCGTATCTCGCCAGCGCCGCGGGCGAGGTGCCCGGCAGCGAGGACGCCGACGGCTTCACCCTGCCCGAGCAGGCCGCCGCCGCGCAGGACGCGGCGGGGAAAGGCGAGAGCAGCGCACGGGGCGCGACACAGGCGGACGAAAGCCCCGCGCAGGGCGCGGCGGCGGAGGGCGGCGCGTCGAACGCAGATCCGGCGCAGGGTGCGGCGGCATGAAGCGCGGCGCGGCGGCGCAAAACATCCCTGCGCGCCGCCGCACTTTTTGCCCGGAAAGCCGCAAGCCGGCCAGAAGCGTCTGCCGAAGGGTTTGGAAAGCCGCAAGCCGGCCCGCAAGGGCTGGCTTTTGTTGATCTTGCGGAAAATTGCATACTTTTTTCGGCAGAATGATACTTGCGGAAGGTCTGTAGCAGGTGGTAAAATAAGCTTAACAGAAGGGAAAGCGCTTACATTCCGCGGACAGCGCTTCTCTGCACCGCCGGAAGCACCGGCAAACGGGCCGCCGCGCAGCGCCCCCGGGCGCGCGGCGAAAAGGGGGAGCGCGCAGTGACCATTTACGACATTGCCCGAGAGGCGGGCGTATCCATTGCAACGGTGTCGCGCGTGCTCAACGGCAGCGGCAAAGTGGGCGAGCGCACGCGCCGGCGCGTGCAGGCCGTGCTGGACAGCCAGCAGTACATCCCCAGCCGCGTGGCGCAGGGTCTGGCCAGCCGCCAGACAAGCAGCGTCGGCGTGCTGACGGTGGACATCCGCGACGTGCATCACTCGTCGATCGCCTATATGATCGAGCAGACGATGGCGGGCGCCGGCTACAGCACCATTGTGTGCAACCTGGGAGGCACGCCCGCGCGCCTGCGCGGTTATCTGCGCGCGCTTTTGTCGCACCGGGTCAACGGTGTGTTTTTCGTCGGTTCGGTCTTTTTGAACGAGCCTTATGCGCAGCCCATCCGGGAGCTGCTGGCCGATGTGCCGGTGGTGGTGGTGAACGGCTTGCTGGATATGCCCAACGCCTACGGCGTTTTGGTGAACGAGTGTGAGGGGACGCGCGCCTCGGTGGAGCGGCTGATCGCCGCGGGCCGCAGGCGTATCGCCATGGTGTGCAGCAGCCCGACGCGCAGCGACGAGAACAAGCTGCGCGGCTATGAGCAGGCGATGGCCGCGCACGGCCTCGAGACGGTCACGGCGCAGTGCGCGCGCAGCCTGGCGGGCGGCGAAGAGGCCGCGGCGGGCCTTGTGCGGGAGCATCCGGGGCTGGACGCCATCCAGTTTGCCGAGGACATCACCGCCGTGGGCGGCCTGCGCGCGCTGAGCGCGGCCGGCCTGCGCGTGCCGCAGGACGTGGCGGTCGTGGGCTGCAACAATTCCACGTATTGCGACATCTGCACGCCGCGCCTGAGCTCGGTGGACAACCGCCTTGTCGAGCAGGGCCGCGCGGCGGCCGAACGGATGATCGCCGCGCTGCAAAAACGCCCGGCCGCGCGCGTTGTGCGCCTGTCGTGCGCGTTCGCTGCGCGCGAGACGACCGACGCGCCGGCGCACGGCGAATGAGCGCTGCCGCGGGCACAACAGCCGCGCAGGCGCGGTATCTCTCTGAAAAGAAAAGAAGAGGAAAGGGGGCAATTTTTCCTGCGCCTTTCGGGACGGCAGCCGCCCGAAGGGGAAAAAACGGGCTGCAGAAAGGATTTTAAGATATGATAAACGTAGTGTTCTCCATTTTGCTGCTTTTGAGCTATCTCGCGTTCGTGATCTACATCATGAAGGGCGGCAATTTGCTGATGGGCTTCATCATGATGAGCGTGGTGTGGATCCCCGTGGGCGTCATCGGCGGCCAGATCGACTGGGACACCTTCAACGGCACCATCATGCAGACGGCCCCTTCCAACATCGGCAGCAACGTCGTGCTGATCTTCATCGGCAGCTGGCTGGGCCAGGTGCTGCTCAAGACGGGCATCGCCTCCACCATCATCAAAAAAGCGGTGGAGCTGGGCGGCGATAAGCCGCTGCTCACGGCCATCATCCTCAGCGTGCTCACCACGCTGATCTTCTGCAGCGCGTACGGCGCGGGCGCGGTCATCGGCATCGGCGTCATCGTGCTGCCCATCATGCTCAGCCTGGGCATCCCCAAGGCGGTGGCCACGGCCTCGTACATCATGTCCGTCGGCGCCGGCATGTATTCCAACGCCGTCATCTTCAGCGAGAAGCAGGCCGTCCTGCTGCTCAACGAGACCAACCCCGAGTACACCTATCAGGTGTATCAGCAGGTGGGCATCGTGGCGACGGTCGTGCAGCTGGTCATCATCATCCTGATGCTCGCCACCACGCTGGGGCGCAAAAAGCAGGCGAAGGTGCACTCATGGGCGGCGCCCACCGCGCCGGCGGTCGAGACCGACAAGAAGGTGCCGTTCTACTCGCTCATCGCGCCGTTCTTGCCGGTGGTGCTCATCATCGCCTTCGGATGGAACTCTTTGCCCGCGTTCCTGGCGGCCATCTTCTATGCGCTGGCCACTTGCGGCTATATGAAAAATTTCTCGAACCTGGCCGACACCATCAGCCGCTCGCTGTTTGACGGCATCATGGACGCTGCGCCGCTGATCGGCTTTCTGTTCTTCCAGGGCATCTTCACCGCGGCCGCGAACGCCGACGCGTTCTTCTTCCAGGAGACCATCGGCGGCATCATCCCGGCCAGCACGCTGGCGCTGGCCATCGTGTTCGCCGTGCTGACGCCGCTGGGCCTGTTCCGCGGGCCGATGTCCGTCTTCGGCGTGGGCCCCGTCACCTTCGCGGTGATCAACGGTCTGGGCATTTTCAGCGTGCCGTTCCTGTTTGCGCTGTTCCAGTTCACCGGCATCGCCACCACGATCTCCAGCTGCCCCACGCAGTCGTGGACGATCTGGGCCATCAACTACAACAAGGTCACCACCACGGACTTCATGCGCCTTGCGTTCCCGTGGTGCTGGGTCGCGAATATCATCAATCTGGCCATTTTGTATGTGCGCATCGGCTGAGCCGGCGCGCAGCAGGAAAAAAACGGGGCCCCGGGCAGCCGGGGCCCTTTTATCAGCAGGGAGGAAACCTATGCACAAAGTAGTTCTTGTGGGTGCGGGCTCGATCTGCCGCACACATGTCAAAGCTTTTGAGGGCCTTGGCGGGCGCGCAAAGATCGTGGCCATCGTCAGCCGGCACGCCGAAAACGCGCAGAAGGTCATCGATGAGATGGGCCTCGACGCGCGCGCGTACGCAGACCACCGCAGCGCCATCGACGCGGAGGAGTGCGACATCGTCAGCGTGTGCACCCCGCCGGACTCGCACTGCGAGATCGCGGTGTACGCGCTGGAGCACGGCAAGCACGTGCTGCTGGAAAAGCCGATGGCCCCCAGCCTGGCCGAGTGCGACGAGATCATCGACGCGGCGCGCCGCGCGGGCAAAAAGCTGGCCGTCGTGGCGCAGAGCCGCTTTCTGACGCCCGTCTGGCGCACAAAGAAGCTGCTGGACACGGGCCTTGCGGGCAAGCTGCTGTACACGCAGGTGAACTCGTTCTGGTACCGCGGCCGCTCGTATTACGACCTGGCGTGGCGCGGCCAGTGGGCCACCGAGGGCGGCGGCTGCACGCTGGTGCACGCGGTGCACCACATCGATTTGCTGCAATGGATGAGCGGTATGCCCAGCGAGGTGACGGCCGTCATCGGCAACGTGGCGCATACGAACAGCGAGGAGGAGGACGTTTCGATGGCGCTGCTGCGCTATCCCGACGGCCGCCTGGCGCAGATCACGGCCAGCCTTGTGTGCCACGGGCAGAAACAAGCGCTGCTGTTCGCGTGCGAGAAGGCGAGTTTGGAGATCCCGCACGCGTTTGCGGCCGACACGCCGCTGGAAAACGGTTTCCCGCAGGAGAACGCCGCGCTGCTGGCGCAGCTGAACGAGGCGTACGAGGCCATCCCCGCGCTGGCGCACGAGGGACACGACGGTCTGGTTGCGGACCTGCTCGACGCCATTGACCGGGACCGCGAGCCGCTCATCGGCGGCGGGGACGGCCGGCGCACGATGGAGCTGATCATGGCCATCTACAAATCGGCGTCTGAAAAGACGGCGGTGCGCCTGCCCATTGAAAAGACGGACGCATTTTACACGCGCGAGGGCGTCACGACGAAAATGCCGCATTTTTACAAAAAGACGGGGTTCCTTTCGCGCTTTGCAAAGGACGAGATCGTCCTCGCCAGCAGCAATATGAAGTGAGCGTGCCGCGCAAAAAAGGGGGAGAAGAACGATGAACGACCTGCGCCCGAAGGGAGACCCGGAGGTGAAAAAAGCGCTGGCTGCTTTCACCTTCAAGGGCCAGATGGAGCGGTACGCCCCAAAGCGCGGCGCGCGCCTGCCGCTTGCGCCGATGCTGCGCTCGCTGCAGGACATGACGCCGGACGAATGGACGCTGTACGCCTTCGCCGCCGACCCCATCGAGGGGCGCTTTTCCCGCGAGGAGAAGCTCGAGCTGGGCCGGCGTGCGCGCGCGTGCGGCGAGGAGGAGGCGCGCGCGCTGCTGGCGGGTGAGAGAGGCGCGGCGCAGCCGTCGCTGATCGCAAAGCGGCTGGGCGTTTCAATCCGCCGCCAGCAGATGCCGGACGATACCGACGGGCGCGTCGAGTTCGCGCGCTTTGTCGAGCCGGATACCATCATCCTGTTCATGGACACGGCGGACAAGGCGGCCGCGTGTCTGGGCGCGAGGCCGGACATTGCGAAACTCTTCGGCGGCGCGAGCGTCGAGCAGGTGCTCGCCGCGCACGAGCTGTTCCACGTGGTGGAGATGCAAAAGGCGGACGCCATTTTCACGCGCAGCCACCGCGTGACGCTGTGGAAGCTGGGCCCGCTGCGCCACACCTCCTGCGTGCAGAGCCTGTCCGAGATTGCGGGCATGGCGTTCGCGCAGACGCTTTTGCGCCTGCCGTTCAGCCCGTATCTGTACGACGTGTTTTTCGTTTCGCTGTACGATGCGCGCGCCGCAAGCGACACATACCGTATGATCTGCCGCGCGTCGGGCCATGCGTCGATCGAGCAGACGATGAGCCGGCAGGAGATGGCCGATGCCCTCGCCCGGGAGGAGGGCCTTGCGGACGCGACCTGACGCGTCTGAAGGGGAGAAAAGCCGGAGCGCGGCGGCTGCGCGGGAAACCTGCGCGCCGCGATTGGCTTTTTGCCCGCGGCATGGTATAATGTGAGCACTTAGCGAACCGGAGCCCGCAGGGCGAACGGCGAGCTTAGTGCGAGCTTACACCTGGCCTCTTAGCGAACCGGAGCCGTAAGGCGAACGGTGAGGTTAGCGGCCACGGTGTGTTTAGGCGCGGGCTGCCGGCCCGCCGGGGAGGCCGCCATGGACGAGAGAGAGCAGAGCCGCGCACAGACGCTGCGCGCGCTGTACACGGCATACGAGCGCAGGCTGTATTACATCGCGCTCAAATTGCTGGGCAGCCGCGAGGACGCCGAGGACGCGCTGCACGATACATTTTTGAAAATTTCGCAGAATCTTGAAAAAATCGACGATGTGGACAGCAACAAAACCTACGCCTACATCGTTACCATATTGAAGAACACCTGCCTGGACGCGCTGCGCCGCCGCGCGCGGCGGCGCACGGAGGACCTGGACGCCGCCGAGTGCGAGGCGGACGGCGGCGCTTCGCCGCAGCAGCTCGCGGAGGATAAGCTCGAGGCTGAGGCGCTGGCGCGCCTGATCGAACAGCTGCCCGAGAGCTACCGCGCGCCGCTGGTGCTGCGCTATGCGATGGGCCTGTCGGAGAAGGAGACGGCCGAGCGGCTGGGCCTGCACGCGCGGCAGGTGGCGCTGCGGGTATTCCGCGCCAAACAGAAATTGCGCCGCATGGCCGGCGAAGCACAGAAGAAGGGAGGCGGGCAGACATGAAACAGCCGGGAAACGCGCACGACGAGGCGCTGGCGGCGGCGCTGGGCCTTGCGGCCGAGCGCGCGCAGAAGGACGCGCACGGCGAAGCGCTGCGCGGCCTGCCCGCCCACTCGCAGGAATTCACCGCGCGCATGGACGCGCTGCTGGGCGAAGCGCCCGCCGGCGAAAAGGCTGCGCCGCGCCCGCGTGTGCGCGTGTGGACGCGCCGGAGAGCGGCGGCGCTGGCGGCCGCGGCGTGCGTGGCCG
>DXGT01000030.1 GCA_019113785.1 Candidatus Ruthenibacterium merdigallinarum | reverse complement strand
CCGGCGACGGGGCCAACCTGTCCCAGGGCCAGCGGCAGCTCCTGGCGATTGCCCGGGCCGCCGTGGCCGATCCCCCGGTGCTCATCCTGGATGAGGCCACCTCCTCCATCGACACCCGCACCGAGAAGCTCATCGGCAAGGGGCTCGACACGCTGATGAAAGGGCGCACGGTGTTCGTCATCGCGCACCGCCTGTCCACCGTGCAGAACTCGAACGCCATCATGGTGCTGGATCATGGCCGCATCA
Organism: Candidatus Ruthenibacterium merdigallinarum; assembly: GCA_019113785.1. GTDB lineage: Bacteria > Bacillota > Clostridia > Oscillospirales > Ruminococcaceae > Ruthenibacterium > Ruthenibacterium merdigallinarum. The sequence goes on along the minus strand of DXGT01000030.1, from coordinate 2,485 downwards.
TCGAGCGCGGCACGCACGAGGATCTGATCAAGCTGAAAGGCACGTACTATCAGCTGTACACCGGCGCGCTGGAGCTGGATTGACCGCCGCAAGCGGCCGCCCTCCGCGCTGCCACGCACAAAAAAAGAACCCCCGCGCCGCGGGCCTCCCGAAAGGGAGCGCCCCGGCGCGGGGGATTTTTTGTCGGTGACCGGCCGGCAAATTGCCGGCAACGGGAGGCGGCCGGCGTCAGGCCTGCTCTTTCAAAGCCTGCTGGACATAGTCGTTCGTCAGCAGCTTGCGCACCACGCCGTCCACATCCAGGCGCGTGGTGTTGTGGCTGGTGTAGGCCTCGTCCGCCTGCGTCGTCACCTGCCCGTGCACGAAATACTTGTCGTAGTTCAGGTCGCGCTCGTCCGCCGACACGCGGTAATATTTGCCCATGTCCGTCGCGCGCAGGCGCTCCTCGCGCGTCATCAGCGTCTCGTACAGCTTTTCGCCGTGGCGCGTGCCGATGATGTGGATGCCCGTGTCGCCGAACAGCTTCTGCACGCCTTTCGCAAGGTCGCCGATCGTCGACGCGTCCGCCTTCTGGATGAACAGGTCGCCCGGCTCCGCGTGCTCGAACGCGAACAGCACCAAGTCCACCGCCTCCGACAGGTTCATCAGAAAGCGCGTCATGTCCGGGTCGGTCACCGTGATGGGCTTGCCCGCGCGAATCTGGTCGATGAACAGCGGGATCACGCTGCCGCGGCTGCACATCACGTTGCCGTAGCGCGTGCAGCAGATGGTGGTCTGGTCGCCGGGCACGTTGCGCGCCTTGGCGCGGATCACTTTTTCCATCATCGCCTTGCTGATGCCCATGGCGTTGATGGGATAGGCCGCCTTGTCGGTGGACAGGCACACGATGCGCTTCACGCCCGCGTCGATGGCCGCCGTCAGCACATTGTCCGTGCCGATGACGTTCGTGCGCACGGCCTCCATGGGGAAAAACTCACAGCTGGGCACCTGTTTCAGGGCCGCCGCGTGGAAGATGAAGTCCACCCCGCGCATCACGCTTTTCAGGCTGGCCGGCTCGCGCACGTCGCCAATGTAGAATTTGATCTTCCCCGCGTGCTCGGGATAGCGCAGCTGATACTCGTGGCGCATGTCGTCCTGCTTTTTCTCATCGCGGGAAAAAATGCGAATCTCCCCGATATCCGTGGCCAGAAACCGGTTCAGCACCGCATTGCCAAAACTCCCCGTGCCTCCGGTGATCAGTAAGGTTTTGTTTGTGAATACGGACATGGTTGTTCTCTCCTATCTTTTCACATTGCCGCGCCGTGCCCGCCGCTCAGTCGCGCCGGAACAGATCGCGCGTGTACACTTTGTCCTCCACATCGTCCAGTGCGCTGTCGTAGCGGTTGGCAATAATGGCGTCGCTCTGTTTTTTGAATGTATCCAGATCGTTCACCACAAGGCTGCCGAAGAATGTGCCGCCGTCCTTCAGCGTCGGCTCGTAGATCACGACCGTCGCGCCCTTGGCCTTGATGCGCTTCATCACGCCCTGAATGCTCGACTGACGGAAATTGTCGCTGCCCGTCTTCATCGTCAGGCGGTAGACGCCCACCGTCACCGGGCGCTCCATGCGCTGGTCGTAGCTGTTTTCCTGCGCATAGCCGTAGTAGCCGGCCTTTTGCAGCACGCGGTCGGCAATAAAGTCCTTGCGCGTGCGGTTCGATTCCACGATGGCCTCGATCAGGTTTTCCGGCACGTCCTCGTAATTCGCCAGCAGCTGCTTTGTGTCCTTGGGCAGGCAGTAGCCGCCGTAACCGAAGGACGGGTTGTTGTAATGGCCGCCGATGCGCGGGTCAAGGCACACGCCGTCGATGATCTGGCGCGTGTCCAGCCCCTTCATCTCGGCATAGGTGTCCAGCTCGTTGAAGAAACTGACGCGCAGCGCCAGATAGGTGTTGGCAAACAGCTTCACGGCTTCCGCCTCGGTGAAGCCCATGTACAGCGTGTCGATGTTCTCCTTCAAGGCGCCTTCCTGCAGCAGGCCCGCAAAGGTGTGCGCCGCGCGCACCAGACGCTCGTCGGCAAGGTCGGTGCCGACAATGATGCGGCTGGGATACAGATTGTCGTACAGGGCCTTGCTCTCGCGCAGGAATTCCGGGCTGAAAAGGATGTTGTTGCTGCCGGTTTTTTCGCGGATGTGGCGGGTGTAGCCCACGGGAATGGTGGATTTGATGACCATGATGGCGTCCGGATTCACCTGCATCACAAGGTCGATCACCTGCTCGACCGCCGAGGTATCGAAAAAGTTCTTCTGGCTGTCGTAGTTGGTGGGCGCAGCGATCACAACGAAATCCGCGTCGCGGTACGCCACCGCACCGTCCAGCGTAGCCGTCAGGTTTAGCTCTTTCTCGGCCAGATATTTTTCAATGTACTCGTCCTGAATGGGCGACCGGCGCTGATTGATCAGCTCCACCTTCTCCGGCACAATATCCACCGCCGTCACAGTGTG
>DXGT01000029.1 GCA_019113785.1 Candidatus Ruthenibacterium merdigallinarum | reverse complement strand
TCTTGCCGCCGCGCCCGCCTCTTTCGTTCTTCTTACAGTATTTTCTATTATATCATGCTCTGCGCCAAAAAGCACGGCTTTCCTGTCTTGCCCGGCGCGCGGCGATATGCTATACTGTGCGTGTATTGTATCCCCGCTGCGGGGAATAATAACAGGGAGGAAATTTCATATGAACCACGGCAGACCTTCGCGCGGGGTCTCGCAGATGGTGTATGTGTCGCTGTTCGCGGCCATCATCGTCGTGATGAGCTCCGTTCCGTTTTTGGGGTATATCCCGCTTGGCATCATCCGGGCCACCACCATCCACATCCCCGTCATCATCGGCTCGCTCCTGCTGGGGCCGCGCGCGGGCGCGGTGCTGGGCTTCGTCTTCGGGCTGACGAGCTTTCTCAGCAACACGTTCACGCCAAACGCCACCTCGTTCGTCTTCACGCCGTTCTACAGCCTGGGCGACGCGCACGGCAGCGCGGCGAGCCTGCTGGTCTGCTTTGTGCCGCGCATCCTGGTGGGCGTTGTGCCGTGGCTTGTCTTCCGCGGCCTGCAGGCGCTTTTGAAAAAGCGCGGCGAAGTGGCCTCGCTGGCGCTGGCGGGCTTTGCCGGCTCCATGACGAACACGCTGCTGGTGATGCATATGATCTACCTGTTCTTCGCCGACAGCTACGCGCAGGCGCGCGGCGTGGCCGAAAACGCCCTGTACGGCGTGATCCTGACGGTGATCGGCACGAACGGCGTGGCCGAGGCGCTGGTGGCGGCTTTTCTCACCGCCGCCGTGACGCATCTGTTGCGCAAAGCGCTGAAGACGGAAAGGACGTGACGGCTGTGATCCTCGCACTGGACATCGGAAATACGAACATCGTGATCGGCTATCTCGCCTCGGAACACGACATCCCCTTTGTGGAGCGCCTTTCGACCGACCGCAAAAAGACGGCCGCGGAGTACGCCATCAGCATCAAGACGCTGCTGGAGCTCTCCGGCCTGCCCATGGACGAGGTGGAGGGCGCGATCATCTCGTCGGTGGTCCCGCCCATCACGGCCATGGTGGTGGAGGCCATCCGCAAAGTGACGGGCTTGCAGGCGCTTGTGGTGGGCCCCGGCGTCAAAAACGGGCTGCGCATCAAAATGGACAACCCCGCCCAGCTGGGCAGCGACCTTGTGGTGGACGCCGTGGCGGCCAGCGCCGCCTATCCCGGGCCGCTGATCGTCGTCGACATGGGCACCGCCACCACGGTCTCGGTGCTGGACGAGGAAAAAAGCTACATCGGCGGCATGATCATCCCCGGCGTGCGCGGCTCGCTGGACGCGCTGGTCAGCCGTGCGGCGCAGCTTTCCAACATCAGCATCGAGGCCCCGCGCCGGCTGATCGGCAAAAACACCGTCGAGTGCATGCAGAGCGGCATCGTGTACGGCAGCGCCGCGTGCATCGACGGCCTGATCGACCGCATCGAGGCGCAGCTGGGCCGCAAAGCCACCGTGATCGCCACGGGCGGCCTTGCAGGCGTGGTCGTGCCGCACTGCCGGCACGACGTGATCGTGGACGACGCGCTGCTGCTCAAGGGCCTGTTCCTCATTTACCAGCGCAACAGGGACGACCGCCTGCGCCGCGAGGCGCACGCCGGCCGCTGACGCCTTTCAAAAAACAGTGCGGGCCGCCGCCCCTCTTGCAGGGGCGGCGGCCTTTTCTCGTCTCCCGGGGTTTACGGCGAAAGCGTCCCGTCCTGCGCCCCGCGGAAGTTTTCCAGCATGCGCCGCAGCGTATCCAGCGCGGGGGCCATCTCCCGCTCGCTGATGCCGCGCCAGAGCACCTCGTCCACGTGCGCAAAGCCCTTTTGCACAAGGGCCGCCTTGCGCCGCCCCTCTTCGGTGAGCACCACATGGTACGACCGGCGGCTGCCGGGCTTGGGCGTGCGCTGCAAAAGCCCCGCCTCCTGCAGGCGGTCCAGCGTGCGCGACATGGTGGCCGCGTCCAGGTGGCACGCGTCCGCCAGCTCGCGCTGGGTCATCGGCTCGCGCTGCAAAAGGTACATCAAAATGCGCGGCTGCCCCTGCCCGATCGTCAGCCCGATGCCGACAAAATACGGCTGCAGCAGGCTGCGGCGCGCGCAGTCCAGCTCGTACAGCGTGCGGCGAACGTCCTCTTTTTCCATGCGTATCACTCCAGTTCAAATTGTCCGGTGTACAGCTGGTAGTAGCGCCCTTTGCGCGCCAGCAGCTCGTCGTGGCTGCCGCGCTCGACCACCGCGCCCTTCTCCAGCACCAAAATGGCTTTTGCATTGCGCACGGTGCTCAGCCGGTGCGCGATGACAAACACGGTGCGCCCTTCCATCAGCGCGTCCATCCCGCGCTCGATCAGCCGCTCGGTGCGCGTGTCCACCGAGCTGGTGGCCTCGTCGAGGACGAGCACCGGCGCGCGGGCGATGGCCGCGCGCGCAATGGCCAGCAGCTGGCGCTGGCCCTGGCTGAGGCTCGCGCCGTCCGAGTCGAGCATGGTGTCGTACCCGCGCGGCAAACGGCGGATAAACCCGTCGGCGTTGGCGATGCGCGCCGCGGCGCGCACCTCCTCGTCGGTGGCGTCCAGGCGGCCGTAGCGGATGTTGTCCGCAATGGTGCCCGTGAACAGGTGCGTGTCCTGAATGACCATCGACAGCGAGCGGCGCAGATCGTCCTTTCGGATGCGCCGCACGTCGATGCCGTCGTAGGTGATCACGCCGCCTTCGATCTCGTAAAAGCGGTTGATGAGGTTGATGATCGTCGTTTTGCCCGCGCCCGTCGAGCCGACAAAGGCGATTTTCTGCCCGGGCTTTGCGTACAAACTGACGCCGTCCAGCACGGGCCGGCCCGGCACATAGCCGAAGCGCACATCGCAAAACTCCACCGCGCCGCGCACCGGCAAAAGCTGCGCGCCGCTTTGCCCCGGCACGCGCCATGCGAACTCGTCGCCGTCCTCAGCCGGCGCCAGCGCGCCGGATGCGTCCCTCTTCGCGCGGCACAGCGTCACATCGCCCTCGTCCGGCTCCGCCGGCTCGTCCATCAGGTCGAAAATGCGCTCCGCGCCCGACAGTGCCGCCAGGATGAAGTTGACCTGCTGCGAAAGCTGATTGAGCGGCTGGGCGCTTTGGCGCACATACACAAGGTAGGCCGCAAGCCCGCCCAGATCGAACCGCCCGGCCAGCGCGAACAGCCCGCCCACACAGGCTGACACCGCGTAGTTTGCATACGACAGGCTGACGTTCATCGGCACCATCAGGCCCGAATAGGTCAGCGCGCTGGTGGCCGCTTTGCGCAGCGCCTCGTTGCGCCGGCAGAACTCCTCAAAATCGGCCTGCTCGTGGTTGAAGACTTTCTCCACCTTCTGGCCGGCCACCATCTCTTCGACAAAACCGTTGATGCGCCCCAGCTGCTGTTGCTGCGCCTGGAAATAGCGGCGGCTGCGCAGGCTGTTGAAGCGGATGAACAGCCCCATCACCACCAGGAAGGCCACAACGATCAGCGACAGCTGCGCGCTGAGCACCACCAGCATCGCCAGCGTGCCCGCCAGCGTGAAAAAGCTCTGCAAAAGCAGCGCAAAGCTGTTGTTCAGCGCCTCCTGCACGGTGTCGACGTCGTTTGTAAAGCGGCTCATCAGCTCGCCGTGGGTGTTGGCGTCGAAATAGCGCAGCGGCAGCTTCTGCACATGTGCGAACAAATCGCGGCGGATCTCGGTGACCACCTTCTGCGCGGCGTGCACCATCAGCTGCGAATAGCCCAGCGTGGCCAGCGCGCCCAGCGCGTACATCACGCCCATGGCGGCCAGCGCGCGCACAAGGCCCGGGATGTCGCCGGGCAGGATATAGTCGTTGATGATGGGGCGGAACAGATACGTGCCCACCACGTTCGCCGCCGTGCTGACCAGCACGAGCAGCGCCACAAGCGCGAGCGTCCATTTGTGAAAGCCGAGGTAGCGCCCCAGATGCAAAAGCGTCTTTTTCGTATCGCGCGGCTTGCGGTAGACAAACACCTTCGCCATTACAGATCCACCCCCTGCTTCTGCGATTCATAGATTTCGCGGTAGATCTGGTTTGTTTGCAGCAGCGTCTCGTGCGTGCCCTGCCCGCAAAGGCGGCCGTTGTCCAGCACGAAGATCACGTCCGCGTGGCGCACCGATGAGATGCGCTGGGCAATGATGATCTTCGTCATGCCCGGCAGCTCCGAGGAAAGGCGCGCGCGGATCTTCGCTTCGGTGGCGGTGTCCACCGCGCTGGTGGAATCGTCCAAAATCAGGATCTTCGGATGCTTCAGCAGCGCGCGCGCGATGCACAGCCGCTGCTTCTGCCCGCCGGAGACGTTCACGCCGCCCTGGCCCATCTCGGTGTCAAGGCCCTTTTCCAGCCGGCTCAAAAACTCGTCCGCGCACGCGATGCGGCAGGCCCAAAGCAGCTCCTCGTCGCTCGCATCTTTTTTCCCCCAGCGCAGATTGTCGCGCAGCGTGCCGGAGAACAGCGTATTTTTTTGCAGCACCATCGCGATGGCGTCGCGCAGATGCTGCATCGAGTAATCGCGCACGTCGCGCCCGTCCACCAGCACCCGGCCTTCTGTCGCGTCGTACAAACGGGGGATCAGCTGCACCAGCGTGGATTTCGCACTGCCCGTCTGCCCGATGACGCCCACGGTCTGCCCCGGCGCGATGTGCAGCGAAACGCCGCTGAGCGCGTATTCGGGCGCATCGGGGCGGTACTTGAACGACACATCGCAGAATTCCACCTCGCCGCGCTCGACGCGAAACGCCCCGCCGCCGTCCTTCTGCGCGGGATCTTCGTCGAGCACCTCCACGATGCGGCCGGCCGAAGCCATCGAGCGCGTCACCATCAAAAACACGTTCGAGATCATCATCAGCGAGTTGAGGATCTGCAGCACATAGCTGAGAAAGCCCGTCAGGTCGCCCACCTGCAAGCCGCCCGTCTGCACCATGCCGCCGCCGAACCACAACAGGCACACGATGGTGGCGTACATCACCATCTGCATGGCGGGCATATTCATGGAGGCAAGGCGGAACGCGCGCTCCGACTGGCTACGCAGCGCGAGGTTCGCCTCCTCGAATTTCGCCGTCTCGTGGTCGCCGCGCACATAGGCCTTCACCACGCGCACGGCCGTGAGGTTCTCCTGCACGATGCGGTTCAGCGTGTCGATGGCCGCCTGCATGCGCCCGTACAAGGGCTGCACGCGCCGCACAATGGCAAACAGCAGCGCGCCCAGCGCCGGCAGCGCCACAAGGAACACCACCGCCAGGCTGGTGTTGATGGCAAACGCCACGCCCGTGGCCGCCACCAGCATCACGGGCCCGCGCACCGCCGGGCGCATGCCGCTGGACACGGCGTTCTGCACGTTGGCCACATCGCTGGTCATGCGCGTGACAAGCGACGAGACGCTGAATTTGTCGATGTTGGAAAAGGAAAACGACTGCAACCGCGCGTATTCGGCCTTGCGCAGCTCCGCGCCGAGGCCCTGCCCCGCCAGAGCGCCCAGCCGCGCGCCCGCCGCGCCCAGAAGGAACGCGAGCACCGCGCTGGCCACCATCAGCGCCCCGCGGCTGTAGATATAGCGCACATCGCCGTTTGCAACGCCCACGTCCACCAGGTCCGCCATCAGCAGCGGCACCAGCAGCTCGAACACAGACTCCGCCGTCACACACACAACGCCCGCCAGCGCATAGCCCCGGTAGCGGTGCATATAGGAAAAGATCCTGCGGATCATCGCCATTCCCCCACGCGGCCCGCGCGGCCGCCCAAAACAATTGTATGCGCAATTATTGTATTCCACTTGATTGACAAAGTCAATCCCTAAAAAAGGCGTTTTTGCCGCGCGCTGCGGCTATTTTTCTGTATCGCCTGAGAGAAAAATCTGCTATAATAAAAAAAGACCCGGCGCCTAGGCGCCGAGAAAGGACGTATACCATGAACAAAAGGATCGCCATCTGCCCCGGCAGCTTCGACCCCGTCACCAAGGGGCATCTCGACATCATCCGCCGCGCCGCCAGCCTGTTCGACGAGGTGATCGTGCTGGTCAGCATCAACCCGGCCAAGGCCGACACCACCTTTTCGGTGGACGAGCGCACCGACCTTGTGCGCCGCGTGACGAAAAGCCTGCCCAACGTGCGCGTGGACAGCGACAGCGGCCTTCTGGCCGACTATGCGCGCCGCGCGGGCGCCTGCGCGCTGGTGAAGGGCCTGCGCGCCGTGTCCGACTTCGAGTACGAGTTCCAGATGGCGCTGACCAATAAAAAGCTGTATCCGGAATTGGAGACGCTGTTTTTGACAACGAACCTCGAGCACATGTATCTCTCGTCGTCCATCGTGCGGCAGGTGGCCGCGTTCGGCGGCGATATCTCCGACTTCATCTGCCCGGAAATTCTGGACGACGTTCGCCGGCGGCTGGAGGAAAAGCGCCGGGCGCTGCACACGGACTGACAAGCAAAAAACGCGGGGCGCATTGCCCCGCGTTTTTTCCTGTTCACTGCGCCTGCGTGTATTCGCGGATCACCCGCATGAAAGCCTCGCCGTAGCGCTCGCACTTTTTGGCGCCGACGCCCGACACCTGCAAAAACGCGGCCGGCGTCACGGGCAGCTTTGCGCACATGTCGCGCAGCGCCGCGTCGCTGAACACGACGAACGCCGGCACGCCCTCGCGCTTTGCAAAGGCCAGGCGCACCTCCTTCAGCCGCTCCAAAAGCCCCGCGTCGACGGCTTTTGCCTGCGCCTCGCTCTGCTTTTTCGCGCGGCTGGCCAGCGCGTGCGTCAGGCTGGCGCGCTGGGCGTGCGGTGCGCACACTGAGCAATGGCCGCACTCTTTGGGCGCGCGCTCGCCGAAATAGCGCAAAAGTTCCGCGCGCAGGCAGTATTTGGAGTGGCAGTAAAACGTCATGCGGCGCAGCCGCTCCTCCTGCCCGGCGCGCAGCTGGGCCGCCAGCGCCTCGTCCACCTCCTCGGCGGGCGCGCTGTGCTCGATCAGAAAGCGGTTCGTGCGCACGTCGCCCGGCGCGTAGAACAAAATACAGTCCGCCGGCTGGCCGTCGCGCCCGGCGCGGCCCGCCTCCTGATAATAGCTCTCGACATCCAGCGGCATATTGTAGTGGATGACATAGGACACATTCGATTTGTCGATGCCCATGCCGAACGCGTTCGTGGCCACCATGACGCGCGCGCGGTCGTACAGGAAATCCTCCTGGCTCTGCGCGCGCTCCTCGGCGGGCATGCCCGCGTGATAGCGCGCCGCGGCGTACCCTTCGGCCCGCAGGCCCGCGTACACCTCGTCCACCTGTTTGCGGGTGGAGCAGTACACAATGCCGCTTGCGTCCGTGTGCGAAGCGAGGTACAGCCGCAGCGCCAGCGGCTTTTCCTTATTGGCCAGATGCTGCACCTCGAAAAACAGGTTGGGCCTGTCAAAGCCGGTGGTGATCTCCAAAGGCGAAACAAGGCCCAGCATAGCGCGGATGTCGTCCTTGACGCGCGCGGTGGCCGTGGCCGTGAACGCGCCCATGGGCACGCGCGCGGACAGCTGGGCCATAAACTCCGGGATGCGCTGATAACTGGGGCGGAAATCCTGCCCCCACTGGGACACGCAGTGCGCTTCGTCCACGCACACGAGCGAAATCTGCGCGCTGCGCGCAAAGTGCGCAAAGCCGGGCGTCAGCAGGCGCTCGGGCGCGGCGTACACGATCTTGTACACGCCGCGCGCCGCGTTGTCCAGCGCCTTGCGGCACTGCGCCTCGGTCAGCGAGCTGTTGATGTACGCCGCGCGCACGCCCATCTGCACAAGCGCCTGCACCTGGTCGCGCATCAGCGAGATCAGCGGCGAGACCACCACCGTCACGCCCGGCAAAAGCAGCGCCGGCAGCTGATAGCAGATGGATTTTCCCGCGCCCGTGGGCATCACGGCCAGCGCATCGCCGCCCTCCAGCAGACGCCGGGCGATCTCGTACTGGCCCGGGCGGAAATCGTCGTAGCCGAACACGTCTTTCAGCGCGGCGCGCATTCTGTTTTCCAGCGGCTGCATATCCCGCACCTCTTCCTTTCGCAAAAAAGCCGGGGCAAAGCGAACCTTGCCCCGGTATGGTTGGGCTAGCTGGATTCGAACCAGCGGAATGACGGAGTCAAAGTCCGTTGCCTTACCACTTGGCGATAGCCCAATATGAAAAAACGGCAAACTTGCCTGTTTGCCGCCTTTCTTTGTATGGGGTGGGAGATGGGACTCGAACCCACGACACCCAGATCCACAATCTGGTGCTCTAACCAACTGAACTACACCCACCATATTTGGTGCG
>DXGT01000028.1 GCA_019113785.1 Candidatus Ruthenibacterium merdigallinarum | reverse complement strand
GGCGCCGAGAAGGCGGCCGCCAGTGAGGCGAAGGAATTCGGCGCAACGCGCGTGTTCATCGTGTACGGCGGCGGCAGCGCGGTGCGCAGCGGCCTTTTGGGGCGCATCGAGAAGGAATTTGCCGAGCTGGGCATCCCCACGAAGAGCCTAGGCGGCGTGCAGCCGAACCCGCGCCTTTCGCTGGCGCGCGAGGGCGTGAAGCAGGCGGTGGAATTCAAAGCCGACTTCATCCTCGGCGTCGGCGGCGGCAGCGTGCTGGACACGGCCAAAGCCATCGCGCACGGCACGGCCACGCCGGACGTGGACGTCTGGGAGTACTGGGAGGGCACGCGCCCCGTGGAGAAGAGCCTGCCCGTGGGCGCTGTGCTGACCATTTCGGCCGCCGGCAGCGAGACGAGCGACTCGAGCGTCCTGACGAACGAGGAGACGGGCACGAAGCGCGGCATCAACACGCCGTTCAACCGCCCGCGCTTCGCGGTGATGGACCCGGAGCTGACGTTCACGCTGCCGAAGTATCAGGTGGCGTGCGGCATCGTGGACATCATGATGCACACGCTGGACCGCTATTTCACGCCCACGAAGGGCAACCAGCTGACGGACGCCTTCGCCGAGGCGCTGCTGCGCACGGTGATCGCGAACGGGCGCGTGGCGATCCAAGACAGCCACGACTACGAGGCCATGAGCGAACTGATGTGGTGCGGCAGCCTTTCGCACAACGGCCTGACGGGCTTGGGCGCTGCGACGGATTTCGTGCCGCACAAGCTGGGGCACGAGCTGAGCGGCCGCTTCGACGTGGCGCACGGCGCGAGCCTGTCGGTGATGTGGGGCGCGTGGGCGCGCTACAGCTGGGACGAGCACCCCGAGCGCTTCATGCAGTTTGCGAAAAACGTGTGGGGCATCGAGGCTCCGACGGCGAAAGAGGCCGCGGAAAAGGCCATCGAGGCGACGGTGAACTATTTCAAGAGCCTCGATATGCCCACGAACTTCACGGAGCTGGGCGTCGGCGTGCAGCCGGACGAGGTGCTGTGGGATATGGCCAACCGCGCCACGCGCGGCGACACCCTCACGCTGGGCAGCTTCAAGCCCCTCAACAAAGAGCGCGCGTATGAGGTGTACCGCCTGGCGAACTGCTGAGAGCGGCGCGAAAAGCACAGAAAACAAAACGAGCGCCCGGCGCGCGCCCCTCTGGGGGATGCGCGCCGGGCGCCTTCATTTTTTCGCTTTCAAAGAATGTGCAAAGACTGTCAGGCATTTTCGCCGCTGTGCAGCATCATGCGCGCGGCCTTGTAGATGTCGCCGCAGCCGAGCGTGAGCACAAGGTCGCCGGGCTGGGCGTTTTTCATCACATAGTCGGCCACTTTCTCAAAGGTGTCAAACCACACGCTGCCGGGAATCTTCGCGGCGAGGTCGGCCGTGCGCACCGTGTAATCCTCCGCCTTTTCGCGGCTGCCCATAATCTCGGTGAGCACCACATGGTCGGCCTCGCGCAGCACGCGCGCGAAATCGTCCAAAAGCATCTGCGTGCGCGAGTAGGTGAACGGCTGGAACACAGCCCACACGGCGCGGTGGCGCATCTCCTTGGCGCTGGCCAGCGTGGCGGCCAGCTCGGCCGGGTGGTGGGCGTAGTCGTCCGCGATGGTGACGCCGCCCGCTTCGCCCAAAATTTCGAACCGGCGGCCCGCGCCGCGGAACGCGTGGATGCCCGCGGCGCACTGCTCGGACGTGCAGCCGAACATGCTGGCCGCCGCGAAGGCCGCCAGCGCGTTGTACACATTGTGACGCCCGGGCACGCTCAGCTCCACATGCGCGGCCGGCGCGCCGTGCACCAGCACGTCGAACGCGAAGAACGCGGGGCGGTATTCCGTGATGTGCACGGCGCGGTAGTCGGCCGGGGTGTCGATGCCGAAGGTGACGACGTCGCGGTCCACCCCTTCCAGCACCTCGCGCGTGTTCGCGTCGTCGAGGTTCGCGATGACGGCCTGCTCAGTCAGCAGCGCAAAGCGGCGGAACGAGGCCTTGAGATTGTCCATCGTCTTGAAGAACTCAAGATGGTCGGCGTCCACGTTCAGGATCACCGACACATAGGGCACCAGCTGCAAAAAGGTGTTGTGGTACTCGCACGCCTCCACCACGATCTCGCGCGCGGCGCCGTAGCGGCCGTAGGCGTCGATATACGGCAGCTTGCCGCCGATGATGGCCGCGGGGTCGCCCCCGGCCATCAGCATGGTCTGCACCGTCATGGCGGTGGTGGTGGTTTTGCCGTGCGTGCCGGAGATGCAGATGGGGTGCTGGTACGTGTTCGCCACATAGCCCAGCATGACGCTGCGCTCCACCGCGGGGATGCCCAGGCGCGCCGCCTCGGCCAGTTCGGGGTTGTCGGACGGGATGGCCGCGCTGTACACCACCAGCTGCGTGCCGTGCACGTTCTCGGCCCGGTGGCCGTGGAACACGTCGATGCCCATGGCGCGTTCGCGGTCGACGATGTCGCCCTCACCCGCGTCCGAACCCGTGATCTCATAGCCCACGGCGTGCAGGATCTGCACCAGCGGGAACATGCCTGAGCCGCCGATGCCGATGAAGTGCAGTTTGGTTTTTCCGTCCAAAAGGTCGCTGTTAAAGCCGTTCATGCCGTATCCCCTCACGTTTTTTCTTAACTGTCCTCTATTATATAAAAATTTTGTAAAAAAATAAACACTTTCCGGCGCTTTTTTGCTATAATAGAAGAAAGCATCGGTGTACAGAGAGGATACGACGCCGCTGGGGGTGCCCACAGGCACGCTGGCTGCGTTCTCGGGCTCGGCAGGCGTCGGCCTGCTCTCGCCCTGCGGCCTTGCCAGCCCACCCGTGGGCGCGCCCAGCGGTCCTTCGGAGTTTTCGGCCGCCAGGGGCGCTGCATGGCCTGTGCTCCGCATGGGGTACGCGCCCGAAAACCGCCGCAGCCCCTTGTACACCGATACAAGTGACGGCCGTTCGCGCCGCGGGGTATGGGCGCGCAGGCAAAACCAAAGGGAAAAAGGAGCGAGGAAGGGATGGAACGGACACGGGAGCGCGCGCAGGAGTACGAGATCGCCGACGGCGTGCTGCGCTGCACGGTACAGGACCTTACGGGCTACTATGCGGATTCGCCCGCGCGGGTGCTGGCGCTGTTCGTGGCCGCCGCCGCAAAGGACTGCGCGGTGGAGGCCGATACTTACATGGCGGCGATG
>DXGT01000027.1 GCA_019113785.1 Candidatus Ruthenibacterium merdigallinarum | reverse complement strand
TACTCTTTTGGTCGGCAAATTTCAACCGTGCCGCGCGCTTACCAGTACATCTTCCAGTCCTTTTCGAGGCGGGTCAAAAGCTCCATGTAGAAGTAGTCGCCCCAGGTGTTGCACTCGTCGACGCCGCGGTTCTCGGTCATGGTGTTGTACGGCGAGACCTTGGCGTATACGCCGTGCAAAAGCAGGCCGTTCGAGGTCTTCGGGTCGGTGACGCCGCACTTGTCGGCCAGCGCCTGCGCCATCTTGCGCGCCATGTCGGTGTAGTAGGCGGCCTCGTCCCCCTCCAGATAGCGCGCCATCTCCAGCATGCCGCACGCCGCGATGGCCGCGCTGGAGGAGTCGCGCGGCTCGTCGCCGCTGGTGAAGGAGAGATCCCAGTACGGGATGAGGTCCTCGGGCAGATGGTCGATGAAATACTTCGTCACGTCGCGGAACAGCTGGATGCACGCGGGGTCGCGCGTGTAGTGATAGCTCAGCGCCATGCCGTACACGCCCCACGCCTGGCCGCGCGCCCACGCGGAGCCGTCCCGGTAGCCCTGCGCGGTGGAGCCGCGCACCGGCGCGCCGGTCTCGGGGTCAAAGAAATACGTGTGATAGGTCGAGTGATCCGGCCGCACCAGGTTCGACATGCTGGTTTTCGTGTGCGTCAGCGCCACGCGGCGGTACTTCTCGTCGCCCGTCACCTCGGTGGCCCAGAACAGCAGCGGCACGTTGAGCAGGCAGTCGATGATCAGACGGTAGTTGTCCTTCGCGCCCAGCTGGCCCCATGCCTGGATGAAGCCGCCCTTCTCCTGGAAGCGGCTCATCAGGTTGTCCGCGGCCATCAGCGCGGCCTTTTTGCCCGTCTCGCTGCCCGTCAGCTTGTAGGCCGCCACGCACGAGGGCGTGTACAAAAAGCCCATGTCGTGATGGTCCACATCGACGCGGCGCTCGATGCGGTCAAGGAAGCTGTCCACCTGGCGCAGCGCGGCGTTCTTGTACGCCTCGTCGCCGGTGTGCTCGTACGCGAGCCAATACTCGCCCGTGCAAAAGCCCGTGGTCCACTCCACGTTCTCGCTGGGTGCATAGAAGTTGTTCTCACTGTTGGAATACTGGAATTTGTCGGTAAACTGCGCGAGATTGCCGTGCAAAATGCCGCACGCCGCGTCGAGCGCCTTCGCAGCGCCCTCTCGTCCCATTGCCGGATGTTCCATATCTCCTCTTCCTTTCTTGTCCGTACTCTCCGAGAGCCGCCGCCCGGCCGCTCTCTCCTAGTTTAAATTTTAGCCCTCCTGCACGGTTTTGGCAACCGTTTGCGCAAAGGTTTTTGCGTTTTGGGCGAAAAATCGGCCTTTTTGTGAAAATTGCCGAGGGCGCGCCGCTCAGCGCAGCGGCACGCACATGTTCCACGAGCGGGTCATCGTGGCAAACGCCGCCTCCCGGCCGTCGTTCGTCGCGGCGAACAGGTGCGTGGCACGCCCCGCTTCGTCAAACAGAAGGAACGGCCGATCCATATTGCCCATCGTGCGGCGCACGCCGTCGTCCCACAAAATCTCGCGGGAGAAGGCCGGCTCTCCGGACACGTGCCAGCGCACGCCGTCGGCGCTGTGCGCGTACACCGCGCTGCCCACATCCCCCGTGTAGGTGCCGCCCCAGTCCTTCGCGATCATCGCGTACCCTTCGTCCGTCTTCCAGAGGAACGGGTCCTCCAGCACGCCGCCGGCGTCGAACAGGGGTTTGTCCGTCAGGCGTGCAAAGGGCTTTGTGTAGTGCTCGGCCCAGGCGACGCCCAGTTTCATGGCGCTGCACATCTCGTTGCCCGTGCAGCCGCCGTAGGGCGGCTTTTTGTACGTGCGCGCTTTGTAAACCAGCAGGCAGCTGCCATCCTCGTGCAGGCAGGGCGCGGGGTTCGAGACGAGGAAATCGTCAAAATGGCCGGGGCGCACATCCAGCGAGGGATGGTCCGGCCGGCTCCACGGGCCGAAGACGCTCTTGGCGGTGGCGATGCCGATGCGCTTGTTCGCGCGGGCGCACAGCCACTGGTAGCTGTCGTGGCAAAGGCTGCCGTCCGCGGGCACGTCCGGGTATGGGTACGTCGTGCCCATGTAGAACAGGACATAGGTGTCGCCGCATTTCTGGATGACGGGGTTGTGCACGCTGCGCCCGTCCCACCAGCCCGCGCCGCGCGCGGACAGCACGACCTCGGCGAAGCGGTACGGCCCCTCCGGCTTTTCGCTGACGGCGCGCACGATCTCGCTGGCGACGCCCCAGCCCGGATGGAACGGCAGCGTTTGGGGCCAGCGCGAGGCGAACATGTGGTAATTGCCGTCCTCGCCTCTCACCACGCTGCCGCACCACACCCAGTAGCCCTCCATGGAAAAGCCGCCGTTCACGGGCGCGGGCAGGAAATGGGCGCCGATGTTTTGCGCGTTCCTGTCCATCCTTACGCCCTCCCCTGCAATTCTTCGGCGAAGTACGCGCTGCTGGCGGCAAAGCGCCCGGCCTCGTCGCGCACCTCGAGCCAGACGAACGGCTCGCTGCCCTTGAGCAGGAACGCCGCGCGCGAGAGCGGGCGGCCCGGCTCGGCCAACACGACGCCCGTGCGGCGGCCACAGCCGTGCAGGAAAAGTTTCGCGGCGTGGCTGCACTCGACGTAGAGTGTGCCGTCCTCCACGTACAGCGCGTGGATCAGCGGCCCGTTCGAGGCGTAGCAGTGCCGGTTTTTCAGCGCCGCGACGGCCTCGGCATAGCCCAGGCGCGGCAGCTTCAGCATCGTGAAGCCGCCGAAGGAATCGCAGCGCACATCGCCGGGCGCAAAGGCGTTGTGGTTGTCGTCCGTGGCAAAGCACGCGGGCTTTTGCCCGGCGCGCAGCAGCTCGGCGTAAGCCTGCGGCGCATAGCCGTACAGCCCCTCCAGCTCGCAGCCGTAGTTGAAGATCTCAAATGCGTCCAGCCCCCGCAGCCCGTCGTAATCGCGCGCTGTTTGCAGCGACCACCACGGGTGGTTGTAGCAGCACAAAAAGCCCTTCGCGCGCATGGCAGCGATGTAGCGGTTCACCGCGTCCAGCGAATAATCGCTTTTGTCCGGCAGCGGCACGTCCTTTTCGCAAAACGGGTCCGTGTCATAGAAATTCAGGTGATAGACGGGCGTTGTGTCCCAGGTGCGCACGCCCTCCATCGGGCGGTCGACATTTGCCTCCATCGCCGCCAGCGCCACGAAGTGCTCGTCGCACAGGCCGCGGTGAAAGCGGTAGACGTTGTGGTCGGTAAACGCGACGATCGAATACCCCCGCGCCTGATATTCCTTTTTCACCTGCTCCGGCGTCCACACGCCGTCGGAAAACGTTGTGTGGCAGTGCAGGTTCGCCTTGTAAAAGGCCCCCTCCTGCGGCAGCAGCCAGATGCGCTTTGCCATGTTCCCGCTTCCTTCCCTGTCTTTTTTTCGCTGCGCGGCATGCGGTGCGCCGCACAGGTCTTTTGCGGATAAGAAAGAACAGCACGGCCCCCTGTCAAGGGCCGCGGCGCGCCGTGCGGCGCGCGCTGCGCTTTCAACCGTGACCCTTCTTTCCGGCGGAAGGCCGTGCTGTTCTTCATTGCGGCGGGCGCAAAACGCCCGCCCGGTTTTTGTTTTGAATCAGCCCTTCAGGCCGCTGGTGGCGATGCCCTGCACAAAGTATTTCTGGCAGAACAGATACACGATGAACACCGGCAGCAGGCTGACGACGGACGACGCCATGATCAGCTCATAGTGCGTGGAATACTGGCCGAGGAACAGACGGATGCCCAGAGGGATCGTCTTGTTGCTCTCGCTGTTGAAGTAGATCATGGGGCCCATGAAGTCGTTCCAGATGCTGGTGAAGGTCATGATCGTCAAGGACGCCATGGCGGGTTTCGCCAGCGGCAGGACGATGCGCAGGTAGGTGCCGTACTCCGAC
>DXGT01000026.1 GCA_019113785.1 Candidatus Ruthenibacterium merdigallinarum | reverse complement strand
GCCGTCGCCGGCGGTGGCGTCGTCCTTATAATCCACGATGACCAGGTTCGCGTCGTCGGTGGCGAACACTTTCTTGGCTTTGCCTTCGTACAGCTGCTCCATCTTTTTCATCGTTATACTCTCCTTTTTATTGTAAAAGTTCGTGATGGGTTTTTATCACAGCTCGGCAAGCTGGGCCTGCAGGGCTTCTTCCTTTTTGGCGATCTGGGCGGCCATGGCGGCGCGGTCGGCGGCAAGAAGGGCGGCCAGGCGCTGGTCGGTGACGGCCAGGATCTGAGCGGCCAGCACGGCGGCGTTCTTCGCGCCGTTCAGCGCCACGGTGGCCACGGGGATGCCCGACGGCATCTGCACGGTGGCCAGCAGCGCGTCCAGCCCGCCGGCCGCGCCGCCCTTGATGGGGATGCCGATCACCGGCAGCGTGGTGTTGGCGGCGATGGCGCCCGCCAGATGCGCCGCCATACCGGCGGCGGCGATGAGTACGCCGAAGCCCGCCTGCTCGGCGCCGGCGGCGAACGCGGCGGCCTCGGCCGGCGTGCGGTGTGCGCTGAGCACGCGCACCTCAAACGGGATGTCCCATGCTTTCAGCTGGGCGGCGGCAGGCTTCACGGCCTCCCAGTCGCTGTCGGAACCCATCAGAATGGCAACTCTTTTCGTCATGTCCCTCTCCTTTTGCTTTTTCTGCTTTCAAATTTTGCTTTCAAAATCAGCAAGGGCCTAAGTGCACGTACACTTAGGCCCTTTACTCGTTTGGATGATTCTGCACTTCGCCCCCTGCCGCACGGCGCCCGCCGTCGGGATGAAACAAACGCTTTTTCATGGGGGCACCTCCCTCGGCCGCCGCAATGCGAAATGCCGGCGAATGAAAAAATGCCGCGAGCTGTGAGCGCGGCTTTTCGATCCACCATCATACTACCGTTTTTTTTTGCAAAAATCAAGGAACCCGCGCAAATTTCTATAAAAGCGACAAAGAAAGCGCGCAGCGCTTGCCGCTTTTTGTCAGTTTCCCGGACGGCGGCGCGCCTTTTACGCGCCGCCGCCCAGCGCGAGCCACAGCCCCAGCAGCAGCGCCAGCAGCCCCGCGTTGCACAGCGTGAACCAGGCGAGATAGCGCCCGCGCCGCTGCGGGTAGGCACGCGCGATGAGCTTGTAGGAGATGAGGCTGGCCATCGAGGCGATCAGCGTGCCCAGGCCGCCCAGGTTGCACCCGACGATGAGGCTGTCCCACCGCTGGCTGAAGCCGGCCAGCAGCAGTGCCGCCGGCACGTTGCTGGTCACCTGGCTGGCCAGCACGGCCACCGGCACCTCGCGCCCGACCAGCACGCCGGCCAAGAAGTCGCGGAACCAGCCGATGCTGGACACATTGCCGATGAAGATGAAAAACGCGAGGAACGTGCCCAGCAGCGAATAGTCCACCGCGCGCAGCAGCGGCCGGTCCGCCGCCAGGAGGAACACGGCCGTCAGCGCCGCGACGGCCAGCGGCGGCAGCGCGCCGAACAGCGCGGCCAGGCACAGCGCAAAGCCCGCCGCGCACACGGCCAGCGCGCGCTTGTCCGGCGCGCGCGCCTTTACGCCCACGCGCTGTGCGGGCTGCGCGCGCACGCACACGCACAAAACCGCCAGCGCCACGCCCGAGACGGCCACATACGGCGCCATCAGCGCGCACAGCGCGCCGAAGCCCATGCCGGAGCGGCCGTACAGATACAGGTTCTGCGGGTTGCCCATCGGCGTCAGCATACTGCCCAGGTTCGCCGCGGCCGTCTGCAACACCACCAGCGGCACGGCCAGCCGCCGCTGGCCCGCCATCTCCAGCACCGCCAGCGCAAACGGCACGAACGCGATCAGCGACACGTCGTTCGTGATCAGCATGCTGCAAAAAAACGGCAGGAACACCAGCACCAGCATCATCTGCCGCGTGCTGCGCAGCTTTGCCAGCAGCGCGTTGCCCATCTGCGCGAACAGCCCCGCGCGCTCCATGCCCTTCGTCACGGCCATCAGGCTGAACAGCAGCGCCAGCGTGTCCCAGTCGATGTATTCTTCGTACGGCACGCCCGGCCCCACGGCCAGCCACGACGCCGCGGCCAGCAGGACGGCCACCCACAGCACCGTGTCCCGCCGCACGCTCGCCATCCATCTGTGCGCCAGCTGCTTCATCGCGCTCTCCCTCCTCGTTTTGTCTCACCGCGCCTGCGCGCGCACCAGGTCGGCCGCCTCGGCGCCGCTCAGGCGCGCAAGGTCGGCCGGCGCCAGCTCGATCTGCGCGCCGATGCGCCCCGCGCTGACCATGATCGTATCGAACCCGAGCGCCGACGCGTCGATGCGCGTGGGATACGCTTTTTTCATGCCCAGCGGGCTGCACCCGCCGCGGATGTAGCCCGTCACCTTGTTGATGTCCGCCACGTGGATCATCTCCACGCTCTTTTCCCCCACGCTCTTCGCGGCTTTTTTCAAATCCAGCTCGGCGCACACGGGCACCACGAACACATAGTAATTGCGGCTGGCCCCGCGCGTGACCAGCGTTTTGAACACGCGCGCCGGGTCCTGCCCCAGCTTTTTCGCCACGGCCTCGCCGTCGATCGCGCCGTCCGAATGGTCGTACTCGTGCGCCGTATAGGCCGCTTTCGCCTTGTCCAGCAGGCGCATCACATTCGTCTTGTCCTCTTTCTTCGCCATCGCTTTTTCCTCCCCGCCGCGCAGCGGCAGGCCCATTATAGCACATTTTTCCCGCCGTGCGCACACAGGATCCTCCTTTTTCGGGCTTTTTTTCGCACTTTGTGCGCCCGCGCTGCGCGCCGGCCGCAAAAAAGCCTTGACAAACGGCGCCCCCGCGGGGTATACTCGGGACAAATCCAACGTGTGCGAGGGTTTGCCATGCGCTCATTTTGCAAATCGTATTACGGCTACGGCTGCGCCTATCTGGGCGGCGGCTCTGTTTGCCGTGTGCGCTTTGCGGAAACGAGGCACTGACAGCCTTGCTGAAAACGGACGCAAAGCCCCGGCAGCCAGAGCGGCTGCCGGGGCTTTTTTGGTAAAGAAGAAAGGGGAGCATCCGGTATGATCGTCATTTTAAAAGAACACGCGCGCGAAGAGGACATCCGCGCTCTGTGCCGCAGCCTCGAAGAAGAGGGGCTGTCCATCCACAATTCCGAGGGCGCGCACACGCACATCCTCGGTCTCATCGGCGACACCTCCCGCGTGGATGTGGACGCTTTGCTGGCCAGCGCCGCCGTCGAGGACGTCAAGCGCGTGAGCGAGCCGTACAAGAAAGCCAACCGAAAGTTCCACCCGGAGGACACGGTCGTCTCCGTGGCCGGCCGCAGGATCGGCGGCGGGCATTTTTCGGTGATCGCCGGGCCGTGCAGCGTGGAGAGCGAGGCGCAGATCACCGGCGTCGCGCGCGACGTGCAGCGCAGCGGCGCGGCCTTCCTGCGCGGCGGCGCGTTCAAGCCGCGCACCTCGCCCTACTCGTTCCAGGGCCTGCGCGCCGAGGGCCTTGCCCTTCTGCGCGAGGCGCGGCGCGCCACCGGCATGCCCATCGTCACCGAGATCATGAACACCGAGCACATCCCCCTGTTCGAGGACGTGGACATCATCCAGGTGGGCGCGCGCAATATGCAGAATTTTGAGCTGCTCAAGGAGCTGGGCCGCCTGAAAACGCCCATCCTGCTCAAGCGCGGCCTGTCCAGCACCATTGAGGAGTGGCTGATGAGCGCCGAATACATCATGAGCGAGGGCAACGAAAACGTCATTTTGTGCGAGCGCGGCATCCGCACGTTCGAGCCCAGCATGCGCAACACGCTGGACATCTCGGCCGTGCCGATGCTCAAGGCAAAGACGCACCTGCCGGTCGTCGTCGACCCCAGCCACGCGGCCGGCATCTCCTGGATGGTGGAGCCGCTGGCCATGGCCGCCGTCGCCGCCGGAGCCGACGGGCTGATGATCGAGGTGCACAACGACCCCGCGCACGCCAAGAGCGACGGCGCGCAGAGCCTGACGCCCGCCGCGTTCGACGCGCTGATGGAAAAAGTGCGCCCCGCCGCGGCCTTTTTCGGAAAAACGCTCGAATGACCCTTGCGCCCCGCCGCCCGCCGGGCTATAATACCTTTTGGCGCGCAGTGCGCCAAAACATCCGGCCTTTGGGCCGGCAGGGGATTGGGGAATTTTCCGTGAAAGAAACTTCTGTTCGCAGCGCCCGGCTGACGGGCCTGTATGCCGCCATGCTGCTGGACGGACTTTGCGTGTCGGGCGCGGCGCTCGTCGTGCCGCTCGTGCGCGAGCAATACGGCGCCGACTACGCCCTCGCCGGGCTTCTGCTGGCCTTTTTGAGCGTCGGCAACCTTGTGGCGGCGCTTTTGTCCGGCTTTTTGCCGCGCGTGTGGGGCGTGCGCCTCACGGCCCTCACGCTGGTGTTCGGCCTTCCGGCGGGGTATCTGCTGCTGCTTATATCCGGCTCGCCGGCGGTGCTGCTGCTTTCGTTTCTGCTGGTCGGCTTCGGCAAGGGCTCCAGCATGAACAACGCCGTGGTGCTCACGGGCGCCGCGTGCGACGACCACACCAAAAGCACGAACCTCATCAACGCGCTGTTCGCCGTGGGCAGCCTCGTCGTGCCCGCGCTGTTCTGGCTGTGCGCGCCGTCGGCCTACTGGGGCGCGCCCGTGCTGGCGCTGGCCGCGGCCGGCGGCGTGCTGTGGGTGCTGTTCGCCCGCACGCCGATGCCCGGCCGCACCGCCGCGCGCGCCGCGCGCGACGACCTCTCCTTCCTGCGCGACCGGCATTTCTGGTACACCACGGCCTTTTTGTTCTGCCAGCAGTGCACCGAGATCAGCGTCACCAACTGGCTGGTGACGTATTTTGAGGACACCGGCATCCTCGCCGGTTCTCTCAGCGACCTGACCGTCACCGTCGTGTGGGCGGCCATGCTGACGGCGCGGCTTTTGATCGCCTTTGTGCTCAAGCCCGCCAGCCGCCTGCGCTCGCTCACGCTGATGAGCGTCGCCAGCGCCGTGACGTACCTGCTGCTCTTGTTCGCCGGCTCGGGCGCGGCGGCGCTGGGCGCGCTGTTCCTGTTCGGCTTTTCCATCGCCGGCACCTATCCCACGGCCATCGCCAAGGCCAGCGGCGCCATGAGCAACGCCTCCGTGGGCGTGCTGCTGCCCGTGGCGGGCGTCGGCGCCATCGTGATGCCGTACATCACGGGCGCGGTGGCGCAGGCCGTGGGCATCCACGGCGGCATGATGTGCCCGCTGGCAACGCTGGCCGGCATGCTGGTGTTCTCGGTGCTGATGCGCCGGGCGGAGCGCACAGCGCCCGAAGCGGCCGCTTAAACAGCACGGCGGCAGGGCGCGCCGCTTTGCCGGGCGCTGCCGGGTACACGCGCCCAGCCTCACAGGCGCAGCGCGCGGGCTTTACAACGCCGGGCGCGCCCCGCCCGGCCGCGGCAAAATCCACACAACGTCAAAACAGCAGCGCTTTTTGCGGCATGTGCCGCAAAAGGCGCTGCTGTTTTTCTTTTTCGCATATCCCAAGCGCGCCGGCGGGCGTTTTAGCCGTCGCACCGCCCGCCGCTTTTTGGGACGAAAAAGATCCCCTGCGTCACGTTGACGAACATGTCCTCCTTCTTGAGGCTGCGCGCTTTTCCGTTCCACCAGACGGTGGTGTTGTTTGCGGCTACGGTGACGCTCCCGTCCCGCAGATGGTACGTGATGGCGACGGCCGGCGGCTGTTCTTCGCTCGCCTGCGCGAAAAGGTCGTACTTCAAAAAGCCTGTCACCTGTAAGGCCAGCTCGATCTCTTGCGGGGACGAAACCTCCTTCGCCTGCGCGGCCGCCTCCGGGCAGAACACGCTGACCGACCGCACCTGCCCCTGCGCCGGCAGCCCCAGCAGATACATGCCGTCCAGAAGGATCGAAAGCGCGATGAGCGCCGCCGCCATAACCAGAAAGCGGGCCGCGCCTTTTGCGATGCTTTTTCCGATTTTTTGCACAGCCCCGCCTCCTTTCCTGCGGCTTCGGCCGCTCTGCGCGCCGCCTTGGCCCTCTTTTCGGCGCTTCTTTCAACGCTTTTTTCGCCGCTTGCACGCCTTTCTCCGTCAAAACGCCCCAAACCGCGCCGAACAACGCGCCCTACGTCAGAAAAGGCATCCGCAGATTGACACGTCTACGGATGCCTTTGATGCTTATTCAGTTTTCTTTGCGCGAAATTGCTTCGCTTTTCAGCTCTGCATGGGTCTCGTTCCCTTCACAATGATCTGGGAATTTTTGCTTTCAAAGAAAGCCTAACCTAGTACATGGGCGTATGCTCTTTCTCTTTCGCG
>DXGT01000025.1 GCA_019113785.1 Candidatus Ruthenibacterium merdigallinarum | reverse complement strand
AGAACTCAGGAGCCGTCTCGCCCTCGTGAACATAACCGCAGACCGTGCAAACCCATTTCGCCATTTTCATTACCTCCATCGTCATAACAACTGTTTTTCATTTCAGCACAGCTTGTTTGCTGTTCTGGTATCATTATAGCGCCCCGCAATAATAATGTCAAGTGCTTATTGATAAAAAATATCATTTATTTTTTCTTGTCCTTCCCGAGCCGGTCGAACGCCGGCGCGGCCGCGCGCAGCACGGCGGCCGTCAGGCTGCCCATGCACAGCCCGGAGACAAGCAGCACCGGCGCGTAGGCCAGCGTGTAGGCCGACTGCATAAACCAGAGGCTCACCGCCGCCAGCTGCCCGAAATTGTGCGCGATGGCGCCCGAGGCCGACTGCATCCACACCGTGCCGCCCAGCCGGCGCACAAGCGCCATCGCCGCCAGCGCGCACACGCCGCCGCACGCGCTGAGCAGCGCCGCCGACGCGCCCTGCACCAGAAAGACGAATCCGCTTTTTAGAACCGTCAGCGCCAGCGCGTCGCGCCACGAAAGCCAGAACAGCGCATACATCACCACTACGTTGGCCAGGCCTGGCTTCACCCCCGGCGGCAAACCCAGCAGCGGCGCAAGCGCGCCCTCGAAAAACGAGAGCGCCATCGCCAGCGCAAACAGCACGCCCAACAGCGCGACGCGCCTTGTTTTCTCATTCACCCTGGCTCACCTCTTCGCTCACCCAGTGCAGCGCATACTCCCCCTCCTGCGCGCTTTCCCAGCGAAAGCCGTCTTGCAGCGTCTCGGAGAGATATACCTGCCCGTCCTGCGTCACAGCGATGGCGACGCCGCCGGCGCGCATATAGCGCAGCGCTTCGTCAAGGCCGCCCACGTACAGCGTGGTGGAGTAGAAATCCGCCTCCAGCCCGCTTTCGCACACCGCGCCGACGGCGGCAAGGTCGCTTTCGGCCGGCGCGCCGGTCGTGGGGTCAAAAATATGGATGTAGCGCGTTCCGTCCGCTTCGAAGTAGCGCTCGTACCCGCCGGATACGGCGACGACCTGCCCGCTTGCCATCTCAAAAGAGAACAGCGCCGTTCCCCGCTCGCCCAGCGGGTCGCGAAAGCCCGCGCGGAACGGAGCGCCGTCCGCCTTTTCCCCGTACACCAGCAGATTGCCGCCGATGTCGAGCACCGCCCCCTGCACGCCGTATTCTTCATAGATCGCGCGCACGGCGTCGCACGCGGCGCCCTTTGCCACGCCGCCGAGGTCGAGCCCCTGCCCGGCCCTGCGCAAAAAGGCCGTGCCGTCCGCTTCGTTCAGCACAAGGTCGGTGTCGTCGACAAGCGCGCACAGCGCGGCGCGCTCGGCCTCGTCAGGCACGCACGGCTCCTCGCCGTTCACGTTCCACGCCAGCGTCACCGGCGCGATGGTCAGCGCGAATTGGCACGGGTAGCGCAGGCTCAGCGCCTGCGCCCGGCGCAGCAGCGAGAGCGTGTCCGCCTGCACCGCCACAGGCTTTTGCCCCGCTGCATCGTTGATCTTTTCAATGTCGCTGCCCGCCGCGTACAGCGAGAACTGCGCCTCGAAGTCCGCCAGCGCACGCGACGCCTCGCTGCACGCCTGCTGCGCCTGCGGGCCCCACACGCGCTGGCTGACGATGGTGTCCATCGCATAAGTGGTCGCGCTCGCCTCGCGCGGCGCGCAGCCCGTCAGCGACGCCGCGCACAGCAGCGCCGCCAGGCATGCCGCTCTCCATTTCATTCCGCTTCCCCCGCTCTCTGCGCTTGATTGTAGCCCAAGGGGCGCAGCGCTGTCAAGCGTGCGGCGCGGCGCGCAGATGTATAAAACGTAAAAATCCAGCGATACTCTGCCAAAAGCCTTGCAAAACGGGGGGCGTTCATGTACAATACAAGAACGGAGACCATGGCTTTATCTTATAATAGGAGAGGGATTGTACCATGATGAAACGTATTTTTGCCGTCGTCCTGTCCGCCTGCCTGGCCCTTGGGGTGCTGGCCGGCTGCTCCGGCTCTTCGGCCAGCTATGACGTAAACGAAGTTGCCTCCGCCGTCGCGGCCGTGTGCAACATCGACGGCCCGGCCGACTTCACGCAGGACGATATGGAATTTATGATGAACCTGCCCGCCGACAGCTACGACGAGTTCGCCGGCCAGTACACCACGACGAACGGCGCGTCCGGCACGGTGCTTGTGGTGCATGCCGCCTCCGGCAAGGCCGCGGACGTGGAGAGCGCGCTGGCGGCTTACCGCGACGGCCTTGTGGCCCAGTTCGAGACGTACAAGGACGATTTCCCCGTCGGCTATGAGCAGAACAAGGCCGGCCGCGTGGTCGTCAAGGGCGACTATGTCGTGCTGGCGCTGGCCGGCGCGGACGTCGACTACGCCGACGTGGACGCCGCCATCGAAGAGGCCATGCCGTAACAAACAACAGAAAACATTTGCCCGCCGCCCGCGGCTTTCGCGGACGGCGGGCACTTTTTATTTTGCTTTACGCGCGCGGCGCGTCCTCCTGTTCTTCGGCCTCCTGCTCTTCCATGGCCTGCTCCCACTCGCCCAGCGCTTCGTCCTGGCGGAAACGCGCCTCGTCCAGCGCGTCGCACACCTCACGCAGGCGCACATGGTCGCGCAGGACGTCCGGCTCGTTCAGTTCGCCCTCCAGATCCATCACTTTCAGCGCCAGCGCCTCCAGCTCGTCCTCCAGCTTTTTGATGCGCTCGCGCAGCTGGGCGCGGCGGCGGCGCTGGTCCTTGCCGTAGGCCGGCTTTGCCGGTTCTTTTTGCGGCGCGGCCGGCGCGGGCGCCGTCTCCCGGTGCATCATGGCGTCATAGCCCGCGTACTGCACGGCTTTGCCGTCCTCAAGGTACAAAATCGGGCACGCCAGCCGGTTCATGAGATACCGGTCGTGTGTGACGAGGACGAGCGTGCCCTCATAGGCCGTCAGCGCGTCCGTCAGGCTCTCGCGCATGTAGATGTCCAGGTGGTTCGTCGGCTCGTCCAAAAACAGCAGGTTCGGCTTTTCCAGCAGCAGCTCGGCAAAGCGCAGACGCGCCAGCTCGCCGCCCGAAAGCGCCGAGCACGCCTTGAACACGTCCTCGCCGCGGAAATTCAGCTTCGCCAAGTGGCTGCGCACATCGAGCTCGGTCATCTGCGGGTACTTGTCCCAAATGGCGCTGATCACCGTACCCGTGCGGCGCAGCTGCTGCTGCTCGAACACGCCGGGCTTTGCGCCCGCGCCCAAGCGCACGCTGCCCGTCTGCGGGTGCAGCCGCCCGTCCAGCACGCGCAGCAGCGTCGATTTGCCCGCGCCGTTCGGCCCTGCGATCACCAGCCGCTGGCCGCGCAGCACCTGCAAACTGAGGCCCTCGATCAGCGTTTTTCCGCCCAGCGTCACGCCGATGTTTTTGGCGGTGAGGATCTCGTTGTACGGCGTCACATCAAAGGTAAAGCGCAGCTTTGCCGGCGTGCGCTGCGCGCGCGGCGCTTCGGTGATCTCCATTTTCTCCAGCTGCTTGCGGCGGCTTTGGGCCATTTTCGTCGTGGAGGCGCGCACCAGATTGCGCGCGATGTAATCCTCCAGTTTTGCGGCTTTCTCCACATCGGCGTCGTGCTGCTTTTGCTGCAGGGCCACCGCGGCCTCTTTCTGCGGCAAAAACGCGGAATAATTGCCCTTATAGGCCGTGAGGCCGTGGTCCTCCACCTCAAAGATGCGCGTGCAGACGGCGTCGAGGAAATACCGGTCGTGGCTGACGACGAGCACCGCGCCCGGGTAGTGGCGCAGGTACTCCTCGAGCCACTCCATCGTGGCGAAGTCGAGATGGTTCGTCGGCTCGTCGAGGATCAAAAGATCCGGCTTTTGCAAAAGCAGTTTGGCCAGGCGCAGGCGCGTGTGCTCGCCGCCGGACAACACCGCCACGCTTTTGCCGTATGTTTCCGGCGGGAAAGCCATACCGCTGAGCACTTTTTTGATCTGCGTGTCCATGTGGTAGCCGTCCGCCGCGTCGATCACCGCCTGCAGCTGCGCGTGGCGCTCCAGCAGCGAGGCGTCGCCCGGCGCCTGCGCCATGCGCTGCTCCACCTGCTTCATCTCCCGCATGGCGTCCAGCACCGGGCGGAACGCGTTTTCCATTTCGCCGTACACGGTGCACGCGGGGTCCAGCGCGCCGTTCTGCTCCAGATAGCCCACCACGGCCCCGTGCGAAAAGGCCAGCTCGCCGCCGTCCGGCTCGTACTCGCCGGTCAGGCATTTGATCAGCGTCGTCTTGCCCGCGCCGTTCTCGCCGATCACGCCCACGCGGTCCTGCGCGTCCAGCGTGAAGCTGATATGTTCAAGGCACGCCTGCGCCCCGAAGGATTTCTGTAGGTCCTGTACATTCAACAGCATTTGCTTACTCTCTCACCCTGTAAATTTTTACGCTTTCGTTCTCGTACACAAGCGCGAGCTCCTCCCCCTCGGCCACGCCGCCGGGGTATTGCAGAGAATCGACCAGATAGTCGACGCCGTTTTCCCGGCACAGCGCCGCCGTGGCGGCGCTGTCGGCCGCGGCGTCGAACAGCGCCGCGTTCACCGCCTGCTTTTCGCTCAGCAGCGCCTCGGAGACGCCCATGTTCGTCACCGCGTAGGTGTAGCCCTCCATGTAGGCCTGCCGGCCGCTCAACGCCGTGTAGAGGTTTGAGATGCCGTCCGTCACATTCGCCATGCGATGGATGCGGTCGGTGGCGAAAACGGCGTCCTCGGCGCTGTTGGCGCGCAGCCATTCCATCGCCGCCTCATCCCCGGCCGTCGCCGTGCTGGCATACGGATATTTTTCGATCACGTCGAGGTTGCGCCCCAGCTGGCGCAGGCCGCTGCCCGTGAAATTGACCAGCAGCACCCCGAACGTGAGAAAGCCCGCCGCGCCGCACACGGCGGCAAAGCGCGCGAAAGCGCCCCTGCGCAGACGCGCCAGCGCGTCCACCGCCAGCACGTTCATGAAAAAGATCGCGATGAGCGCAAAGTACAGCTGGCTGTACGACGGGTGCCAGAACAGATAATACGCGAGCCACCCGCCCGCCACCACGCCGTTGGCGAACAGGCGCTGCACCGGCAGGCCCCACAGCCCGCGCACGTCGCGCCAGAGCCCGCGCAGGTACAGCGCGAATTGCAGCGGCTGCATCAAAAAGCAGGTGGCCAGCGCCGCCAGCACCACGCACGCCCACCACACGGCCGTATTGATCCCCCGGATGGGCGCGAGCCAGGCGTACACCTGCGACATCTCCACTGTGCGGTAGCCGAGATGCACGCTGTTGTTCGCACCGGAGGCGAACACAACGAAATACACCGCGCAAAATGTGCCGATGCACCCCGCAAAGCACAGCGTCCATTTGGCGAGGCTTTTCGGCCTGCGCGCCAGCAGGAACAGCATCGTCACGGCAAAGCTGCAAATGGCGATGGCCGCTGCCGGGCCCTTGGCAAAGCTCATCATCACCGCGCTGCACAGGAACGTGGCCAGCATCGGCCAGCCGGCGGCAAAGCCGCGCTGCGCCACGGCGATGAACAGCGCCGCGAACAGGCTGACGAAGATGACGGCCGTCGCCTGCGAATTGACGTTCGTGACTAGGTGCATCAGGTTCGTGTTCGAGAAAAGGCCCTCGCCGTCCAGCAGTGCCGCGCCCATGCTGGCGCACTGAAAGCAGAACAGCAGCGCGCACAGCGCAAGGCCGCGCGCCTCGCTGCCGCCGTAGAAATACCGGCCGAAGCTGAACACGCACAACACAAGCGCCGCGAGCACCGGCGGCCCCAGATACAGCGTGACAAGGTCCCAGCAGGAAAGGCCGCCCGCGAGGCTCAGCGCGCCCGTGAGCAGCTCGGTCAGGTAGTGATAGGCAAGGCGCACGCCCGAAAAGCGGATGTCCTGCGGCGGAAAGCCCAGCGCGAACGACGCCGCGTTGCCGATGTTCCACAGCACGTCCTGGTTGGGCACGATCTGCCCCGCCGCGGCCGGGTGCGCATTTTTCACGCTGACCGTCAGCGCATACAGCGCGCACAGCGCGCCCCACCCCGCCAAAAGCGTCGCACCCGTGCCGGCGCGCATCCAGTCGAAGTGCGGCCGCGCGCCGCGGCGCAGCGCCAGCGCCAGCCAGACAAGGCCCAGCGCGGGCGGCGCAAAGCGCAGCAGCCACAGGATCTGCAAACGGATGGCAAAGCACGCCGTCACCGCCAAAAAGCCCGCGCCGTACAAGACGGCCAGCGCGTGATCCATGCCGGGCAGCCGGCCGCGCATACGCAGCGCATCCAGCCAGAAGCGGCCGGGCAGATACAACCACAGCGCCGTGCAGACGGCCGTCCACGCAATGGCCCACACATGCCCGCCCGATAGGCAGGCAAGCGCCGCATACACGGCAAGGCACGCCGCGCACAGCGCAAGTTTTGCGCGCGGGCAAGCGTCGCGCAGGGCAAAAAAGGCGTTGCGCACAGCGTATTCCCCCTTCATGCGCACACACTCACACGCAGGGCCGCGCCCCGCGGCGCGGCCCTGCTGCTTTGCTGTTTTCAGGATTTAAAGAAACGGTTGAGCACCGAAATGGCGACGCTGATGACGGCCATCACAAGGAAAATGCCGCACATGCCCATCGCAAGGACGCCCAGAGATTGCAGGATCTGTTCCATCGTTAGACCTCCTTATCGTGCGATCAGGTTCAGGATCAAACCGCCCGCGATGACGCTGGCGATCTGGCCGCCGACGTTCACGCCGGCCGCGTGCATCAGGAGGAAGTTCTGCGGGTCCTCCTTCAGGCCCATCTTGTGGATGACGCGGCTGGACATCGGGAACGCCGAAATGCCGCACGCGCCGATCATCGGGTTGATCTTCGTCTTGCTGAACAGGTTGATGAACTTGGCGAACATCACGCCGCCCACCGTGTCGAAAATGAACGCGAACAGGCCCAGCGCAATGACCATCAGCGTGCCGAAGCTGAGGAAGGCGTCCGCCTGCATCTTCGTGGCGATCGTGATGCCCAAAAAGATGGTGATGAGGTTTGCCAGCACGTTCTGCGCCGTCTCGGACAGGCTGTTGAGCACGCCGCACTCACGCAGCAGGTTGCCGAACATCAAGAAGCCCACCAGCGAGACGCTGCGCGGCGCCACAAGGCCCGCGATGACCGTCACGACGATCGGGAACAGGATGCGCACGGTCTTGCTGACGCTCTTGGCCTCGTAGGGCATGCGGATGAGCCGCTCCTTCTTCGTGGTGCAGAAGCGGATGACCGGCGGCTGGATGATGGGCACCAGCGCCATGTAGCTGTAGGCCGCCACAATGATGGCGCCCATGTACTGCGTGCCGAAATAGTTGCCCACGAAAATGGCCGTGGGGCCGTCGGCCGCGCCGATGATGCCGATGCTGGCCGCGTCCTGGATGGAGAACATGCCCGGGAAAATCGCGTTCACGCAGCACGCGAGCGTCATGGTGACGAAGATGCCGAACTGGGCCGCCGCGCCGAACAAAAGCAGCTTCGGGTTCGTCAGCAGCGGGCCGAAGTCGATCATGGCGCCGATGCCGATGAACAGCAGCAGCGGGAACAGCTCGTTGGCGATGCCCGCGTTGAACAGGACGTCCAGCGCGCCCTCTTCCGTGCCCGTCTCGTAGATCTGCGTCACCGCGCCGGACAGCGGCAGGTTCACCAGAATAGCGCCGAAGCCCATCGGCAGCAGCAGGCTGGGCTCCATGTCCTTTTTGATGGCAAGGTAGATCAGCACCCCGCCCACGACCCACATCACCAGCATCTTGATGGCCGACACGGGGTCGAGCGACATGACGCTGCCGAAGATCGCGTTGATGAATTCACTCATTTGATTTCCGCCTCACTTTGCTTAGAGTTTTTCATATGCGCATCACACCATGTGAGCATATCCTTGTAAACCTGCGCGCGGTTGGTCTCATTGAGCACCTCGTGGCGCGCGCCGGGGTACAGCGTCAACTGCACGTCGGCAAGCTGCGCGGCGCGCAGCATCGCAGCCACTTTCTGCACGCCCCGGCCGTAATCCCCCACCGGGTCCATATCGCCGGAGAACAAGCCCACCGGCAGGTCTTTGGGCAGCTTTTGCGCCCACTGCGCCCCGCTGACCGCGCGCAGCGTGGACAGCATCTCGTGGAACGCGCTCACCGTGAACACGAACGTGCACTTTGCATCGCGCGCGTAGGCGTCGACGATCGCCTCGTCGCGGCTGATCCAGTCGTACGGGGTGCGCGGCGAAGGGATGCGCTTCAGATACTGCCCGAACGCCATCTTGTTCACCAGCTGCGAGCGGTACCGCGGCCCCTTGAGCGCGCCGAGCACATCCGTCAGGAAAATGCCGGCGGCGCACAGCGGGTTCGGCCCGGCCGTGCCGCTGAGCAGCAGCGCGTCGATGGTCTGCGGATAGGTTGCGGCGTACAGGCGCGCAAAAAAGCTGCCCATGCTGTGCCCCAGCAGGATGACCGGCAGCCCGGGATAGCGGCGGCGCGCAAGGCCGTTCATCGTGTGCAGATCGGCAAGGATGGCCTTTGCGCCGTTCTTCGGCGCGAAATACCCGTCCGTGCCGCCCTCGCTCGTGTCGCCGTGGCCCAGATGGTCGTTGCCGCACACCGCGTAACCGTTCCGTGCCATGAAGGCCGCAAAATCGGCGTAGCGGCCGATGTACTCGCACATGCCGTGCGAAATCTGCAAAATGCACTTCGGGCGCACGGCGCCGTCCTCAAAGAACCGGCCGACCACCGTGTCGGCCCCGTTCGACGACTTAAACTTTATGACGCTTGTCCGGATTTCCGACATTCTCCAGCTCCTCCGGTTCCATCACGATGCGCATCAATTCGTCAAGATGCTCGATGACGTGGGTCGCGGGCATATCCTCCGGGACGGGCTGGTGCTGGAAATTGCACCAGCAGCTGGCCAGGCCCGCATTTTTTGCGCCGAGGATGTCGGCCTTGAGCGAATCGCCGATCATCAGCACCTTGGCGCGATTCTCCACGCCCAGCGATTTGAGCGCCGCTTCGAAAATTTTGCGCGAGGGCTTGCTGGCGCCCACTTTGCTGGACACAAACACGCCGTCGAAATATTTTTCAAGGCCCGCCTGCGCCATGCGGTTGCGCTGCACGCGCTCGACGCCGTTCGTCACAACGGCCAGCGTCGCCACCTCGGCCAGCTCCTCCAGAATCTCGTGCGCGCCCTCGTACACATCGGCGCGCCCCGCCAAAAACGAAAGATAGCGGTCGTTCACCTCGGCGGCGTCGGCTTCCAGCGAAAACTCGCGCAGCAGCGTTTCAAAGCGCTGCACCACCAGCTTGTCCTGCTTGATCTCGCCGCGCTCGAGCTTTGCCCACAGCGCGTTGTTGATCTCGTGATAGCGCTCGGTGATGCCGGGCTTTTCATCGAAGCCGTAATAAGCCAGCACCTGCGCCAGCGCGGCCTGTTCCGCGGCGTTAAAGTCCAAAAGCGTGCCGTCCACATCGAACAGCAGGCAGTGATAATATGCCAAAAGGGATGCCCCTCCTTCTTGCAAGCTCACACCGGCGCGCAGCAAAACGCCGGTCGATTCTATTATCGCTTATTTTGCACAGCGCGTCAACTGGGAAAACGCTGATTTTTGCCCTTTTTGCAGAAAAGTACCGGCGTACGTCACGTCGGGTACGCAGCGCCTCCCGCGAACACACGGCGCGCTTTGCCCGCCGCGCGGCCCGGCCCCTTGCCCCCCGCAAAAACGCCCGGCCTTGCTGCGCACGCAAAGCCGGGCGTATTTAAAACGAATTACAGATTTTTCGCAGCGCGCGCAGGGCCTCGGGCGAAAACCTTTTCCTGCCGCTTAAAAGCGCCCTGCCGGTCAGGCCGCCTTGGTGCGCGCCGCGGGCTTGCCCGCCGCGCGCTTCGCCCACACGCCCCACACGGGCGCCGCGATGCACAGCGGGCTGTACGTGGCGCACACCACGCCCACGATCAGCGCGACGGCCGTCATGGCCAGCTGCAAAAGGCCCAGGGCCGCGCAGACGGCGCACGCGCACGCCAGCGCCAGAACCAGCGCGGCGCACACGCCGACGCGGCCGCGCAAAGCGCGTCCCACGCTCTTATCCGCCAGCGTGCGGCAGTTGACGGTGCGCCGCTCGGCCTGCATCTGCACGCCGGTGCGAATTTCACCGAATACCTCCAGCGTGCCGCACGCGCCATAGCCCATCGCGAACAGCGCGGCCGCCATAGCCGCAGGGCCCATCGGCACGCCCAGCAGCGCGCACGCGCCCAGCGTGATCAGCGCGTCGTGCGCCATCGCCAGCGCGCAGGCAAAGGCCGCGCGCGGGCCGCTGAAGGCGCGCATGCGCAGCGCAGCGTACACCCACACAAGCGCCAGCGCCAGCGCGGCCGCCGCCGCGCAGCGCGCAAAGCCTGCCGGCGCAGTCAGCTGCGCGTCCGGCGCAAAGCCCGCCACGGCGGCAAACGCCGCCAGCGCAACCAGCACCACAACCGAGACGAGCGCGCATTTTTTCAAATTGGCGCACGCGGCAAACCCGTCGCGCGGCTTATCCTGCGCGCTCTTGCCGATGAAAATGCGCTCTGTGTGCAGCGCCTTGCATCCGGCAAGGCCGCGCACAAGCCCGCGCGCAAGCAGCACGTTGCACACAAGGTTCGCCGCCACGCCGGCCGCCAGCACATAGCCGAACGCGTACAGCGCGCCGCCCTCGGCCGCGTCAACGCCCAGCGAAGCCAGCATGCCGGCGCCCGTATCGCCGAAGGCCAACAGCGCCGCAACCGCCGTCAGCGCCAGCACGGCCGACGCGTCCAGCACGGGGCGCAGCGCGCGCGCAGCACCGGTCTGCAAGGCAAAATCGAGCGCTTTGCCCTCGGCCAGCGCCTCTTTGGTGCGCTCAGCCGCCAGCGTGGCCGTCGCCGCGCCCAGCGCCAGCGCCAGCACGCAGCCGGCCAGCGCCGGCACCGTCAGCGACGTGCCGTCAAACACAGAGAAATACCCGGACACAAACGCCACGACGGCCGCCGCCTGCCCCAGCAGGGCCACCGCCGCGCACACGCCCAGCAGCCGGTAGCGGACGATCAGCACCAGCATCACCGCCGCCAGCGCCGCCGCGCCCGCCAGCGCAGCGCCGCGCAAAGCGCCGGCGCCCAGCACGGGGGCCGCCTGGGCGCTGCTCTCGGGCGAAAGCGCAATCTCCATCGGGCCGCAGTCGATCAGATCGGCGATGCGGCGCGCCTCTTCGCGCCCCTCAGCGCCGCTAAGGCCCAGCGTGACGGCCAGCTCACCGCCTGTGAACGGCTCGCTCACGGTCGAGGAGCTGAGCAGCTCATCGTCCAGCCAGATGGTCAGCGTTCCCTGCTCGCCGTCCTCGCCCTCCTGCGACAGGCGCTCGGTCTCCTCGGCGAGTTTCGCCTTGCCCTCATCCGTCAGGCGGATGTCCAGATAATACTGACCGTACTGCAGGCTGCTCGAGTCCAGATTGAACTGCGCCGTGACGCTCTCCACGCCGCTGTTGTCCAGCAGAACCTCGCCCGTGGGCAGGCCGTCGTCGTCCGTCTCGTCGCCCTCGCGGAAGGTCAGGGCCGCGGTGCTGCCCAGCTGCGCCAGCGCCTGTTCGCTGTCGTCGCCGAGCGCCCACTGCGGCACGCGCGCAGTGATGCGCCCCGTGCTCTCGTCCACAGTCACCACGCTGTCGGCGGCGTCGCGCCGCTCCAGCCGGCGCAGCAGCGTGCTGCGCGCGGCCTGCAGCTGGCCGGCGGTGGGCTCTGCGCCCTCCTCGGGCGCATACACGGCCTCTACGCCGCCGCCCAGGCTCACGCCGCAGCGGATGTCCCGCACGCCCTTGAGCCACGTGGTGGTGATGTCACCGTAGCGCGTGGCGATGCCCGCGAACGCCGTAAACGCGAACGCGGCGATGAGCACCGTCAGCACCGCAAATTGCCAGGGTCTGCCTTTTGTCTTCACGATGGATGCCTCCAAGAATCAAATTCGGCTCGGATGCGGGCGGAGCCGGGCCCATCGCTCACTGCGCGAGCAGGTGCTCCACAGTGGCCAGCTTCAGCGCCACGCACAGCAGCTCGGCCGCCGTTTCCAGCTCGTCCAGCGGCGGGTACGTGGGCGCAATGCGGATGTTCCAGTCGTCCGGGTCGACGCCATAGGGGTACGCCGCGCCCGCCTCCGTCAGCTTCACGCCCGCCTCGGCGCACAGCTGCACCGTGCGCTTCGCACAGCCCTTCGCCGTGTACAGGCTGAGGAAGTAGCCGCCGTTCGGGTCGGTCCAGCGGGCAATGCCGTCGCAGCCCGCAAACTCGCGCGTGAAGATGCTCTTCACCAGCTCGAACTTCGGCGCGATGACGGCGCGGTGCTTTTCCATGTGGGCGGCCACGCCGGCGGCGTCCTTCAAAAAGCGGATGTGACGCAGCTGGTTGAGCTTATCGTAGCTGATGATGGTGGGGAACATATTTTTGAGGATGTAATCGACGTTCTGGCGGCTGGCGGCCATGGCGGCCACGCTCGCGCCGGGGAACGTCACCTTGCTGAGCGAGCAGAACATCAGCGCGCGGTTCTCGCAGCCGGCCGCGCGGCACTCGTCCAGCAGGTTCAGCACCTCGTCGTGCGTATCGGTGAGGTGATGGACGATGTACGCGTTGTCCCAGAAGATCTTGAAATCGGGCTCCGCGGTCTCCATCGCGGCCAGACGGCGGACGGTCTCGTCGCTGTAGCTGTAGCCGTCGGGGTTCGAGTACTTGGGCACGCACCAGATGCCCTTCACCGCCTTGTCTTTCACAAGGCGCTCCACTGCGTCCATGTCCGGGCCGGTGGGCAGCATGGGCACCGTGACCAATTCAAAACCGAAGTACTGCGTCACGCGGAAATGGCGGTCATAACCGGGCGCGGGGCACAGAAATTTCGGGTGCTCCTCCTCGCCCCAGCCTTTTTCGCTCTCGCAGTAGCCCAGACGCCAGCCCAGCTCGATCATGCTGTACATCATGTTCAGGCTGGAGTTGCCGCCCACGATGACCTCGTCGGGCTGCGCGCCCAGCATCTCGGCAAAGAAGCGGCGCGCCTCCGGCATACCCTCCAGATTGCCGTAGTTGCGCGAGTCGATGCCCGTCTCGCCCATATAATCCTTGATGTCGAGCATCGGCATCGAAAGATCGAGCTGCGCGGGCGACGGCTTGCCGCGCGACATGTCCAGCTTCAGCCCGCGCGCCTTGTACTGGCCGTAAACGT
Organism: Candidatus Ruthenibacterium merdigallinarum; assembly: GCA_019113785.1. Classification (GTDB taxonomy): domain Bacteria; phylum Bacillota; class Clostridia; order Oscillospirales; family Ruminococcaceae; genus Ruthenibacterium; species Ruthenibacterium merdigallinarum. Next base: position 7,301 of record DXGT01000025.1, on the reverse strand, counting down.
CCAGCAGCGCCTCGCGCTCGTTTTGCAGCGCCTCACGGCTCATGGCGAAATAATCCTGCATGAAAAACGTTCCCCTCTCATTGTTACTTTTCACTTTCCCCGGCCGGGTCCTTCCCGGCACAATTTCATATTATATATGATTCTTCCCCACATGACAAGCGCTGCGGCGCGTCTGGACGCTGAAAAAACGCCTTTCGGCGCGGATTTCACAAATTTTTCTCCAGCGGCGGACAGCTGTGCTGTGCGCCGCACGGCAAAAGCGCGCGGCGCTCGCAGGAGGCTTTTCTCCCGCGCGCGCCGCGCGTCGCTGTGCGTTATTCTTTGTATCACCAAAGGGTCATTCGTGCCGGATGGCCTCCAGCGCGCTGATCTTCACCGCGCGGTTCGCCGGCGCAATGCCGGACAAAAGCCCCACCACCGTGGCGAAGGCGAGCGCCGCGAAAATCAGCCAGACGGGAATGATGGACAGCTGGCTGCCCGTGCCCATCGAGCCGTAGCTGCTCATGCTCAAAAGGCCGCCCAGGTCAAAGGATGAGACGTCCCACATGATGCCGATCGAGGCGAGCCATCCCGAGATGACGCCCAGCCACACGGTGAGGTGGTTGAGCACAAAGCTCAAAAGCAGGCTGAGCAATACGCCGATCACGCCGCCGATGAAGCCGATGGCGCCGGATTCGATCAGGAACATCTCGCGGATCTTGCCGATACGGCAGCCCAGCACCTTCATGACGCCGATCTCCTTCGTGCGCTCGTAAATGGCCATCGTCATGGTGTTGGCGATATTCAGCGCCGCCACCAACAGCGAGATGGCCGCAAGGCCGCCGAGCATCAGCTGGCTGGAGAGCACCTCCTGCTGCGCCTGCTTGCGCGTCTCCGTCATGGAGTAGGTCTGATAGCCGACCTCCTGGATGATCTGCTCCGTCTCCTCCACCGTGTTGACGTTGTCGGTTTTGACGTACACCTGGTCGTAGCCGCCGGTGCTCTGGCCGCCCATGCCGCCGATGATCACCGTGCCGCCCCCGCTTGAATCGGAGTTCTTTTTATACTCCGCCTCGAGCCACTTCATGTCCTCCACACTCATGATCATGCCGGTGGAGCCGCTTTTGGCGTAGTCCTGCACCATGACGCCCACCACGTCCAGCGTGTAATCCTGCGTTTTGGGGTTGCCCTGGTCGTCGTAGCCGATGATCATCTGCAATTTCATCTCTGCCTGCGTGATGTCAAAGAATGGCTCGTTCGTCGCGTTGCCGAACTCATCCGTCTCCTTCCAGCGGTAGCGCTTGGGGTTGCTGTAACTTTTGCGCGTATCTTCAAAGTTGTAGGCAAAGTCCTGTCCCACCAGCACGGGGATGCTGCGGCGCGTCCGCGTATGGCCCGCCAGATACTCGCCGCTGACAAGCTCATAGCCCATCGGCTCAAGGGCGTCGGGGTCCATGCCGACGATATTGCCCGCGTATGCGCTGTACCGGTCGTTGGCCCCGGCGATGATGTTGCCGTTGAAGTTCTGGAAGTAATAGTACGGCGTGACAGCCACCACGTGCGGCAAGGTCTTGAAATTCGCCACCATGTCGTCGTCCAGCGCCGGGGTGTCGGCGCTGTCGGAGTAGCCCATCACCGTGATCTGCGTCAAGTCGCTCCACGAGGCCAGCGTCTCCTCCGTGCGCTTGTTCGCGGCGATGCCCAGCGAGATCATCACCACGATGGCGCACGTGCCCACCACGACGCCAATCACCGTCAGCGCCGTACGGCCCTTGCGTCTGCGAAGGTTATCCGTGCTGAGCTTCAGCAGGTCAGATATCCTCATCGTCATCCTCCATCAGCTGGGCAGCGCGGCGTTTTGCGCGCCGCTTTTTCAAAACGATGCCTGTTACGGCGCCGCCGACCGCCAGCACTGCCGCGACGATCAGCAGCCAACCCCACCATGGCATGCCCTGCTGCGGCTCCTCCACGGGGATCTCAAAACCGGGGTCCACCATGCCGCCGGGGTCCATCATACTCATGTCGTCCACCGTGACGGTGAATTCGCGTGTGATGGTCTTCACATTGGCCTTCTCGTCCTCGTAGCTGACAGTGAGCATCATGTTGATGGTGCCGCTCTGCGTCGGCGTGATGGAAAAATCCTGCGTGTTGGACGTACCGGAGGCGATGTTGCCGACATATTTGTTCGCGCCCTCGTCCACGGTAAAGCCCTCACCCTCGAGTTTCGCCTCCACGTTATACACAGTGCCCTTACCCTTGTTCACCAGCGAGATCGTGCCGTAGCTCTCCTCGCCCATCACCATGTTTTCGGGCAGGCTTGTATTGGAGATCTCGAAGCGGTCCGGCTGGATAACAGGCACGGTAACGGGCATCGTGGCCGACAGGGCCGCGCCGTCCGAAGCGGAGTTGCCGCTGACGTTGATCGTAATATTGTAACTACCGGCTGCGGCCGCCGCGCTGGGCGTGAGCAGGAACGAGACGTTCACCTCGCCGCCCGCCGGCACATTGCCAACAAAGTTATAAGAGGAGCCGCTCACGACGGTGATCTCCTCGGGCAACGTCAGGCTGACGGCCACGTTCTCGGCGTCGATGCGCTCGCCGGAGACGAGCACCGTCGTGCTCAGCGTGAAGTTCTCGCCGGCGGTGACGTCGCCGCTGCCGTACCCAGCCGCCTTGACGACCAGGGTAGACTGCTTCACGCCTTCACCCTGCGCGGGGATGTCGCACTGGGTGATGGGCACGGATACATTGGTCAGCCCCAGGTACGAAACAGGATCGCTATAGGCAATATCCAACGACAGCCCGTTGGAACCGCCGAGGAACGTAATATCGTTGAGAATGATCGAATATTGCAGCCCAACGTCGGGAACGATGCTGTTCTGCGTGAGCGTCGTCGTACTGATATCCCCCAGAGACGGCGTGCCGAAATTGTTCGTGGACGCCACCTTGACGTTGACGTACATCGGCTGGCCGTTGGCTGCTGTCAGCTGCTCCACTTTGGTGATGCGCGGGTCGACCACAGCCACGATGATGCGGCACTTGGTGCCCTCGGTGATGCGCTGTATCTCATTGCCCGCAGCGTCCGTAACCGTGTAGGCCGTCACATAGGGCTGCCCGCTCGTGGTCGTCATATCGCTGCCGGCGCCTCCGCCGCCGGTCTGCGGCTGGCTGTCCGGCGTCGTGCTTTCGCTGCCGCTCTGCGAAGCCGGCGCGGGCGCAGCGATCGAAGTAGACGTTGGCGCCTGCGCCGAAGTCGACGTCGATACCGACACAGGCTGTCCCTCCCCCGTCTCCTGCGCAAACGCCGTCGCCGCAAAAGAGACGCACAGCGACGCGCACAGCGTCAGCGCCGCCAGTTTTTTGAAAATTCGAGCCGTCCTCTTTTGCATGATCTTCACTTCTCCTCTTTTTCGTCTTTGATGGTCGTCTCGGGCTCGGCCACGTTTGCCGTGAGCAGATCCCCGAACAGTTTTTCCCGGTTGGCCGCCTTCTCCTCCTCGCTCAAAAGCACGTTGGAGACGATGCGCCCGTCCTTGATGGTGACGATGCGGTCGGCGCAGTCGGCCAGCTCGTTCTCATGCGTCACCATCACAAAGGTGATGCCGTCCTCCTTGGCCATCTGCAGCATGGTGTACAGCACCTGCCGCGTGGTGACCGAGTCGAGGTTGCCCGTGGGCTCGTCGGCGAAGATGACGGCCGGCTTTGCCACAAATGCGCGCGCGATGCCCACGCGCTGCTGCTGGCCGCCGGACATCTCGGTGGGCTTGTGGTTGGCGCGCGCGAGCAGGCCCATCTTTTTCAGCTCGCGCCTGGCCAGCTTTTCCCGCTCCTTTTTGGCTACGCCCTTGAACATCAGCGGCAGGGCCACGTTCTCCGCCGCCGTCATCGACGGCAGCAAATTGTAGCTTTGGAAGATAAAGCCCAGGTGCTGCTGGCGAAACTCGGCCAGCTCGTCCTCGTTCATGGCGCTGATCTCGTGCTTGCCGATCATCACGCGCCCTTTCGTGGGCTTTTCCAGGCCCGCCAGCTGGTTGAGCAGCGTCGATTTGCCGCTGCCGGACGCGCCGACGATGCAACACATCTCGCCCTTGCCGATCTCCAGGTCAACGTCGTTCAGGGCCACCACCTTTTCGCGGCCGACCCGATAGACCTTGCGCAGGTGCTCCACTTTGATCACCGGCTTCAACCGCACCACTCCTCTTTTCCGGTTCTTTCTCACAATTTACACACATCATAGCACGAAGCGCCATGGTTTGACAAGTTGTTTTCCCTGCCCTATCCGGTTATAATGGTAACGGCGGCGCCGCCGCGGAAGGGAGATCGCGCATGAAGGAAAAAATCGTCTGGCTTTTGGCCGTCGTCCTGCTGGGCGACAGCGTGGTGCGCAGCGTGCGCAGCAATTTCAACCTCGGCGTCTTTCTGATGTACGCGCTCACGGCGCTCGTCTGGGTCTACGCGCTGTTCCACCGCAAAATCGACGCCTTCTGCGCCGCGGGCTGGGGGCGTGTCCTCAAAATTCTATTCCTCGCAGGCTGCGCGGTATTCGTCGGCCTGATGGTGCTGGTGGGCATCCTCGGCAGCGTGCGCGGCGCACAGGGCGACGAAAAGGCCGTCATTGTGCTGGGCGCGGCCGTACACGGCGACAAAGTCAGCAGCCTGTTGGCGCGCCGGCTGGACGCCGCGTATACCTTCGCCGCCGCGCACCCGGACGCGCTCGTCGTCGTCTCGGGCGGGCAGGGCCCCGGAGAAAACGTCCCGGAGGCCGTGGCCATGAAGCAGTATCTCGAGGAAAAAGGCCTCGACGGCGCGCGCATCCTCACCGAGGCGCGCAGCACCTCCACCGAGGAGAATTTCGCCTTTTCCCGCACGCTGCTGGCGCAGCACGGCGTGCAGCCGGACGAACCCATCGCCTATGTCACAAACCGCTTTCACTGTTACCGCGCGGGCGGCTACGCGCGCCTTGCCGGTTTTTCCGACGTGTCCGCCATCCCCGCGTCGATCGGCCTCAGTTCCGTGCTGCCGTGCTATATGCGCGAGGCGCTGGCCGTGCTCTATTTCTGGGTGTTCCGGCGCTGACAGGCGCGCCTGCAATAACAACACGCGCGAAGCGGGAAAAATGTTTCACACATTCCGACGCAAAACGCCAAATTTTTCATATTTCCCTCCGCGCACAGCAAAGCGGGGCGCTTTCGGCCGGCACTGCCGAAAACGCCCCGCCTTTTTCTGACAGGAGGTCTCATTTTCCCCCGCGCATGATCTCGCCAAGGAAGCTCTCGCCCGCAAGGTGCTCCGTGCACACGCCGAGATATTCGCACACCGTCTGCGCGATGCAGGCAAAGCTGCGCCTTGTGCCGAGGTCGGCGCCCGCGCGCACGCAGGCGCCCGCCGCCAGCATGGGCACATATTCGCGCGAATGGTCGGTAGACGGGGTGCCCGGGTCGCAGCCGTGGTCGGCCGTGATGATGAGCAGGTCGTCCTTTCGCAGCAGCCCGAGCAATTCGGCCAACTGCCTGTCGAACTGCGTCGCCGCGCGGGCGTAGCCGTCCACGTCGTTGCGGTGGCCGTACACCATGTCAAAATCGACAAGGTTCACAAAGGCAAGACCCGCAAAATCCCGCTTTGCCAGTTCCAGCGTCACGCGCATGCCGTCGTCGTTCGACGAGGTGCGGATGCTCTCGCCCACGCCGCGCCCGGCAAAGATGTCGTAGATCTTGCCCACGCCGATCACGCTCTGGCCCGCGGCGCAGATGGCGTCGAGCATCGTCGGCGCGGGGGGCTGCAAGGAAAAATCGTGGCGGCGCGGCGTGCGCTTGAAGTCCCCGGCGCAGGAACCTTCAAACGGCCGTGCGATCACGCGTCCCACGCCGTGTTCGCCGCGCAGCATCTCCCGCGCGATCTCGCAATAGCGGTACAGCTCCTCCACGGGCACCACGCTTTCGTGCGCGGCCACCTGGAACACACTGTCGGCCGAGGTATACACGATGAGCGCGCCGGTGCGCAGATGCTCCTCGCCGTAGTCGCGGATGACCTGCGTGCCGGAATAGGGCTTGTTGCACAGCACGCCGCGGCCCGTGCGGCGCGAAAATTCCTCAATGACCTCTTTGGGGAAGCCCTCGGGATACGTGGGAAGCGCGCGCGGGCTTTCGATGCCGGCAATCTCCCAGTGGCCGATGGTGGTGTCCTTCCCGTTCGACGCCTCCTGCAAGCGGGCGTAGGCCGCGGCGGGCGCTGTCACCCTTTCGCCGCACTGCACGCCGTCGATGTTGAAAAGGCCCAGCTTCGCCAGGTTCGGCACGCAAAATTCCGGGCTTTTGGCAATGGACGCCAGCGTGTTGCTGCCCTCGTCGCCAAAGGCCGCGGCGTCCGGCTCCTCGCCGATGCCAAAGCTGTCCAACACGATCAAAAAAACGCGTTTGCTCATACTCTGCCTCCTTCGCATGGCCGCTTTTAGGCGGCGCGGCGCCGTGCGCCGCTTTCTGTCCGCTTTCAGTATAGCAAAAACCCCCGCATTTGTTAAGAATGAACTTTTCCTGTACGATTTTGCACAGATTCTACAATTCCGATATTGCTTCTTTCTCCCGAAAAAGCTATAATATACAAAGTAAATGATTGCTTTACTGGATAGGAGTGTTTTGGATATGCGCAAAACAAAGATCATCTGCACCCTTGGCCCCTCTACCGACAAGGGCGACGTGATGAAACAAATGATCCTGGCCGGCATGGATGTGGCCCGGTTCAACTTTTCCCATGGCACGCACGAGGAGCAGAAGGCCCGCCTTGACAAGCTGAAGGCCCTGCGCGACGAGATGCAGCGCCCCGTGGCCGCCCTGCTGGACACCAAGGGCCCCGAGATCCGCCTGCGCGACTTTAAAGACGGCCGCGCGCAGCTGAAAAAGGGCCAGTACTTCACGCTGACCACCCGCGAGCTGGACGGCGACGAAACCATCTGCTCCATCACGTATAAAGAGCTTCCGCAGGACGTCAAGCCCGGCGACTCCATCCTTCTGGACGACGGCCTGATCGGCCTGACGGTGGACCATATCGACGAGACCGGCATCGTGTGCGTCGTCAACAACGACGGCTCCGTCTCCAACCACAAGGGCGTCAACGTGCCCGGCGCGAAACTGTCGATGCCGTACATGAGCGCGAAGGACCGCGACGACATCCTGTTCGGCATCGAACAGGGCTTCGATTTCATCGCCGCCTCGTTCGTGCGCCGCGCCGCCGACGTGCTGGAGATCCGCCAGCTGCTGGAGAGCCAGAAGTGCGACTTCATCAAGATCATCGCCAAGATCGAGAACCAGGAGGGCGTGGACAACATC
>DXGT01000024.1 GCA_019113785.1 Candidatus Ruthenibacterium merdigallinarum | reverse complement strand
CGTCGGGGGCATGCCGTACTCGAGGGCGTTGATGAAGTCCTCGTCCATCATGCCGGCCTCGTCGTCGCCCTTCGCGCGCAGTTCCACCTGCTTTTGGAAGCGGGCGCGCTGGTCGATGGGGTCGTTCAGCTCCGAGAAGGCGTTGCCCATCTCGCTGCGGCAGATGAACAGCTCAAAGCGCTCGGTCAGGCGCGGGTCGGCCGGGCTGCGCTTGGCCAGCGGCGACACGTCCACGGGGTGCATCGTGATGAAGGTGGGCTGCACCAGCTTCTCCTCCACCTTCTGGTCAAACACCTCGTACAGCGCGTTGCCCCAGGTCTTGTCGCTGGCGGCGGGCAGCTCCACGCCGATGGACGCGGCCGCGGCCACGGCCTCCTCGTCGCTCGTGATGGCCATGAAATCGAGCCCCGTATACTGCTTTACGGCCTCGTGCATGGCAAGGCGCGGCCAGCCGGGCGCAAGGCTGATCTCCTCGCCCTGCCACGTCAGCGAATACGTGCCCAGCAGCTCCTTCGCGGCGCCGCTCAAAAGGTCCTCGAACAGGTCCATCATGCCGTTGAAATCGGTGTAGGCCTGGTACAGCTCCACAGTGGTGAACTCGGGGTTGTGCTTGGGGTCCATACCCTCGTTGCGGAAGATGCGCCCCAGCTCGTACACGCGGTCCAGCCCGCCCACGATCAGCCGCTTGAGCGGCAGCTCGGTGGCGATGCGCATGTACATGTCGATGTCCAGCGTGTTGTGGTGCGTGATGAACGGCCGCGCCGTCGCGCCGCCGGAGATGGTGTTCAGCACGGGCGTCTCCACCTCCATGAAGCCGCGCGCGTCCAGAAAGTCGCGCACATACTTGATGAAGCGCGAGCGCAGGATGAAGGTCTGCTTGACCTCCGGGTTCACGATGAGGTCGACATAGCGCTGGCGGTAGCGCGTCTCGCGGTCGGTCAGGCCGTGGAACTTCTCCGGCAGCGGCAAGAGGCTCTTCGACAGCAGCACGATCTGCGTGACGTGCACGCTGATCTCGCCCATCTTCGTGCGGAACACATAGCCGCGCACGCCCACCACGTCGCCGATGTCGAACTTTTTGAACTCCTGATACGCCTCGGTGCCCACGTCGTCGCGGCGCACGTACATCTGGATGTCGCCCGTGCGGTCGCGCAGGTCGGCGAAGCTGGCCTTGCCCATCACGCGCTTGCTCATCATGCGGCCCGCCATGCACACCTGACGGTGCGCCTCGGGGGCGGCGTCCTCGGGCAGGTCCTCAAAATGGGCCTTCACCTCGTCGGAAAAATCGCTCTGGGGCCAGCTGGTGCGCTGGAAGGGGTCGTTGCCCGCGTCCTGCAGGGCTTTCAGTTTCTCGCGGCGGATGGCCACAAGCTGGCTGTACTCCTCCTGCTGCGTCAATTCCTCGCTGTTCGCGGGCTGCTGATGTTCTGCCATGGTCCTACTCCTTTTTTCACTGCTTTGCGGCCGCGCAAGGCGCGTCGCCTCTCTGTGCCTGTGCCGGATGCCCCGCAAAAGCGCCGGGCTTATACCGGTATCCTATTGTAACACAAAAACAGGCGCTTTCGCACCTGTTTTCGAAGATTTTCTGCAATTTTCCGCGTCAGGACGCAGAAACCGAGATCTCCACGATCTCGTATACGACGGTGCTGCCGTTGGGAAGCGTCACATCCACGCGCTCGCCCGCGCTGTGGCCGATGAGCGCCGCGCCGATGGGGCTCTCGTCCGAGATCTTGCCCGCCAAGGGGTCGGCTTCGGTCGAGCCGGTGATGTCGTACTCGTCCTCGTCGCCGTCCTCGTCGCGGATCTTCACATGGCTGCCCACGCTGACGCTCTCGTTCGTCAGCTCGCTGCCGTCGATGACGCGCGCGTGTTTCAGGCGCTTCTCCAGCTCGGCGATGCGGCTTTCGATCATGCCCTGCTCGTTCTTGGCCTCGTCGTACTCGCTGTTCTCCGACAGATCGCCGTAGCCGCGGGCCACCTTGATCTTCTCGGCCACTTCCTTGCGCTTGACGGTCTTCAAATTCTCCAGCTCGTCCTCCAGCGCACGCAAGCCGGCGTATGTCATCACGACTTCTTTGTTCACGTTGATCGGTCTCCTTCTCTGGGTGCAAAATCGGGCGCGCCGCGCCAAACGCGGGCAAGCGCCGCGGGCCTTGCGCGCCGCCAAACGGCGGAGGGCAAGCGCGCGGGGCGCATACGCCGCGAAAGCGCAGCCGCGTCTTTCGTCCCGCTGCTGCGCCCCTTTTGTGCACATCCCTGTGCAATGAGCAACATTATAATTATTTTATATGGATTTGTCAAGCCCAGAAACAAGTTTTGTGCAGTATGCGCATGTGTATCCTACAAAAATCGTCAGTTCCCTCTATTTTTCGCGCCGTATCGCGCCCGAAAAAGTATCCGCCGGCGGCAGGGCCGCGCGCCGTGCGGGGCGCGGCGAAGGGCGCGCGGGAACTGCCCTTTCGCGCAAAACGCGGTACACAAGGAACGCACGCCAGCCAAACGGCCGCGCGCAGCGCAGGGGAAATCCTTGTTTTAAAAAAGAACGCACGCCAACCAAACGCCCGCCCGCTGCCCCTTCCCCCGCGCGCAGCGCGGGGGAAAATCCCTGTTTCAAAAAAGAACGCACGTCAGCCAAAAGGCCGCCCGCCGCGCTCTTCCCCCCGCGCGCAGCGCGGGAAAGGGCTTTTTTGCAAAAAGAACGCACGGGCAGCCAAAAGGCCGCCCGTGCGCCAGAGGGGGAGAGGTTCAGACGCGAACTCACTCGTCGTCCGACTTGATATCCATAAATTTCTTCGCCTCTTCGATGACCTTGCCCTCCAAATTGGACGGCAGCGGCTCGTAGCGCGCGAAGTCGAAGGTGAAGCTGCCGCGGCCCTGCGTGGACTGGCGCAGCCAGGTGGTGAAGTCGTGCATTTCGCTCACGGGGACGTCGGCCTCGATGGTCTGCATGCCGTCCTCGGCCGGGTGCATGCCCAGCACGCGCCCGCGGCGCTTGGTCACCTCGCCCATGATGTCGCCGGTCACGTCGCCGGGCACCGTGGCCATCAGCGTGCCGATCGGCTCGAGCAGGATGGGCCCGGCCTCGGGCAGCGCGGCCTTGTAGGCCAGCTTCGCGGCCATTTTGAACGCCATTTCGGACGAGTCGACCGGGTGGTAGCTGCCGTCGAGCAGCGTGGCCTTCAGGCCCACCACCGGGTAGCCGGCCAGCACGCCGTGGCGCACGGCCTCCTGCAGGCCCTTCTCCACCGCGGGGAAGAAGTTCTTGGGCACGCTGCCGCCGAACACCTTCTCCTCAAAGACGAAATCGCCCTCGTCGGTGGGCTCGAACTCGATCCACACGTCGCCGAACTGGCCGTGGCCGCCGGTCTGCTTTTTGTGGCGGCCCTGCGCCTTGCACTTTTTGCGGATGGACTCGCGGTACGCGATGCGCGGCGCCGTCAGCGAGATGTCCACGCCGAACTTGTTCTTCAGTTTGGCGCACACCACGTCGAGGTGCTGCTCGCCCATGCCGCTGAGGATCTGCTGCACGGTCTCGCTGTCCACGCGGTAGCCGACGGTCGGGTCCTCCTCCATCAGGCGCTGCAACGCGCCGGAGACCTTGCTCTCCTCGCCCTTGTTCTTCACTTTGATCGCCATCGACAGCGTCGGGCGCGGGAAGGCGGGCGCCTCGATCTTCACCACGGCGCCGGGCGCGCACAGCGTGTCGCCCGTCTTGGCGGCGGGCAGCTTCGTCAGCACGCCCACGTCGCCCGCGGTGATGGCGTCGGTGTCCGTCAGCTTCTTGCCGCGGGCAAACGCCAGCTTGCCCAGGCGCTCGGGCTCGCCCGTGCGCGGGTTGAACGCCGGCGTGTCCGTCGTCAGCTTGCCGCGGATCACCTTCACGTAGCTCATCTTGCCCACGAACGGGTCGGCCACGGTCTTGAACACATAGGCGCACAGCGGCCCGTCGGCCGTGCACTCCACCTCGACGGGGTTGCCGTCGCGATCCTCGCCGGTCACACCGGCCGCGCGCGCCGCGCTGGGCAGCAGCTTGCGGATGGCCCACAGCGTCTGGTCGATGCCGGCCAGCGACGTGGCCGCGCCGCACACGACGGGCGTCAGCGCGCCGCTGCGCGTGCCCTGGCGCACGCCCTGCGTCATCTCCTCCTCGGTGAAGGCCTCGCCCTCGAAGAACTTCTCCATCAGCGCCTCGTCCGTCTCAGCGACGGCCTCGCGCATGGCCTCCAGCAGGCCCTCGGTGCGGTGGCCGTAGCTGGGCACCGGCACCTCGCGCGGCGTGCCGTCCGACGCATAGCTGTACGCCTTGTGCGTGATGAGGTTCAGATACACGCGGCCGCCCGCCTGCTCGATGGGCACCACCACCGGGCAGATCGACGGGCCGATCTCGGCCTTGAGCTCCTCGAACACTTTATAGAAGTCCGCGTTGTCCGCGTCCACCTTGCTGATGTAGAACATGCGCGCCTTATTGTTTTTGACCGCCAGCTTGTACGCCTTGCGCGCGCCGACGCTCAGCCCGCTGCGGGCGGACACCGTCACCAGCACGCTCTCGGCGGCGGGCAGGCCCTCGTACAGGCCCGCCTCAAAATCGAACAGGCCCGGGGTGTCGATCAGGTTGATCTTCACGCCGTCGAACTCCACCGGCGCCAGCGCCAGCGACAGAGACGAGCGGCGGCGGGCCTCCTCGGGGTCGTAATCGCACACGGTGTTGCCGTCCTCCACGCGGCCCAGACGGTCGGTGCCCTTGGTCAGATACAGCATCGCCTCGGCCAGGGACGTCTTGCCGGAACCGGCATGGCCGGCCAGAAGTACGGTGCGGATGCGGTCGTTTGCATAGTTCATAAACACTCTACCCTCTTTCCCATCCGCGCCGCAAAGCGGCCCGGAATGGCAACTTATACAAAAATTGTATCATACATTTTGTCTTTTTTAAAGATATTGCCTTTGAAAATTCCGTCCTTTGACGTAAAATCTTCCGAGAGAAGATTGTGAACTATGACGAAACCGGACGGGCTAACCCTGTCGAAAATGCGAAGAAACGCCGCCTTTTTGCCCCGAAAGGGCGCAAAAAGCCCGGCTTTTGCACGCAAAAGCCGGGCCGGAAGCATCCGTTTCCTTTTTTGGCCGCGCCTGTCAGCGCCGCTCGTCCAGATAGCCGCGGGGCACGATCTCGCACACCTCCACAAAGCCGTCGCGCATCCACATCTCGGGGCTGCACTGCACAAGGTAGCCGCAGCCGGGGTCCGCCATCCAGTGCTCGGGGCTGCGCCGCGGCATGCCGCGCTGGGCCAGCATGCTCATGATCACGCCGCCGTGCGTCACGCACGCGGCCTCGCCGATGTGCGCCTTCATCATATATTCCAGAATGCTCATCAACACGCCCTGGCAGCGGCGGTGGAAGTCCTCGGCGCGCTCTCCCCCGTTGGGCGTGAAGTGCTCGGCGGGGTCCATCCAGCGGCGGAACGCCTCGTCGCGCACGAGGTCGCTGATGCGCTGGCCCTCGAACTCGCCGAAGGCATTCTCGCGCAGATCCTCCAGGATGATCTTGCTCTGCGCCTGCGGGAACAAAAGCTCGGCCGTCTCGACGGCGCGCTTGAGGGGGCTTGCAAACACGGTGTCCACCTGCGGGTAGACAAAGCGCTCGCGCAAAAGCGCAAGGCGGCGGCGCCCCTCTTCGCACAGGGGCTGATCGGTGCCGCTGCCCATGT
>DXGT01000023.1 GCA_019113785.1 Candidatus Ruthenibacterium merdigallinarum | reverse complement strand
GACCAGCCTGTGTCCCACGCTCACCATGCGAAAACCATAGGCGGCGTCTTCCATCGCGGCAAAGTGATACCACACCGTTTCCTGCGGGTAATCCGCCCTCCAAAGCGCTTCAAACTCCTCCTCGCTGTCTACGGCGCCGTCTTCCAGATACTCCTCGTAGTCGCCGTAATCGGCCAGCGACCCGCGCGGCGCGTGCAGCCAGAATTCCCGCACGCCGTTTTCGCCGGTTGGCTTGAGCTGGCGGAGCATGGAAAACAGCCGGTCGAGATCGGCGCGGGTCTGTTCGCTGTAAGCGGGCTGGACCATGCTGCCCGCATCGCAGGCGTGCCAAAGCCATCGGATGCAGCTGTCGATTTGCGGCGCGCACAATTCTTTTCTCATTCGATCGCCTCCTTCGCGTACCATTTCAGCCCCGCCTCCGGGCGCAGGCCGGCTCAATCCTCCAGAAGGGCCTCCTGCTCCAGGCGAAGGCGGTTTTGCAGCATGTACAAGATCGTCTCCCGGCTGTCCTGCAAGCAGGGGTCTTGCAGAAGGCGTTCCAGTTTTGCCGCGTATGCGTCGGAGAATGTCTCCGCCTGCTCCCGGTGCGCCCGAAGCTGTTCCGCATCCATGCGCCAGGGGCGGATGCGGGGGTCGATCTCCCGGCGCAGGCGGCTGTCCATCTGGAAGCCGCCGCAGTCGATGTCGCCCCAATGGAGCAACTGCACCTGCGGCCCGGCCGCCCGGCACAGCTGCTTGAAAAAACGCCCGCGCTGGGGGCTGTAACACCCGCCGTGGAACACAACGACCCGTTCCGGAGAGGGGTGTTTGCGGATCGTATCGAAATAGTTGGCCTTGTTTTCGACGAACAGAAGGGCGCTGACCTGCGGCGCATAGGCGATCTGCATGCGGGCGGCATCCGCCGCGCTGATTTGAACGCCATCCGCCAAAGGGGCAAGATCCAGCGCCCTCCCGTCCGGCCACGTCAACTGCACGGCGCCGCAGAGCGAAAACCACTCCGGATACTTTTCCAGCCCCGCCTGCCGCAGCAGCTCCTCCTCGTGCATCTCCTCGGTGTCCAGCGAAAGGTGTTTTCGCAGCACGTGCAGCAGGCGGGAGCGGTGGCGCTTTTCAAACGCTTTGCTGTTTCCCAGGCAGCGCAGGGAAAACACCCGTTCCAAAAGCGGCTGTTCCGGCTCCTGCGCGTCCAGCGCCGCCAACACCGCCAGCCACTCGTCCTGCTGCCCCGCGTCCGCCGGGAAGGCCTTTGGGGGGCGCCGGTTCTTCAAAAGAAAAGCCAGCTCGTCCGCCAAATACCGGCGCACCCATTCGGCGCGCGCCGCCTGCTGCATCCGCCGCAGGCGCTCTTCCAGCCGCTGCGCCGTGTCTGCCAACGGGCTCCGGCCGCTGAGGCGGTATGCTTTTTCCAGCGCCTGCGGACGCAGCGCGACGCGGCGCAGAATATGCCCCTCCTGCCCGCGCATCCACTCCAGTTCGGCCACGCCCTGTCCGGCCAGCCGCCGCGCCGCTTCGTTGACGGCCGTTCGCGCGGGGCTGTCCTCAATGTCATAGGCGGGGAAATCGGTTTTGCCGCCGCCATACATTTGCAGCTGGACCCGGCGGCGCTGGCTGCGGTTTTCCTTGAAGCCGCGGCTGCGTTCATAGCGGTCCAGCAAGGCGTCCAGCAACGCCGTCTCAAGATTCGACATATTCTTCCTCCCGCGGGTCAAAAGCCCGGACGATGGTGGTGTGCCCTTTGCGCATCACGCACAGGTTGCGATCCACCAGGGTGGAGATGTCCCCGATTTTATCCGGCGGCGCCGAGAGGATCACCTGGAACTTGAAATCCCGCAGGATCTTCATGCTCTGCGTAATGCGCTCCCCGTCCATTTTGGAGAACGCCTCGTCAAAGACGATCAACCGGATGGTGCTGCCGCGGGGGTCGCGGTCCATGCGGTAGAGCTGGGCAAAGGACGCCAGCACCGCAATGTAAAACGGCGTCTGGGTCTCGCCGCCGGATTTCTTCTCCATCATGCGGGAAAGCCGCTGCACCAGGCCGTCCGGGGTGGTGACCGTGAGGTCGAATTGCAGATAGGTGCGGTAGTTCGTGTATTGCTCCACCCGCTTGTCGATGTCGCCGGTATTGGTACTGGTCAAAATGCCGAACAACTCTTCGATCTCCGCCGCGTATTTCTGCCGGAACTGCTCGGCAAAGAGCGTATAGCTTTCCAGGTTCATGCGGTCGGTGAACATATCGTAAAAGCGCCGGTATTCCGGGTTCGGCTTGACCTGGAACGCGTAGGAATCCTCCGAAAAAGGCGTGGCGCGCAGCGCGTAGTTCAAATCCCGGATCGCCCGTTCCGCATTGCTGATGTTAGTGTGCAGCACGCCGATGAACTCCTCCTGGAATTGTTCCATCGCCTTTTCTTTGGCGTCGCGGATTTTCCCCAAATACGCGGGCAGTCGGTTTTCCCGGATCTCCTGCAGGATCTCGTCAAAGGCCGCGTTGTCCTCCTTCTCCACATCCAGCCCCATCTGGTAGCGGCGGTTATAGTCGATCCTCGCATCCCGAAGGCCGCTCCACGCCTTATCGGCGGAGGTTCCGGCCTGTTTGGCGCTGCGCCGGAAGTTGGCGCTGACTTCCTCCAGGCCGGCGTGGGTGGAAATTTCCTGCCGGTAACGGGGCTCGCCCACCTGGCTGCGCCAGTCTGCCGGGTAGGCTCCCTCCAGCTCATGCCGCAGGCGCTCCTGTTCCGCCTGGGCCCGCGGGATCTGTTCCTCCCGCAAAATGCGGCAGGCCCGCTCTTTATCTCCGATGGAGCGGTTCAGCGCGTCGATTTGCTCGTAGCATTCCGTCCGCGCGCGTTTCAGCTCCTGTTCCTTTTCCTGCAGGGCAAACAGCGGCTCCCGGTCGATGGCGTCCAGCTCGGCCTGCTTTTCTTCCCACTCTCTCCGCGCGGCCGGGATCATGGCGAGCGCCTTTTGCGCCGCGTCCCAGTCCTCCAGTTCCGAAGTGCCCAGCCATTGCCGCCGCGCGATTTTCCTCAGCGCCACGCTCCAGCAGGATACCTGCTCGCTGGCCCTGCGTTTCTGCTCCAGCTCTTCTTCCACCTGGCGCAGGCGCAGCAATCGCGCGCCCTGCCCCAGCAGGGGCCGCTCCCAGACCTTGGGGTTCAAATGGCGGATCGCCTTTTGCTGGTAGAGCATGCAGCCCTTTGTGATGGAGATCTCCTGCCGGTTGTGCTCTTGCAGGTTTTCGCATTTCATCACGCGCCCCAAAAGGAAGTCGGCGTACAGGCGGGCGTCCGCGTCGTCCGTCACGATCTCCTCCGCAAGGCTTCCCGGACGGCGCTCGGGGCGCAGCCGCCGGATGGCGGCGATGTCCACCACCGCCACCCCGTGGATATGCAAAATGTCCTTGACGGAATCGTAAATGGCCGCCGCGGCCTGATAGTCCTCTTGCGCCACCAGCAAATTGTAGCGCTGGGTATTGAGGTATCCCTCTACGGCGTTGCGCCAGGCCTGATCCCGCACATCCCACAGCTCGGCCACCATCCGAACAGAGGCGCCGGCGTTGGTCTGCGCCGCCAGCCGCCCCTCCAGGGCCCGCCGCAGGGCCGTGACGGATTCGGGATAGCGCTGCCGCCCGGCCTGCAGGGAGCTCTGTTCCTCCACAAGGGCGGCGACGGCCTGCGCCGCCTCGCGCAGGTCCTGTTCCACATTGTCTTGCAGCGCCACGACGCCGCGGTCCAGCGCCAGCATGGCGCGGCCGGCGGCCTGCGCATCCGGCAGAGCGATTGCGGACAGCTCTTTGCTCGCCAGCGTCTCCATCGCCCGCGCCGCCGCCTGTCTCTGCTGCGCAAAGGTCTCCAGGCTCACCTTTGTGCGCTCTCCCAGCACTTCGGTTTTCTCCGCCGGCAGCGCGCCGCAGCCGCGCAGCACTTCTCTCCAGTTGGCCGTCAGGCGGGCAAAGTCCCGGTTCCTTTTGTCGTACGCTGTCTGCCAGCCGGCAATTTGCTGTTTCAGCGCATCCCTTGCCTTCTCCAGTTCCTCGATGTGCCGCTGCAAACCGGAGGAGGCCAGCTCTGTTTTCACGCGGGTGTACTGCGCGTCGATCGCCTCGGACTCCCGCCGCTTTTCCTTTAACGCGAGGCGATCCTGTTCCAGCTTTTGTTCCTGCCTGGCCAGGTCCTGCTTTTTGGCTTCGGCCGCCCGGGCGGCCAAATCGCAGTCGGCGCGTTCGGCAATGTATTGGTTGGTCTGCACCTGCGCGCGCAGCCGGCGGTATTCCCCGTGCTGAGAGGCGATCTCCTCCAAAAGCGCCTGCCGCTCTTGCAGCCGGGCGGCCTCCTGCTCCATCTGGGTATAGCTCTCGATGGTCTCCTGCATCGCGCGGATGTCCACCGGCTGCTCATGCCCGAACACAAACTCGGTGATGAACTTCTGGATGTCCGCGATGGGCGTAAACGGCACCGCCTTTTTGAAAAGGTCCGCGAATTTCGCCTGCAAACCGCCCAGCTTCCCGTACAGATAGTCCCGGAATTCTTTGTTGACAGACGTGATCATTTTGGTGGATTCCGGGTGTTCGGCATAGATCCACCGGCGCAATTTTTCAATGGACAGCGGAAGGCCCTCTACAATGTACAGATCTTCCGGTATGGCGCCGTGGTAACCGAAGAAAACGTGCGGCGTATCGCTGGCGGAATATACGTCAAAGCAGCAGCCCGCCGTAAAGGGCCGGCCCTTCTCCTCGTCATAAAATTCCAGCGCCACATAACTGGTAAAGCGGTCGTTGCGCAAGCAGGTAAACCCGCCCGCCTCGTCGTCCGTCAACTCGCCCCGCAGATAACCGGCCAGCGTGCGCCGGGATTTCCCGTTTGCCGATTTGTTGAAAAAGCTCCCGCTCGTGTCGGCGAGCAGCACCAGCTGCAAAGCGTCGATGATGGTGGATTTCCCCGTGCCGTTTTTGCCCGTCAGGAAAGTCAGGGTGTCAAACTCGATCACCTCTTTCTGGAAAAAGTACCAGTTGATCAGCAGCATCCGCTTCAGCCGCTTCATCAGGAATCCTCTCCTTCCTCCGCCGGGCCTTCTCCGCCGGTCTCTTCCTCTTCGCCGCTCATCGGTTCCTCTGTGCCATTTGCCGCTCCCTGCAGGTTTTGGCGCATCTCCTGCAATTGCCGGCACATGGCGTTGATTTCGCTGTTCGGCACGAAAAACAGGATGGTGGGATAGATCAGCAATTTGTTGCCGTCTGTTTTCCATCCCCCGTCGAGCTTGGCGATCACCCGGTACCGCGCCAGGGTCTTTTGGGCTTCCTCCCGCTCCTTGGCGGTAGAGCGCCCGTCTTTCAGTATGCCCAGGGCGCCCATCTTGTTGATGACGGCAAAGGTATCGGTGCGCACGTCGTGGTGCAGCTCTACCTGCTGCCGGTTTTCCTCATAGATCAGGCGGAGCGTATACAGAAACTTCGTCGTGAAGATGCCGAACCGGACCCGGTTGCTCCCCTGCTGGTTGCGCAGGTAGATCACCCCGTACTCATCGTCCCGGTACAAATCCCACCCCGCAAGGGAAAAATAGCCCTGCAAAATGGAAAAAAAGCGCCGCGCCGTTCGATAATCGCTGTTCATGTCCATCATTTTCTTCTGGTCGTCGTAGACGTTGCGCAGCAGGTACGTGCGGGACAGCAGCGCATTGGCAAGACGGCGGAACTCCGCTTTCTCCGCTGCATGCAAGGCCTCATAGTCCTCCATCCACATCAGGTGCCCTCCTCCGTTCTGTCATGGTTTTTTCGGCTGATTCGCATACGGGGGATCCGATAGCCGCCGTTCTCGGTTTCTCCCGGCAAAAATTCCACGGAAAACGGCGCGCTGCGGTCGGTAGAGCGCACCGCGGCCATCAAAAGCCAGATAAATTGATCGTCCTTCTCCAGCGCAAGCTCCTCGCTGGTCACCGTTTCTTTTCCTTCCAACATGTGCGCCAGATATTGCCACGCACGGGCGACAGAGTACCGCCGGCTTCGGTCTGCGCGGAAGGTTTGCCGCAATTCCCGCTCTTCCTCCGGGGAGAGGTCCTGCACGATCCGATCCGGAGCGCCGGCCCTCCGGCTGCGCACGGTAGGGTGCCAGAACGAACCCGCGTCGGCGAAAGCCTGGTTTTCACACTGAACCCCCTCCTGCATCCGGGCCAGCATCGCCTCCCGCAGTTGTTTGGGCGCCGTCTCCGACGCCGCGCGCAGCAATTCGGTCAGTTTCCCGGCAATGCTGTGATCGGCCGACATGCGGTATTTGATGCTGTCCACCGATTCCCGCGTGTAGGCCCGGTGCTTGCGGTCGATTTGCCGCAAAATTTCTTCCACACTGGAATAGCTGCTCAAAAGCTCCTGTATATAGCTCTCCAGGGTGCGGCGCGCCTGCGCCGGCTCCTCGTCCGGATGAAGCTGCACCATTCGTCCCACAGCGCGCTCCATGATCTCATCGTCCACCAGCAGGGCGCTGAGGATATCCAGGATCGGCTGCCGGTAGTGCGACAGCGAATCCATCGTCTTGATGGGATGATAGATCCTGTCCAGCATGCCCTTGTATTCGTCATAGTAGTCATGCAGCAACTGGTTGACGTCCACCGCCTGCCCGACGATCTGATGATAATACCGAATGTTGTGGTAAAGGCTTTTCAAGTCCTGCAAAAGCTTTGCGGTATTTCTCCGCGCCGTGAGCAGGGCTTCGTACATGCGGTCGGATTTTTCCACATAAGCCTGCTTCAGCCCGCTGTAAGTAGAAAACACCAGGGAGTTGTACTCTTTCGTTTCGGAGCGCTCCAGCTCCAGCAAAAGGCGGATCATCTGGTCTGCATAATCCCGCGGCGCGATCACTTCCTCAAACGTGCCGTCCCGATACTCGGTGTCGAGCCAGCCGGCGCGCTTGAGCCGGTGGACGATCCAGCGGGCTTTTCCATTGGGCCGCCGGATCAAGTCCTTCTCTTCCTCGTCCATAGAATCTTCCGCCGAAAGCTCCAGATCGGAAAGTTTATCGCCCAGCGCCACACAGTAATCATCCACCGGGATATTCAAGTCGCATTCCAGCAGCTGATGCAGGGTAGCCAGCGCCGCCCAATAAATTTCGCGGTTCGGCGAGGCCAGGACAGAAAAGAAACTCGCCGGGATTTTCTCAAACAGCTTCATAAGGCACATCCCTTTGCAATTCTGCGGTTCTCCGATGTACTATCAGTGTATCATCTCCTTTGTACGATAAAAAGGCCTTTTTCTTCCGGCGCAAAAGATGGTGCAAAAGGGCGAATATCGGGGGGCCTTTTTGTGCAATATGGCCCATTGCTCTCCGATTTCTCTGGATTTCCGCAAGCGCCTTCTCCCGCTTCCCCCGTGCGTTTTGCCGACCTTTTGGGGCCAAGGCCGAGAATTTGCGCGGCGCGTCTTGCCGCGGTGTGTTTTTTCTATTATCATGGTTATGACATTTGCTGTCGGCTTTGCCGGATTTGTCAACGCCGATGGAAAACAGGAAACGAGTAACGGAGGTCTTCGGGTATGGTCAGCGACGGAAAAATCTACTTTGCCAAGACGGGAGAAAACGGGGATTCCCTCAATGAAAAAATCTATCTTGACCCGCGCATGGCCAACCGCCACGGGTTCATCTGCGGCGCGACGGGCACCGGTAAGACGGTGACCCTGAAAGTCCTGGCCGAATCTTTCTCGGCGCTGGGCGTGCCGGTGTTTCTGGCGGACGTAAAGAGCGACCTCTCCGGCATGTCCCAGCCCGGGCGGGACAGCGAGGACATGCAAAAGCGCGCCGAGCACTTCGGCCTCGCGCAGGACGGCTTTTCTTTCCAGGGCTTTCCCACCCAATACTTTGACATTTACGGCAAGCGGGGCATCCCGCTGCGCACGACCGTCTCGGAGATCGGGCGCAGCTCATGGCCGGCATCCTGGGGCTGAACGACACGCAGTCGGACATCCTCTCCGTGGTCTACAAGCTCGCGGACGACGAGGACCTGCTTTTGTGCGACACGAAGGACTTGAAGGCCATTTTGCAGTTTGCCAGCGAGAACGCCGCCGAGCTGGAGACCGAGTACGGGCACATCGCCAAGCAGTCGGTCGCGGCCATCGTGCGCGCCATCGTCGCGCTGGAGGGCGAAGGGGCGGATCAGTTCTTCAGCGAGCCCGCGATCAACGTGGCGGATTTCTTCACGACCGACCCCTCCGGCAAGGGCACGATCAACGTGCTGGATTCCAGCAGCCTGATCAACAAGCCGCGGCTGTATTCCGCCTTCATGCTGTATCTGCTCTCCGAGCTGTTCGAGGTCCTGCCGGAAGTGGGCGACCTGGACAAGCCCCGCGTCGTGTTCTTCTTTGACGAGGCGCACCTTCTGTTCAGCAGCGCGAGCCGCGAGCTGATGGAAAAAATCGAGCAGATGATCAAACTCATCCGCTCCAAGGGCGTGGGCTTGTTCTTCATCACCCAGTCGCCCGGGGACATCCCGGACGAGATCGCCTCGCAGCTGGGCAACAAGATCGAGCACGGGCTGCGCGCCTATACCCCGGCGGAGCGCAAGGTGCTGAAAGCCGCGGCGGAATCCTTCCGCGAGAACCCCGCCTTCGACACCATGGAGCTGCTTTCGCAGCTGGGCACCGGTGAGGCCGTGGTCTCCCTGCTGGACGAAAAGGGCGTCCCCGGCATGGCCCAGCACGCCTGGGTGCTGCCGCCCGAGAGCTATATGGGCATGCTGGACGACGCCCAGCGCGATCAGGCCGTCAAGACGTCCAACCTGTATCTCAAGTACAACGCCGCCACCGACCCGGATTCCGCTTTTGAGTTCCTGGAGCGCCGCAAGCAGCAGCAGGCGCAGGAGCAGGCGGCGCAGGAGGAGGCTGAGAAAGCCCGCCTTGCCGCCGAGAAGAAGGCCGCCAAAGAGCAGGAAAAGGAGGAGGAGCGCCAGCGCAGGGCCCTGGAGCGCAGCGTCAAAAGCGTGGCGTCCACCACGGCGGGCACGCTGGGCCGGCAGCTGGGCAACATGCTGGGCGGGCGGTTCGGCTCGTTCGGCAAAAAGCTGGGCGGCAACGTGGGCGCCAGCATCGGCCGCAACCTGCTGGGCACGCTGTTCAAGCGCTGACCGCGGCCGGCGCAATGCCGCCGTTCCCTTTCCCTTATAAATTACATGCAAAAACCGGCCCCCGAAGGAAGCGGCAGTCGCTTCCTTCGGGGGCCGGTCTCATTTTTTCGGCCCGGCCGTTTTGCGGCAAAAAACGGTTTTAAAACCCGTACCGGATGGCGGTTTCGCTGCGGGTCCGGGCGGAGCGCCGGGCCGCGAGGCAGGCGGCGGCGCTGGCGAGGCCCTGCTCGAGATCGGAGGCGCTGGGCGCGCCGTCCAGCATGGCCCAGAAGGCCCTGGCCAGCTCCTCGTCGCCGCCGAAGTGGACCAGCCCCTCGGGATAGTGGAACTGGTGCACGGCGCTGTGCCGGCCGTCGTAGTAGTCCACCCGCAGCCGGGCGCTGTAGAAATCGAACTCCGCGCTGGCGCGCGTGCCGATGAAGCGCGCGCCGCGCCGGCCCGCCTCGTTTTTGACAAGGAACACCTGATGGTACGAGATCAGCGTGCCGTCCGGGCAGGTGAACAGGGCCGCGCCCACGTCCTCGTTGCCGGTGTCCTGCGCAAAGCAGCACCATTCGCCGCTGGGCTCCTGCTTTTGATAGTGCTGCACGGCAAAGCTGCTCTCGGGGCAGGTGTAATAGTCCGGGCAGTCCGGGCAGCGCAGGCCGGCGGGGCGCTCGCCCTTAAAGTGCATTTTGGCGGTGCGCGCCGTAACGGACGACGGGCGCTTGCCCAGGATGTAGGTGATATAGTCGAGGTCGTGGGTGGCCTTCTGCAAAAACAGGCCGCCGGTGAGCGATTCGTCGCGGTACCAGCTGTGGTAATACACGCTGCCGTAGGGCACGTTGTTCACCGCCTGCACGGACACGATGTCCCCCAGAACGCCGGAATCGGCGAGGCGCTTCATCTCCTGCACGATGCAGGTCAGGCGCAGCGGGAACGAGACGAGCACCCGGCCGCGCTGCCCGCGGGACGCCTCGAGCAGGCGCGCATACTGCGCCTCGTCGATGCACACGGGTTTTTCCAGAAACAGCGGCAGGCGACGCGCCAGCGCCATCTCGGCGTACTGCGTGTGCAGATTGCAGCGCGTGCCGATGAAAACGGCGTCCAGCGCCTCGCTCTCCAGCATCTGCTGCGCGTCCTCGTACCAGCGCGTGCCGGCAAAGCGCGCATCGCCGGCCAGCGCGACGCGCAGCGCCTGCGCGCGCGGGTCGGCCACCGCGGCGACCTCCAAAGGCGCGCCGACGCCGGAAAACGCCTTCATCATCGTCTCGCTGCGCAGGCCGTAGCCGATAAACCCGATCTTCTTCACGGCAAAATCCCCTCTCTTTGCAAAGCGTCCCGCCCGGCGCGGGCGGCGGCGCGGCTTTTCTCACCTAGATTATAAAAAGCCGCGCGGGCGGAGTCAAACAAAATGGCGGAAGGGATGAAAAAAGAACCGAAAATCGCCAAACCGGCGCGTCGCGGGCGCGCGGCGCGCCGTGCAGAGTTGGCTTTTCCGGCGGCGAAAGCGCACCGCTCTCCGCGTTGTTTTATTGCCATCGGGAAAGAAAGGCGCTTTCCCCGCCGAAAAGGATAAAAAAACGGCCTGATTTTTTTTGCGTTTTACGGTATGATGAAAGGGGCGCCAAAGACGGCGGCGCCCGCTGCAAAAACACGGAAGGAAGTGCGACGCATGCAGATCTGTTTGAAAGAGAGCGCCCGGGCGTTTGAGGCCGGGGTGCGGATGCTGGAGGGCGAAGGGATCCTCCTTTGCACGGAGGGCGTGCCCGTGGAGTGGCGGGAAGGGCCTGCGCTGTCCGTCTGCTGGGACGGCCGGGGGGCCGCTTTCCTGCAGGGCGAAAGCCGCGCGCAGTTTTTCCGCGGGCTGGGGCTGCTCAAGGAGCACCTGGCCAAGGGCGAGCCGTTTTCCATCCGCGAGACGCCCGTGTTCCACCAGCTGGGCGCCAGCTTCGATCTGTCGCGCAATGCGGTGATGACGCCCGAGGCGCTGCGGCGCATGCTGTGCCGCCTGGCGCTGATGGGCTACAACCAGGCGTATCTGTACACCGAGGACACCTACGAGCTGCCGGGCTATCCGTTTTTCGGCTATCTGCGGGGCCGCTGGCGCGCCGGGGAATTAAAGGCGCTGGACGAGTTCGCCGCGCAATTGGGCATCGAGCTTATTCCCTGCATCCAGACGCTGGGGCACCTGGAGCGCTTTCTGCACTGGGAGAGCAGCGCTGCGCTGCGCGACACGCCGGACGTCCTATTGGCGGACGAGGACGAGACCTACCGCCTGATCGAGGCGATGCTGCGTCAGTGCCGGGCGTGCTACCGCACGGACAAGATCCATCTGGGCATGGACGAGGCCATGAATCTGGGGCTGGGCAACTATCTGAAAAAGCACGGCTATCAAAAGAGCTTTTCCATCATGCTGCGCCATGTGCAGCGCGTGCGCGAGCTGGCGCACCGGTACGGCTTTTCCCCCATGATGTGGAGCGATATGTATTTCCGCTGCGCCAGCGCGAACGGCGATTACTACGAGGACGAAATCTCGATCCCCGAATGGGTGCTGCGCGAGGCCCCGCAGGACGTGGAGCTGGTGTACTGGGACTACTATCACGACCAGCAGCGCTTTTACGACCGCTATTTGAAGCTGCACCGGCAGTTCCGAGCGCCGCTGCGCTTTGCGGGCGGGTTGTGGACCTGGCTGGGGCCGGCCGTCGACTACGATGTGTTTTTCAAAAACGCCGAGCCCGCGCTGCGCGCGTGCCTGGAAAACGGCGTGGAGAACGTGCTGCTCACCAGCTGGGGCGACGACGGCGGCGAGACCAGCCCGCAGGCCATGCTGCTGGGATTGCAGGCGTACGCGGAGTTCTGCTACGAGCAGACGCTGGACCACGCGTTTTTGTGCCGCCGGCTGGAGGCCTGCGCGGGCGCGGACGGCCGGGCGCTGCAGCGCATCAGCGCCTTCAATAAAACCGATTTGCTGGACGAGGCGAGCGACCTGCCCAACGCCGCGAAATTCCTATTGTATCAGGACCCGCTGGCGGGCATTTTTGACGCGGACGCCGAGGGCATGGGCTTTGCCCGCACGTATGCGGCGCTGGAGGAGGAATTCGGCGCGTATGCCCGCCGGGGCGACCGCTGGCAGGGGCTGTACCGCTTCTACGAGCTGCTGGCGCGCGTGCTGAAAAACAAAGCCGAGCTGGGCGCCGGCCTGTGCCGGGCCTATGCGGATGGCGACAAAGCCCGGCTGCGCGCGCTGTCGGCGCAGGCCCGGCAGGCGGCTGCCGATACGGGCGAGCTGCTGGAGGCCTGGCGCAATTTGTGGATGGCCGAGTGCCGGCCCTTCGGCTTTGAAGTGCTGGAGGTGCGGCTGGCGGGCGTACAGGCGAGGCTGCGCGCGGCCGCGCAGCGGGCGGAGGATTACTGCGAGGGCCGCGTGGCGCGGCTGGAGGAGCTGGAGGAGCCCCGGCTGCCCCTTTTGCGGCAGGCGGGGAGCCGCCGGATGCACGGCGTGTATTTCTGGCGTGAGATCGTAAGCGCGTCCAAAGCGTTTTAACTGCGAGCGTTACGGAAGGATGGTCGATATGGAAAAAACGAAAATCACAATGGTGATCGCCGGCCTGGGCGGCCGCGGCCACGACATTTACGGCGCTTATGCCAAGGAGCACCCGAACGAGGTGCAGATCGTGGCGGTGGCCGATCCCCGGCCGGAGCGTCTGGCGCTGGCGCAGGCGGAGTGGAACATCCCCGCCGAGCGGTGCTTTGCCACGGCGGAGGAGCTGTTCGCCCTGCCCCGGATGGCAAACGCCGCGGTGATCGCTACGCAGGACCGCCAGCATGTGGCCCACGCGGAGGCCGCCATGAAAGCGGGCTATCACCTGCTGCTGGAAAAGCCCGTGGCCGTGGACATGGAGGGCTGCCTTGCCGTGCTGCGCATGGCCAAACAGTACCACCGCCATGTGGCGGTGTGCCATGTGCTGCGCTACACGCCGTTCTACAACACCCTCAAGCGCATCATCGACGAGGGGCGCATCGGCGAGGTGGTGTCCATCCAGGCCATGGAGCACATCGGCTACTGGCATTTCGCACACAGCTATGTGCGCGGCAACTGGCGGCGCGCCGAAGACACCAGCCCGATGATCCTGGCCAAGTGCTGCCACGACATGGACATCCTGCTGTGGCTGAGCGGCAAGCGGGCGCGGTTTGTCAGCTCCTACGGCGGCAATTTCCTGTTCCGCGCGGACAAGGCGCCGCAGGGCGCGGCCGAGCGCTGCTGGGACTGCCCGGTGCGCGCCGGCTGCCCGTACGACGCCGTGCGCTACTATCTGGAGAGCGGGCACACCAGCGTGCGCGCGGGGCGCGTGAACTGGCCCATCAACGTGCTGGACGCACACCCCACGCCCGAGAGCATCGAGCGCGCGCTGCGCACCGGCCCGTACGGCCGCTGCGTGTACCACTGCGACAACAACGTGGCCGACCATCAGGTGGTGAACATCTCGCTGGACGGCGGGGCAACCATCAACTTCACCGCGTGCGCCTTCACCGAACGGTGCTACCGCACCATCAAGGTGATGGGCACGCGCGGCTGCGTGGAGGGCAATATGGACCTGTCCCGGCTGACGTGGTACGATTTCTTTGACCACAAAGAGGAGATCGACCTGCATGTGACGGACGGCTCGATGGCCGGGCACGGCGGCGGCGACGCCGTGATGATGAAGGAATTCATCGACCTGCTGGCCAGCGGCCGCGACGACGAGATGGAGTCCTCGATCGAGCGCTCGATCGAAAGCCACCTTGTGTCCCTGCTGGCCGAGCGCTCGCGGCTGGAGGACGGCGCCAGCCTGCCGGTGCGTCTTTGATCGTTGTCTGTATTTGTCCTTTTAGATTGCCTCGCAGGCATGCGGCGCAAACTGAATGGATAAAAATTTGACGATGCCGCTGGTCGGCTTTTACATGTTTTGTCTATTTTGCTGCAAAAAAAGTGTTTTTCTTTTGTTCTTCAATGGAAAACAGTAAAAGAACCGCCGAAAAAGACAAATACTTTGCAAAGGCTTATTGCTATACTAATAACAGCGGGCGGCGGGGGCCGCACCCCGCCGCACAACAAAAATTTAGGAGGATACGCACATGAAAAAGATGTTGGCACTCTGTCTGGCGCTCACGATGGCGCTGGGCACGCTTGCCGGGTGCTCCGGCGCTGCGGGTTCGTCGTCCTCGGCGGCTGCGGCGTCCGGCTCTGCTGCGGCCGATTCCGCTTCTCAGAGCGGCGAGACGGCGGGCAAAGCCCTGTCCGGCAAAGTGGTTTACTGGTCGATGTACAACGAGGGCGAGCCGGAGGCCATGGCCATCCAGAAGGCCGCCGACATGTTTATGGAGGACTACCCCGACTGCGAAGTGGAGATCCAGTGGACGGGCCGCTCCAACCAGGACATCGTGGGGCCCGCGCTGGAGGGCGGCGAGCAGATCGATATTCTGGACAACTTCTCCTATGAGGTCAGCTCCGACCGCTATCTGGACATCACCGACATGATGGAGAGCCCGGCGCTGGGCCAGGAGGACATGACCGTGGCCGAGAGCCTGCTGCCGGTGCTGAACCAGTACAACGCGCAGTCGCAGGCCAAGGCGGGCCTCGACGAGGACAAGTACTACGGCCTCCAGATCGCCCCGTGGGTCGTGGGCTTCTTCTACAACAAGGACCTGTTTGAGCAGGCCGGCATCACCGAGACGCCCACCACCTGGGACGAGCTGCTGGACGCCTGCCAGAAGCTGAAGGACGCCGGCATCAACGCGATCACCTGCGACGACGCCTACATGACCATGATCCCCAACAACTATCTGGCCCGCATGGTGGGCGTGGACACCGTCGCCGCTTTGAGCGCCAGCGCGTCCGACCCGGCGTGGCAGTCCGACGAGGTGAAGCAGACCTTCGAGGCGATGGAGGAGCTGTCGCAGTACATGTCCCCGCAGACGGCGACCAACAAGTACCCGGCCGGCCAGCAGGAGTTTGCGCTGGGCGAGGCGGCCATGTACCTGAACGCCAGCTGGATGCCCTCGGAAGTGGCGGATACGGCCGGCGACGATTTCCCCTGGGGCTTCTTCGCGTATCCCGACATTGAGGGCGCCGTGCTGGACAGCACGTTCGTGCCCGCCGGCGGCGTGCCTCTGGCGGTGTACAGCGGCTCGCCCAACCCCGAGGCCGCCAAGGAGTTCCTGCGCTATGTCGTCTCCAAGGAAGTGCAGGATTACCTGGCCGAGCAGGGCGGCGCCCCCGCGACCGTCGGTTCCCAGTGGCCCGACGCCCGCGCGGAGTGCACGGAAGTGATCAACGCGGCCACGCAGGTGACCTCTTCCAACTGCGATTTGAAGAGCGATTTTGTGGACGCCGTGTTCACCATCGAGATGAACAAGGTCCTCACGCAGCAGACCACGGCCGAGCAGGCGCTGGAGACGCTGGACAGCGAGGCTGCCAAGTATTGAGTTTTGCGCGCCGCTTTGCGCGGCAATGCGCAGGAGGGATGGCGACCGCATCTTGCGTGCGGCCGCCATCCTCCGTTTGAACGCGCGCGCCGCAGCGCGCCATGCCGGCCGCGGCGCGCAGAAAAGGAGGGATAACGGTGAAAAAAGGGCTGCGAAGGATGTACATCGCCTTTCTGTCGCCAGTGGTGATCGCCTTTTTGTTCGCCTATCTGTACCCCGTGCTGCGCACGGTGCAGATGTCGTTTTTCAAGCTGTCGGACGTCAGCGCCTCCCGGGACACCTGGGAGTTCGTAGGCCTGTACAATTACGTCGACCTGTTCAGCCGGCAGCTGTTCCGGGTATCGTTTAAAAACATGGCGCTCATCTTTCTGGCGGGCGGCGCGCTGGTGTTCGTCATCTCCATGTTTTTCGCCTGGGTGCTGCACAAGGGCATGTTCATGGGCAGCTTGTGGCGCAACCTGATCTACCTGCCCACCGTCATCACGCCCGTGGCGCTGATCACCGTGTGGACGCAGTATGTGTACAACAACCGCTTCGGGCTGCTGCGCACGGTTTTCAATGCCCTGGGCCTGGAGAGCCTCGCCGAGATCCCGTGGACCAGCACGCAGTACTCCTTCTGGGCCATGCTGATCGCCTTCTCGTTTTGCAGCATCGGCGGCAACCTGCTGGTGTATATGGCCGCGATGAAAAAGATCCCGGACGATCTGTACGAGGCGGCTTTCATCGACGGCGCCACCGAGGGCAAGACCTTTTTCCGCATCACGCTGCCGCTGATCGCGGACAACATCAAAACGCAGGTGACGTTCTGGACCATCGGGTGCATCGGCTTCTTCTTGTGGTCGCGCGTGTTCAGCGTGGTGCCCTCCGACCCGACGACCATCACCCCGGCCAGCTACATGTACGACCAGATCTTCGGCTCGGCGGCCAACGCCAACGCGGTGACCGCCGGCACCAATGTGGGCATGGGCGCCGCCATCGGCGTGGTGCTGTGCATCGCGACGGTGATCGCCATCGCCGTGATCAACCTTGTCTTCCCGAAGGAAAAATACGAGATTTGAGGAGGCCTTTTGGATGAAGCAATATCCCAAATTCTGCCTGCGGCAGAAAAGCGGTTCCGCTTTGCGCATGAGCGGCGCGCTCAGCCGCGCCGTGCACGTGCTGGGCAAAGTGCTGATCGTGTGCTGGTGCGCGTTCACCGTGGCCTTCATCGCCTGGGTGGTGCTGGCCTCCTTCACCCCCACGCGCGACATCTTCCAGAACAACCTGCTCAGCGGCGGGCTGGACATGAAGGGCTACACCACGGTGATGGAGCGCTACCACATCATGGACTACTTCTTCAACAGCGTGTTCTACACGGTGTGCGCCTGCGCGGGGCTGATCTTTTTCTGCGCGCCGGCGGCGTTCGTGATGACGAAATTCGTCTTCCGCGGCCGTCAGGTGTTCCAGACGCTGTTCTCCGTGGCGCTGGGGCTGCCCAGCGTGATGCTGCTGGCGCCGCTGTACACAATGCTGGTGAAAATGGACCTGCACAACTTCCGGGGCACGCTGATCCTTGTGTACCTGTGCACGGGCATTGCGGCGACCACCGTGTACCTGATGGGCTTTTTCGCCACAGTGCCCATGACGGTGTTCGAGTCCGGCCTCATCGACGGGTGCAGCCACATCACCTCGTTCTACCGGCTGATCATCCCGCTGGCGAAGCCCGGCATCGTGACCATCACCATCTTCAATTTCATCGGCTACTGGAACGAGTACATCTGGGCGCTGGTGTTCTCCGGCAAGCAGGCGAACCGCACGCTGGCGGTGGCTTTGCAAACGCTTGTGA
The DNA here is from genome assembly GCA_019113785.1 of Candidatus Ruthenibacterium merdigallinarum. Taxonomy (GTDB): domain Bacteria; phylum Bacillota; class Clostridia; order Oscillospirales; family Ruminococcaceae; genus Ruthenibacterium; species Ruthenibacterium merdigallinarum. The sequence continues at coordinate 21,167 of DXGT01000023.1, read as the reverse complement.
CCAGTATGCAGACCACCGGCAACTACCAGGGCCTGTTCGCGGGCGTCGTCATCGTGTTTATCCCCACCGTCATCATTTACGTGCTGCTTTCCAAGCAGATCATGTCCGGCGCAACGGCCGGCGCAGTAAAGGGCTGATGTCACATGCTGAAACCCATTCCGATCGAACCGGTGCTGCGCGTGTCGGAGCTGTACACGCTGTACTTCTTCCACCACAAAAGCGGCTACCGGTTTGCGGGCGAAAGCCATAATTTCTGGGAGATCATCTACGTGGACCAGGGCAAGGCCAGCGGCCTGAACGGCCCCGAGCCGTACACGCTGGAAAAGGGGCAGGTGATCTTCCACCACCCCAACGTCTTTCACAACTTCCGCACCGGCGACGCCTCGACGGACGGCGAAAGCGGCGAGGACTGCGACATCATCGTGATCTCGTTCAACGGCCAGCTGGAGATGCTCGAGTCGTTCAGCGGGCACATTTTCACGCTGAGCATGCACGAGCGCCGGCTGTTCAAGGAGATCCTGGAGGAGGGGCTGCAGGCCTACGGCAAGCCCTTCGGCAAAAACCTCGTGTACCAGAAGCAGGCCCCCGACGCGCCGGAACAGCTGCCGGGGGCAAAGCAGATGATCGCCAACCTGCTGGAGCAGCTTTTGATCTCGCTGTACCGCAAGCAGAAGGAGTGCCCCTCGCAGGTGCAGTCGCTTCCCATGCAGTCGCTGGGCGCGGAGTACCGCACCGTGCGCCAGATCGTGCTGTTTTTGGACCAGAACATCTACAACAACATTTCGTTCACGGATGTGGCGAGCCATTTCAACCTCAGCGAAACGCAGCTGAAAAAGATCTTCCGCGAGGTGACCGGCTACAGCGTGATGCAGTATTACCGCAAAAGCGTGGTGGGCCGCATCGAGTACCACATCCGCCAGATGGACAAAAACTTTACGGAGCTGGCCGATCTGTTCAATTTCAGCTCCATCCACTACTTTTCCAAGTTTTACAAGCGGGAGACCGGGCACACGCTGCGCGAGTACCTGAAAAGCTCGCTGGAAACGGCGCCCGCGCACGGGCCGGACACAGCGCCGTGACGGCGCCGCGGCGCATCCGCAAAGGAAAAAGCGAAGCAGCCTTACGGCCGCTTCGCTTTTTTTGCCCGCTTTTGCGCGCTCATACTTTTTCGATCTTCACCTGCACGGCCTTCATCAAGGGGAAACCGCTGATGGGGTCGAACCGGTCGTCGTGGGTGATGCGGTTCACGTCCGCCTGCTTCCAGCCGTGCGTGATCTGCACCACGCCGACGCCGATCTCGCCCTCCTGCATCACGGCGACGGGGATCTCGATCGAACCGATGGCCGAGGTGACGCGCACCACATCGCCGCTGGCGACGTGCAGGCGCTCTGCGTCCTGCGGGTTCATCTCGATCTCGGGGTCCGGCATGGCGCTGGCCAGCCCGGGCAGGTTGTGGTTGCGCCCGTGGTAGTACATCACCTTGCGCGCGCCGGTCACCAGCGTGAACGGATATTCTGCGCTGGGGCTCGCATTCGAGCGCGGGGGGAAATACTCCGGCAGCTCCTGATACCCAAGATCCTTCAGGTACTGGCAGGCGAATTCCATTTTGCCGGTGGGCGTGTTGAAGGGCTTTTTCCCGGCGGCGGCGTTCGCCTTGTATTTCTGGAACTGGTGCTCGGCGTAATGATAGCCCGAGGGGTTGTTCTTCAGGTCTTCGATGGTGAACGCGCAGTCCTCCACCAGCCACTCGTTCAGCTCGTCCTCGTCTTTCCAGGGGAACCATTCGCCCGCGCCCAGGCGATGGGCCGTGTCGTGGAAGAACTGATATTCGTCCTGCACATCGGGTTCGGGCTGCAATACGCGGCTCGTCAGCGCGATCTTCTGCAGGCCGCTGAAGGTGTGCAGCTCGCTGCGCTCAAGGTACGAGGCCGCGGGCAGGACATAGTCGGCCAGCTGGGCCGTCTCGGTGAGGAACAGATCGCGCACGACAAACAGATCGAGGCTCGCGAGCGCTTTTTTCACCTTCGGCGTGTTGGGGTTCGTCAGCACGGGGTTCGCCGCGGTCATCACCAGCGCCTTGAACGGGTAGGGCTTGCCGGACAGGATGGCGTCCATCAGCGTCATGGTGTGGCACTCTTTGTGGTAATCGTACAAAACCGGGTACTTGTCAACGCCGATGGGCCCCTGCTCCAGCAGCGGACGTTCGTTGTAGATCGTCAGGCTGCGCTGGCCCGAGGGCACGGAGAAGTAATTGCCGCCCTCGGCGTCCACACTGCCCAGCAGGCCGTCCAGGCAGAACACGGCGCGGATGTTGTTGATGCCGTTTTCGTGGTGCTCGAGGCCGTTGCCCACATAGATGGCCACACGGGGCGCCGCTTTGTGCAGCTCGGCGGCGATCTGCGGGATCAGCGCCGCCGCGTCGATGCCGCATTCGCCGGAGACATAGGCGTAGTCGAACTTCTGCACATAGGCCTCGTACTTGTCGTAGCCGACGCTGTAATTGTCGATGAATTCGCGGTCGATCCATCCGTGGGCGATCAGCTCGCGGGCGATGCCGTGGGCCAGCGCGCCGTCGCTGCCGGGCTTGACCTGCACGTAGATGTCGGCCTGGCGGGCCATCGCGCTGTAGCGCGGGTCGATGACGATCAGCTTTGCGCCCTTTTCGCGCGCGGCGTTGATCTGCTGGGTCATGTTGGGATGCGCGTGGGGCGGGTTCGAGCCCCAGATCACGATGCAGCGCGAATTCGGGTAATTGGGCTGGGCCGACCAGCGGCCGTACACCAGCGAAGCGCCGATCAGGCGGGCGATGGAGCACTCGGAGTCGTTGGAGAAATAGTTCGAGCTGCCCAGCGCGTGGATCCACCGGCGGGCCAGCTCCTCCTCCTGAGCGAAGCCCGTGGCCTCACCCTTCCACACGCCGATGCTGCGCGCGCCGTACTCGTCGCGGATCTTGCCCAGCTTTTCGCAGATCTCGTCGAGCGCCTGCTCGAGGCTGATCTCCACAAAGCCGTTCTCCGTCTTTTTCAGGGGCTTGTGGATGCGGTCTTTGGCGTAGATCATCTCCACGCCGTGGCTGCCCTTGATGCACAGACGGCCGTGGTTCCACTCGTGCTCGCGGTTGCCCTCGATCTTCACCACTTTGCCGTCCTTGACATGCACGTCGATGCCGCAATGGTCGTCGCACATGCGGCACAGGGTTTTTACGATCTTCTCTTCACTCATGGCGTTGGCCCCCTTTCACACATTCAAAAGCGAAGCGATCTTCGCGTTGATGCTGCGGCTTTTGCGCTCCTCGAATTCGTCGATGTCCTCAAATTGCAGAGCCCCGCCGATGCAGTGCTTGACGCACTCGGGATCGCCGCCGCACAAATCGCACTTGCGGCTGACCATCGCCTCGTGGTCGAAGTGGATGTTGCCGTACGGGCAGGCCAGGATGCACATTTTGCAGCCCGCGCAGCGGCTCTGGTCGATCACGACGGCGCCGGTCTGCTCATTGCGCGTGATGGCGTGGGCCGGGCACACATCCATGCACCAGGCCTCCTCGCAGTGGAAGCACGTCATGGGCATGACAAAGCGCATGGGCACGTTGTTGACCACCCGGATGTTGGCCCATTTGCGCGCACAGCTGTCGCCGGTCTGCGCGTAGGCGCACGCCATCTCGCAGTTGCGGCAGCCCACGCAGTTTTTCGGGTTGATGGTGACGGTTTTCATACTCTCTCTCCTTTGCTGCGCAATGCTGTGTGTGAAAGGGCCCTTGCAAAAGCCCGCATGTTCGTGATCTGCTCAAGGTCGTGGATGTCGCAGTCCACCTTCTGCTTTTTGCGGATGATGGGGCGCAGCTTGCCGAACAGCGTCACCGCATCGCTCTCGCCCACAAGGCACGCGCCGACGATGTAGCCGTCCTTGTAGCAGACCTTGAGATAGCCGTATCCGTCCTCGGGGGCAAAGCAGCGCGCCTCGTCGATGTCCGCGTCGTTGAAGCGGCCCATGCTGGCCACCGTCACATCGTACATCTGCGTGACGTTCATGTTCAAACTGCCCTCGTAGGCAACGGGCTGGCCCGCCATGGCAAACGCGGCGGTTTTGCCCATCTCCACAGCGGTGGGCCACAACGCGTGGATCATATGCTCGTCGCCGAAGGCGGTGGGCCCGGCGGCCACGTCGCCCGCCGCGTACACGTCGGGCACATTCGTGCGCATGAACTCGTCCACCGGGATGCCGCGCGCCACCGTCACGCCGCTGCCCTCCAGGAACGCAACGTTGGGCCGCACGCCGGTGCCCATGATCACAAAGTCTGCCGCCACGGGCGCTTTGTCCTTCAGATACACCAGGAACGAGCCGTCCGCCTGTCTTTCGATTTTTTCCGTCGACGTGCCGGTGTGCAGCGTCACGCCTTTGTCGCCGATGGCCTTCACCAGCACCTCGGCGCCGTGCTCGTCCAGCACGCTGGGCATGATGCGGTCCATCAGCTCGATCACCGTGACCTTCATGCCGCGGTAGCACGCCGCCCACGCCGCCTGCAGCGACACAAAGCCGGAGCCGATCACCACCGCTCGCTTCCCGCTTTGGAAGAGCGGCAGGAGTTCGTCGACGTCGGCCTTCGTCCACATGTGCACCACGCCCGGCTGGTGCGCGCCCTCGATGGGCGGCGTCACGGCGTACGAGCCGGTGGCGATCAGCACCTTGTCGTAGGCAAAGCTGCGGCCGTCCTCCAGCAGGACGCGGCGCGCGGCCGTGTCCAGTTTTGTCACCGTGCCTTCTACGCACTGCGCGTCCATGCGCGAAAAGAACTCCTGCGTGCGGATGGTCATGCCGTCGTAGGGCAGCTTGCCGCGCAGCACATACGGCAGCAGCACGCGGGAATACGGCAGCAGCCCCTCTTTGGAGATCATGACGACCCGGCTGGTTTTGTCCAGCTTCCGGAAGTTCTGCAGCGCCGACAGGCCGGCCGCGCTGTTGCCAATGATCACAACGTTCACGGGTTTGCTTCTCCTCCTTTTGAAAATGGTGTGATAACTGCCTTTTGCACACGGCGCGGCGCGCCGGCCCAACCGTGTGCCTTTGTCTTACAGCATAGCACGTCAATGAAGAATAGTAAAGCGATTTTTGAAATGACGAGATAATTTTATCGTCATTTTCCCTTTTTGGCACACCGCCAGGCTTTTTCCCGTTGGCCGGACGGCGAAAAGCGCGCTGCGCCCGCCGCGTTTGCGGGCGGTTTTCATTGTATGGCCATTGTATATAAATCGTATATTTCCATTGATTTGCGCGGTCCGTCTTGGTATAATTAGAATCGAAATATTGGTTGATACGATAGAGGACCCGCCCTGTGCGCGCACTTTTTGCGGCGTGCGGACGGCAGTCGCGCCGCCGGAAAAGCGGACGGGAAACGGCGCGGCGACATGGAGGAAACACGGGTTTTGCAAAAACTGCAAAGCGCCGCAAAACCGCCGCAGGGCGGCAGGTGCAATGCAGAGGGGCGCAGCACACCTCGGCGGAAGACCCGATAACGCAGCGGACGCCGCTTTGCAGGCAGCGTTTTGCGGCTTTGTTTTCTTATGGAACCGCGCATAACAGGGAGGCGTTTATGAAACTGACGGAAGTGGACCGGAAGATCCTGGCTTCTTACGGCGATTTGATGGACGGGCTGGCGGCGTATCTCGGCAGCGGATGCGAGATCGTGCTGCACAGTTTGGAAAACCTGGACAAGTCGGTCATCAAGATCGTGAACGGCGAGCACACCGGGCGCAAGGCCGGCGCGCCCATCACCAACCTGGCTTTGGAGATGCTGAAAAAGCTGCAGGCGGACAAGGGCGAGACCCACATCACCTATTTTACGCGCAACAGCAAGGGTGAGCCGCTCAAGTCGGCGACGATCGCCATCATGGGCGAGCGCAAGCGCATCATCGGCCTGCTGTGCCTGAACTACTATCTCAACACGCCGCTGCAAACCGTTTTGTCCGCCTTCGGCGCAAACGAGAACGCGACGCCCGCCGGCCGGCAGGAGATTTTTTCCAAGACGCAGAGCGAGCTGCTGGACGAGGCCATCCTGCAGGCGCAGAGCGCGGTGTATATGGACGCCACGGTGCTGCCCTCGCTGAAAAACAAAAGGATCGTGGAGCAGCTGCACAAGCAGGGCTTTTTCAAGATGAAGAATTCGGTGGCCGAGGTGGCGCAGAAACTGGGCATCTCCAAAAACACCGTCTACCTGCACATCCGGAACATCGAAAGCGGCCGGTGACGCCGGCTGCGCAAAATGCGCAAAAAATAACAAGCGGTTTTCACGGGGGCCCGGCGCCAAGCGCGCCGGGCCCTCGCTTTGTCTCCCCTTTCGCATGCGCCGCCCGCAGCCGGTGCGCCTTCGCCCGGCGGGGCAAAAGCGCCACGCGCGAATGCACGTTAAAAAATTTTATTGATAAATTTTTGACGACGCCGCCCCGTTTTTGGCGCCGTCTCTCGTCAAAAGGTCAATAGACGAGATATTTTTTTGTTGAAAGCAGCAATTGACTAAAAAAAAGTTTATCGCTATAATACGGTTGCAGAGAGGGGAAATTGCGGCGATTTTGGGCCTTTCCCCACACATTGCGGCGAATTTTCGCAATATTTCTGTGGTTTTTCGATGTTTTTCGCAATATCACTCCATTGTCGATTTTCGCCCACACTTTTCTGACGGGCTGGAGCAGGCGCTTTCCCAAACGGAATGCCTGTTGCAACACCGGCGCGCGGCTCCGGGCACCGGAGCGGGCGGCCGGGCATATCAATCTCTTGCGAGGAGGCAAACACATGAAAATTATTTCAACCGAAAAGGCGCCGGCCGCGATCGGCCCCTACTGCCAGGCGGTAACGGCGGGCGGGTTTCTGTTCACTTCCGGCCAGATCCCCATTGACCCTGCCAGCAATGCGGTATGCGGCGATACGATCGAGGCGCAGGCGCGTCAGGTGATGCTGAACCTGCGGGCGGTTCTGGAAGAGGCCGGCACGGACTTTGCCAAAGTTGTGAAGACCACCTGCTTTTTGAGCGATATGGCGAATTTCGCCAAGTTCAACGAGGTGTACGCCGAGTTCTTTGTGAACAAGCCCGCCCGAAGCTGTGTTGCGGTGAAGGAGCTGCCCAAGGGCGTCCTTTGTGAAGTAGAAGTCATCGCAGAAATTTAAGGAGGTTATCATGAAAAAAGAACGTACAAAGAGAAGGCCAAACATTATTGAGGCTTTCTCGCTGATCGTAGTGCTGCTGGCGCTCGTCGTCTACTCGGTAAACATCGGCATCAACATCAACCCCGCGCTGGCCATCTCCGTCGTGTGGTGCATGATCATCGCATGGCGCTGCGGCTTCTCCTGGAGCGAGATCGTCGAGCCCATCTGGGACCGTCTGCGCGGCGTCATTGAGATCTTCCTGATCATTCTCGCCATCGGTATGTTCGTGGCGGCCATGATCTTCTCCGGCACCATCCCCACCATCATCTACTACCTCATCACCATCGTCTCCCCGGCTTCCATGATCGTGCTGTCGTTTGTGATCACGGCCATCGTCTCCGTCATCATCGGCACCTCCTGGGGCACTGTGGGCACCGTGGGCGTCATCATGATCGCCATTGCGCAGAGCATGGGCGTGCCCCTGCCCATCGTGGCCGGCGCTGTGGCCGGCGGTTCGCACGTCGGCCAGCTGTGCTCGCCGATGGCTGACACCACCAACGTCGCCGCCGGTTTCGCCCGCACCGACACCATGAACATGATCAAGCGCATGGCGCACTACACCATCCCCGTCATCGTGCTGTCCACCGTCGGTTATCTGGTGCTGGGCTTCATGTACGGCAGCTCCTCGGCGGACCTCGCTTCCGTCGACCTGATCCGCCACGACATCGCCTCCGTGTACAACACCAACCCGCTGGTCATCCTGCCGATGGTGCTGGTGTTCGTGCTCACCTTCCGCAAGGCGCCCATCCTCAAAACGCTGGTCGTCAGCTCGCTGATCGCCCTCGTCTTCGGCGCCGTGTTCAACGGCTTTGACATCGGCAGCGGCCTTGACGCCGTGTACTCCGGCTTCAATCTGGAGAGCACGCTCGGCATCGACCCCTCCGGCTACAGCGAGATCTTCCTGAACCTGGTCAACCGCGGCGGTGCGCTGGATATGGTCAGCGCCGCTCTGATCGTGATCATCGCCACCATGTTCGGCACGATCATGACCGAGACCAAGGCCATCAACGTCATCGCCGAGGCCCTGTTCTCCCATGTGAAGAGCCGCCCGGCTCTGACCGCTTCCTCCGTCGTGGTCGCCGGCATGGTCGTCGGCCTGACCTCCAGCTCGTTCCTGGCCGGCATGATGCCCAAGGACCTGTTCCTCAAGAAGTTTGAGGATGCCGGCATGGACAGCCTGGACCTCGTTTCCGGCGCCGTCAGCGCGAGCACCCAGTACCTGACCTGCATCCCCTGGTGCGACACCGCCGTGTTCCTGACCTCTGTCACCGGCGTGTCCACCATCGCCGCCCTGCCCTACAACTTCTTCGGCTGGGGCTGCTCGGTGATGGCCATCATCCTGTCCTTCGTGGGCATCGGCTTCAAGAACGGCAAGCGCTTTGTCAAGCTGACCCCGCCGCAGCAGGATGCTGAGGTGGAGGCCGCGGCCGAGTAAAAGGCTTTTTGCTGAAAGCGGCAGCTTTGCTGCCGACCCCCTCCATCAGGCTCCCATCCTGCGTCCGGCGCCGCCGGGCGCAGGATGGCGCCCTGTCCCACGCATTTGTACCCAAACGGCCCGGGCGGCGCTCGCCGGCGCCCTTTCCTCCGCACCGGACGGCGGGCCGCTTTCATTTTATGTCAAGAAAGGTCGGCGAATATTATGATCAACTTTGATTTGCCTTTGGACCGCCACAACACGAACACCTGGAAATGGGACGGCGAAGGAAAAGGCGCGGCCTACCCCATGGGCACCGCGGACATGGACTTCAGAATGCCGGACGTCGTACGCCAGGCGCTGCACGATAAGATCGACCAGGGCGTGCTGTCCTACTGCTGCGACAAAGGTTACTTCCAGGAGGCGTTCGCCGGTTACCAGAACCGCCACTACGGCCTGAACATCGACCCCGCCCACGTCTTCCCCGGCACGGCCCTGATGGCCGTGTACAAGGTGCTGCTGGATGCGTACACCTCTCCCGGCGACGGCGTGATCATCCAGACGCCCACCTTCGGCCACCTGTACAACGTGCCGCGCAACAACGGCCGCCTTGTGTACGAGAACCGCCTCGTGTACGACCGCGAAAAGGGCGAGTGGCACATCAACTTCGAGCAGCTGGAAGAGATGGCGCGCGATCCCAAGACGCGCGTGCTCGTGGTGTGCAACCCCGGCAACCCCGTGACCCGCGGCTTCACGAAGGAGGAAATGCAGCGCATGTACGATCTGTGCGTCGCGAACGACGTGCTGATCATCAGCGATGAGATCCACTCCGACGTGTATTACGATGGCCGCCAGCACGTGTCCATCCTGCACGTGTGCGACAAGGACGCCAGCAACTGCATCATGCTGACCAGCAGCGGCAAGGTGTTCGGCATCCCCGGCCTGAAGGCCGCCGTGACCGTCATCCCCAACGAGAAGCTTCGCCGCCGGTACGAGGTGGTGTCCGCGAACGTGCGCGTCGAGATCATCGACCTGGGCCTCGTGGGCATGGCCGCCGGCCTCAACGGCGCCGACGAGTACATCGCCGAGCTGCAGAAGTACCTGCAGGCCAACAAGGACTACGCCGTGAAGTTCTTCGCGGAGAACGATATGAAGGTGGTGCTGACGAAGCCCGAGGCCTCCTATCTGTTCTGGCTCGACTTCACCGAGTGGGGCATGACCTGCGAGCAGCTGGAAAAGCTGCTGTACCGCTACGGCATCGTCTATTCCTCCGGCACCGAGTTCGGCCCCGGCAACGAGGGCTTCATGCGCATGAACATCGCCTGCACGCACAAGCAGCTGCAGGGCATGTGCGACGCGCTGAAAAAGTGCTACGAGGAGAACATCAAAAAGTGATCCTTTCCCCCTGCGTGACCCGTTCCGGCAAAGCCGTGCGCCTTGCCGGAACGGCGTTTTTGTACCGGGGACTCCTGTGAAAGGCGGGTGATCGTGCTTGGATAGGCCTGTGCAAAACTGCGCGCGCACAGACGCGCTGATCGAACAGAGCACCGCGGTGATTTTGGCGGGCGGCGAGGCAAAACGCATGGGCGGGCAGATGAAAAGCGGCCTTTTGTGGCAGGGCGAGACGTTCCTCACGGTTTTGTACCGCGAGCTCTCGCCGTTTCCCCGCCGCTTTGTCTCGGTGGACCGCAAAGAGCGCTTCGACCCCTCGCTGGAGACGGCAGAGGACCTGTACCCCGGCTGCGGGCCTCTGGGCGCCATGGCCACCGGCCTTGCGCAGGCCCGGACTCCGCTCGTGTTTTTCACCGCCTGTGACACGCCCCTGCTCACGATGCGCCTGGTGCGCTTTCTGTATGGCTGCTGGCGGGACGGGCTGGACGCCTGCATTGCAAAAACAGGGGACGGCCGAAGCCATCCCCTGTGCGGTATTTACAGAAAAAGCCTGGAGCCGGCCGCCCGCGCCTGCCTGGAGGGCGGGGAGCGGCGCGTGATGCGCTTTCTCTCGGGCTGCGCCGTGTGCGAGGCGACCGTCCCTCTGGCGCTGGAAGGCCAGCTGTTCAACGTCAACACGCCGCAGGCGTACGAGGCGCTGCGCCGCACACCGAGCCAATAGCGCCCGCTCAGCGCCGCAGGCCCGTGTAGCGCAGCAGGAATTCTGCCAGCGGCGCCGCATCCTCAAACCCGAAACACGGAACGGCGCTGCGCGCGCGCAGCGCCTCGTCGTCTGTGACAAGCGCGATGTACGCCGCAGCATCGCAGGGCAGACCTTTCCCGGTGGCCTTCCGGCACAGGCCGACCCGGGGAAGGTCTTGCTGTTTATAGCCCTCCACGAGGATCAGGTCCACATCGCGCAGGGCCGCCAGATTTTCCTCGAACGTGCGGGGCCGCTGCTCGATGAGGGCCGTTTTCGCGCCCGAACTGATGAGCACCGCGTCGGCGCCCGCCTGCGCAAAGCGCCACGAATCCTTCCCGGGGTGGTCGATGGTAAAATCGTGCGCGTCGTGCTTGACCACGGCAAGGCGCAGGCCCTCCTGCTTGAGGCAGCCGATCAGGCGCTCCAGCAGGGTGGTCTTCCCCGTTCCGGAAAACGCGGAAAAGCCCACGGCGGGAATCTTCTGCAATCTGGACCCCTCCTTCAATCTTCCATCAGCCACTTTGCCAGCTCGGCCGTCCGGCGCATGGCGTCGGCGTCCTGCCAGGCGGGGACCGTGTCCGTGTTCGCCGAGCAGACCGTGTGCTCGCGGAACCCCTCGGCGTTCAGCATGCGGAAAAACGCGCTGAGGTGGTGCGACGCGTTGCCCTGGTTCCCCTTGCCCCCGGCCGTCAGAATGGCGGCCGCTTTCTTTTTGCGCTGGCACAGCGGCCGGTGCAAAAAGAACATGGCGGCGTGCCAGGGCTGCATGCGGCTCATCACGCCGAGCAGCGGCCCCGTCAGCGTGCTGAAATAGACGGGCGAGGCGATCACGACGTTGTCGAAATCGTCGTCGTAAACGATCTGCATCTCGTCGCGCACCGCGCACTGCGCCGTTGTCCAGCAGCGGCGGCAATCCACGCAGGGCGCGATGCGGGAGCGGTACGCCGACAGCTCCACCACCTCGCCGGAAAGGTGCTTTTTCAGCTCGGCGACGAGCGCGGCCGTGTTGCCGTGCTCGCGCGGCGAACCGTTCAAAATCAGGGTCTTTCGAGCCATTTCCGCTTCACCTCGTCTGTTGTTTCATAAATTCCAGGACATCGAAGAACAGCGCGTCGCGGTTTTCCCGGCTGATGGGGAACACGCGGCAGTTCCCGTGCGCGCGCACCTGCGCGAGGAACGGGGTCTCGCGGTCCTTGACGGCGGCAATCACCGGGACGTCCCCGTCCAGCCGCTGCAAAACGGCGCTGCAAAACGCCTGCGCGCGGGATTCGAGGAACCCCAGCTCGTCCATAAGGAAAACGCTGCCGGGCGCGGCCTCTTCGAGTAGGCGCGGCGCGAACCGGTCGAACGCCTCACGCGCCTGCTCGAGGTTTTTCTGCCCGCAGTAACAGACCAGCGCCCCGTCCTTTTCCGCTTCGTCCGCGGGGTACAGATACACGGGGCAGCCGCGCGTTTCCCCGGCTGGCGCCGGCTGCTTTTTCGTCACAAACCCGGCGACCGGCAGCGCCAGCTCCCGCAGCACGCGGCAGATCAGCGTGCTTTTGCCCACGCCCGGCGGGCCCACGATCAGGCAGTGCATACGCTCACTCCAAAAACGCGCCGTCCGTGATCTGACGGTACTGCTCCTGCGTCAGTTCACAGTGGTAAAACAGCTCGTAATATTCCCGGATCTCCTCCTCGGGGTCATAGTCGCAGTACTCCGGGTACAGCACTGCCGGCAGCCAGATCAGGCCCAGATAACGCTGCACGGAAGGCGGCATGCTCATCCAGTTGTGCGGCGCGTCGGGCACGCGCACATAGTTGTTGTGGACGATGGCGTCGATCTGGCTCCAGCTGGGGTCCTGCTTGGCGGTGTCGTAGATGCTGTCCGGCGCGAAGATGACGAACGACGGGTCCCACAGCGAGATCTGTTCCATGCTGACCTCATTGCCCGTTCCCTTGCTCAAAGGCGTGTCCACCACGGCCAGATTGTTCGTCAGCAGGTCCAGCAGCTCGGCGTGGTACGAGCCCTTCGCCAGCACGTTCAGCCCTTTGTCGCCGATGACGTACAGCGCGTCCGCTTTGTCGTCGCCCACCTGCTCCATGATGGACAGCGTGCGCTGATACACCCGCTCGCAGAAGGAGGCCAGCTTTTCCGCCTGTTCCTCCTCGCCCAGCAGCGCGCCCAGCGTGCGGAAGGTCTGCGTCATGGACGCGAGGTCCGCCGAAATGTACACCGTGGGGATGCCCGTCTGCTGCTGCAGGCGGTCGAGGTCGTCGACGGACGAATCCTTCTCCTCGCCGATGTCGATGATGAGGTCCGGCTGCACGGCGGCCAGCTCCTCCACATTCAGGTCGGCCGAGGCGTACAGCCCGCCGAAGACCGGCAGCTCGAAATACTGCTCGCCGATGATGCCGCGGGCGGAGTCGTACCATTCGCTCGAAAGGCCGGCCAGCTTGTCCGGCGCGATGGCAAACAGGATAATCTGCGCCAGCGGCGCGGCCGGCACGATCCGCTCGGGCTGCGCCGCCAGCTCGACGGTGCGCCCGATGTCGTCGGTGAACGAAAAACCCTCTTGCCCGGCGGACGCGGACGCGCTCTGCGCGGCCGGGGCAGAGGCGGACGCGCCGGCCGCGGGGGCGGCGCAGGCGCACAGCTGCAGGCACAGCGCCGCAGCGGTCAAAAGGCTCAGACATTGTTTTCGCATGTTGGTTTCTCCTTCCTCTCCTCGCAGCCTACGGCGGGGACGCACACGCGCACCGTATCGTCCCGCAGGCTGCACACCTGTATCTCCTCGCCGTACAGCTTTGAGATCAGCGGCCCGTCGATCACGCTCTGCGGCGTGCCCAGCGCCAGCACCCGGCCCTCGTACAGCGCCAGCACCCGGTCGGAATAGCGATAGGCCTGCTCGGGGTCGTGGGTGGACTGGATCACCCCGTAGCCCTGCTGTGCGAGCGCGCGCACCGCCCGCAGCACACGGATACGGTTGCCCAGATCGAGATTGGCCGTGGGCTCGTCCATCACAAGGATGTGCGCCTGCTGGGCAATGGCCCGCGCGATGAGCACCAGCTGACGCTCGCCGCCGCTGATGCTGGCGTAGCCGCAGCCGGCCAGATGGGCGATGCCCAGCTGACGCAGCGTCTTTTCGGCAAGGGCCTCCTGCTCTGCGCCGGGGGCCGAGAACACGCCCGTCTGCGCGATGGTGCCCATCAGCACCATGTCCCGCACCGTGAAGTTGAACACCGGGTTGTGCGACTGGGGGATGTAGGCGATCAGCCGGGCACGGTTTCGGGGCGGGATCGCCTCAATGCGCTTGCCCTGCACGGTGACGCTGCCGCTCTGCGGCGCGAGCTGGCCCAGCATGCAGCGGAACAGCGTGCTTTTTCCCACGCCGTTTGGCCCCAGCACGGAGAGGAACTCCCCCTCCTGCATGCAAAAGCTGACGTCCCGCAGCACCGGGCCGCCGCCGTAGGAGAAGCTCAGATGGTCCACACAGATGCTCAAATGCGCTCACCCCCGCGGGAGATCAGATATAAAAAGAACGGCGCGCCCAAAAACGAGGTGAGGATGCCGATGGGGATCTCGGTGGCCATCAGGTTGCGGGAGATGTCGTCCACCCACAGCAGGAAAACGGCGCCGAGCAGCGCGCCGGCCGGCAGCAGATAGCGGTAGTTGCTGCCCACGATGCGCCGCGCAAAATGCGGGATCACAAGCCCCACCCACCCGATCATGCCGCTGATGGAGACGCTGGCCGCCGTGACGAGCGTCGCGCACAGGACGACCAGCGCGCGCAGGCGGCGCGCATCCACACCGATGGCCTGCGCCTCCTGATCGCCCAGCGTCAGCACATTGATGCGCCAGCGCAGCGCCAGCAGCGGCACAAGCCCCGCCAGCATGGGCCACACGGCAAACACCAGATCCTGCGGGGCAATGCCGTTCAAGCTGCCCATCAGCCAGTAGGTGATGGCGGGCAGCTGGTCCTCCGGGTCGGCCACCAGCTTGATGAACGAGGTCATTGAGGACACAAGCGAGCTGACCATCACGCCGGCGAGCACCAGCCCCAGCGTGCGCTTGCCGCGCGTGCGGCTGCCGATGAAAAGCACGGCGGCCACCGTGCCCAGGCTGAAGAGGAACGCCGACAGCACCAGCGCCGTGCCGTCCCATCCGAGGAAGATCGCCAGCGCGGCCCCCAGCGCCGCGCCGGAGGACGCGCCGAGGATGTCGGGCGCCGCAATGGGGTTTTGGAACACGCTCTGATAAGACGCCCCGGCGGCGGCCAGGCACGCGCCCACCAGGCAGGCGGCCGCTACGCGGGGCAGCCGGTGGTTCAAAAGCAGCGATTGCTGGATCGGCGACCAGTAGACCTCCCCGCCAAAGAGCTGCGCGCGCAGGATGCCGACAAGCTCGGAGGGCGAGATGGCGTAGCGCCCCAGCGAGACGGACACCAGCACCGACGCCAGCAAAAGCAGCGCCAGCGCGAGCAGCACCGCGCAAGGCCGTTTTTTCACTGCATCCACCCCCCTTGGCAAACCGTATTTTGCAAGACCGGCCCCGCGTCCGCGGGGCCGCCGCCATGAACCGCACGGCCGCGTCCTTATTCTTCGACCGCCTGCTGTCCGCGGGCCGCCGCGGCTTTTGCAAACAAAAAAGCCGCCCTGTTCCCGGAACAAGACAGCATCGCAAAAAAGCACACCCGCCGCAGGCGATGCGCGGAATGTTCGGTTGCCGTCTCCTTCTCAAACACGGAAAGCGGCGCCGTTTCCCGCGCCACTCGCGGAGGGCGCACCCGCCCTCACAGACCGGCAGGCCATGGCATATCGCGGTAGGCCACCCGGTTCGGAAACAAGGCCATTATATCGCCCGTTTTTTCCCCTGTCAACGCCGCAGGCGCCCCGCGCCATGCAGTGCGGATAAGCATTGCGCGGCCAGCTGCGCACCGTTTTTCAGCGCACAGCCGCTTTCGCCCTCCCCGGCTGGAAATTCCCACGTTTCACCCGCCCGCCATTTGGGCCAAAAAAATTTTTGCCGGCACGCCGCACAAAGGCCATAAAAAGGAACGGCGCGTATGCGCGGCTCCATAAGAAAACAAAGCCGCAAAATCTTTGGTTCCTTATGCCGCTGCGGCGTTTGGCCGTTTGCCGCAGGGCCGCCCCCTTCGGGAAACGCGCACGGGAAGCAAACAAAAAGCGCCGCGGCTGAAAAGCCGCGGCGCTGGTGCGCTGCAAGGGATTCGAACCCCTGACCTTTTGGTTCGTAGCCAAACACTCTATCCAACTGAGCTAGCAGCGCACGAACGAAGCACCTTCTGAAAGGTGCTTAATTATGATAGCACAGTGTTTTGTTCTTGTCAATGGTTTTTTGCGGCTTTTTTCAAAATTACGCAGCGCGCGGCGCCGGCGCGCCCTTTGCGCGGCGGCATATTTTTGGCGACAAAAGAATTGTGTTTTTCGCTGTTTTTTGCTATACTAAGTAACAGCGCACAGTGCCGGCGCACCGCTTTTGCCGGGCCGGCTCGCGGGCGCTCCGCGGGCCTTTGCCGCGTGCAAATCCGTTTTTGGGAGGGTCTTTGTTTTGCCTCTGATGGAATTGTTGCTGGTGGTGGTGGCCATCATTGTGATGGCGTCGTTCTTCATCTATGTATACCGCAAAGAAAACAGCGATGCGCACAAGCAGAAAGTGAAAGACCTGGAGGCGCCGGCCCGCGCGTCCAAAGCGCTGGCCGCCGCGCGCCGCTTTGCCGGCGAAAACGGCTGCCAGATCCTGGCCCCGGCCACGCTGGCCAAAAACGGGCGCTATGCCGACCTTGACTTCATCCTCGCCGGCTCGTTCGGGCTGCTGTGCGTCAAGTGCATCGGCCTTGGCGGCGAGATCTACGGCAACGCGGGCGACGCCAAATGGCTGCGCGTGGCGGGCGACGAGCGCGAGCCCTTCAACAACCCCATCACCGAGGCCGCCGCGGACACGCGCATGGTGCGCGACGCGCTGTTCACCGCGCACCTGAAAAATGTGCCCGTGGAGACGGTGTGCGTGTTTACGAACCCGAAGGCCACGCTGGCGCTGCCGCGCAACACCGGCCACTACACGCTGAAGGACTTCCGCGAGCTGCTGGACAAGGAAAAATACCGCGCCGACCGCCATGTGGAGCCGGAAAAGGCGCTGGAGGCCGTGCGCGTGTGGCTTGCGCCGGACAGCGCCATCAAATAAGCGGCACATATTTACAGAATATTCACAGACCATTCAAACAACGCTCTTAATTGGCTTTTATAATGAGAAGCACAGAGAAGGGAAGCCGCAATCCCGACTCTGTACATGATTCCTCCTCACACCAAGAGAGATACCCCTTAGCGCCCCTGTGCACGCCGCACGGGGGCGCTTCCCTTTCCCGGGGTTTTCCCCGGACAGGGCGCAAAAAAGGCGCAGCCGCACGGCTGCGCCTTTTTTACAAATGCTCGATCCGGAACGTAGGCTTACCGTTTGCAAGCTCGATCACCCCGTAGCTCGCGTCCGGGTAGGACAGCGTGCCCGGGTTGAACAGCGTCACGCCGTCCCATTCCTCACAGAAGGCGCGGTGCGTGTGGCCGAACAGCGCCACGTCCGCCCCGCGCGATTTGGCGGCGAAATACAGCTGCTCATAGCCGGCCTTCACGCCCAGCAGATGGCCGTGCGTGTAATAGAACAGCACATTGTCGAACGCGGCCAGCCCGTCCTGCGGGGCGAAGGAAGCATAGTCGCAGTTGCCGCGCACCGCGTACACGCGCAGCGCGGGGTGCGTATCCTCCAGCTCCTCGATGTCGCGCAGGCCGTCGCCCAAAAAAAACAGCGCGGCGGCGTCCGGGTGGCGCTGCAATGCGGCGCGCAGATGCCCGGTATGGCCGTGCGTATCGGAAAAAACCAGCAGCTTCATGCCTTCCCTCTCATTCCGTACAGCGGCGGTAGATCTCGCTTTTTGAATACGGCGAGCGGGCCGCGGCCTCCTTGGCGGCCGCAGCCGCGCTGCAGCCCTGCGCCATCCGCTCGCGCGCCAGGCTGACGGCCTCGTCCAGCGTCATCTGCGGCGCCTCCTGCTTCGGCGCGCCGGCCATCACCAGCACAAACTCGCCGCGCGGCGCGTTCTCCGCATAATGTGCGCGCGCGATACCCACCGTGGTCACGCAGATCTCCTCGTGCAGCTTCGTCAGCTCGCGGCACACCGTCAGGCCGCGCTGCGCGCCGAACGCCTCCTCCAGGTCCGCCAGCGTCGCGCACAGCTTGTGCGGCGCCTCGTAGAAGATCACCGTGCGCTCCTCCCCGGCCAGCGCCGCCAGCCGCTCCTTGCGCTGGCGGCGGTTCGTGGGCAGAAAGCCCTCGAACGCCCAGCGCCCCGTCGCCTGCCCGGAGACGGCCAGCGCCGTGACGGCCGCGCTGGCCGCGGGCACCGGCACCACGCGGATGCCGCGCGCGTGCGCGTCGCGCACCAGCGCCTCGCCCGGGTCGGACACCGCGGGCATGCCCGCGTCCGAACACAGCGCGCAGCTCTCGCCCGCGGCGATGCGCCCGAGGATGTAGTCGCCCCGCTCGCGCAGGTTGTGCTCGTAATAGCTCACCAGCGGCTTTTTCAGCCCCAGATGGTTGAGCAGCTTCAGCGTGACGCGCGTGTCCTCCGCGGCGATGAAATCCGCCTCGGCGAACGTCTGCGCCGCGCGCGGCGTCAGATCGCCCAGATTGCCGATGGGCGTCGCCACAACATACAATGTGCCGCTCATGCCGGCCTCCCCCTTGCGGCGCCTCTTGCGGCCCCGCCGTTTCGTGCGGCGGGCCTGGGCCCGCCGCCTGTCGTGCAGAAATTTCCAAAAGAAAACAAGGCGGGCAAACGCCCGCCTTGCCGCTGTGGCTTTTTAGCCCTCAGAGATGGCGCCCACCGGGCACTCGCCGGCGCAGGTGCCGCAATCGAGGCAAGCGTCGGCGTCGATGACATACTTGCCATCGCCCTCAGAGATGGCGCTGACCGGGCAAACGCCGGCGCAGGTGCCGCAGGAAATGCAATCGTCGCTGATTTTGTAAGCCATAACTCTCCATCCTTTTCTCCGCGCTGCAAAATAAATCTCTGCCTCCAAAGCAGGCGGCGCGGTCTGCTTTGGACGAAGAGGCGCCCGAAAAGGGCGCTTCCAGTGGTTTTATTGTAACACAAACTTTAAATTTTTCAAGTGTTTTTACAAGTTTTGCAGCACCGGCGCGCCGCAAACCGCCATTTTGGCCCGCCGGCAATGCCGGCGCGGGGCGTCACGGCGCGTCGTCCTCCTGCGGCTCGGGTATCGGCGCGCGCTTGCCGCCGCGCAGGTACTGGCACTCTTTGCGCGGATACGTCTTCACCAGCGTGGACGGCGCCTCCATGCGCACGCGCAGCGTGCCCGCCACGACGTTCGTCTCCACCACGGTGCCCGTGCCGTCCGGCGTCTTCACAACGCTGCCCACGCCCGGCGTGATCCGGTTGAGGTACTGGTACGCCGGCTGCTCGTACACAAGGCAGCACATCAGGCGGCCGCACGCGCCGCTGATCTTCGCGGGGTTCAGCGACAGGCCCTGCTCTTTCGCCATCTTGATGGACACCGGCTGGAAGTTTTTCAAAAAGCGGCTGCAGCAGAACGGCTGGCCGCAGATGCCCAGCCCGCCCTTCATGCGGCTTTCGTCGCGCACGCCGATCTGGCGCAGCTCGATGCGCGTGTGGAACTGGCCCGCCAGGTCCTTCACCAGCTCGCGGAAATCGACGCGCCCGTCGGCCGTGAAGTAGAACAGGATCTTCGAGCGGTCGAGCGTGTACTCCGCGTCCACCAGCTTCATGTCCAGCTTGTGATGGGCGATGCGCTCCTCGCACACCCGGAACGCGCGCTTTTCGTCGGCGCGGTTCTTCTCCATGCGGCGCACGTCCATCGCGTCCGCCATGCGCACCACGGGCTTGAGCGCCTTGGCCACCTTGGCCGTGGGCACCTCGTGCACGCCCTGCACCACCTCGCCGCACTCGGCGCCGCGGGCCGTCTCCACGATCACATACTCCCCCTCGCGCACGGAAAACGCGCCGGGGTCGAAATAATATACTTTGCCCGCCTTTTTAAAGCGGACGCTGATCACTTTGACCATTGCCGAAATATCCTTTCCAAATCTCAGTCGGTGGGCGCTATGCACCCTCACCCGGCGCACAGCGCGCCGGCCAGGCACGTCAGCGCCAGCTTGCCATTCACGTTGGCCGCCAGCAGCGCGTCCGTGCGCGCGGCCTGCCGCGCCCCGCGCGCCGCGTCGGCGGGCGCAAGCTCCCCGCCGCCGGCAAGGGACGCTGCGCACACGCTGGAAAACAGCGCCAGCAGGCGCCGGCTGGCCGCGCGGTCGCGCTCTGCCTTCGCCAGCAGCTGCATGGCTGCGTACACGTCCCGCCGGGCCACGGCGCGCGCCAGGCTGCGCGCGTCGGCCAGCGCCTGCCGTTCGGCGGCGTCGCCCAACACGCGCACCGCGCTGCCGATGCGCCCTTCAAAGATGCGGCACAGCGCGTCCAGCTCGCGCTCGGCGGGAAAACGCGCCGCGAGATACGCGCGGCACTCCTGCGCCGTCACGGGCGCCAGGCTGTACGCGCAGCAGCGGCTGCGGATGGTGGGCAGCACGCTGGCCTCGCTGGGCGCCGTGAAGATGAACAGCACGTTCTCGGGCGGCTCCTCGATCACCTTCAGCAGCGCGTTCGCACTGGAGGCGTTCAGCCGGTCGGCCCCTTTGACGATCACCGCGCGCCCGGCGGCGCTCAACGCCGTGTCGTACACTTTGCGGCGCACGCTGCGCACGTCGTCGATGCGGATCTCGCCCGAAGCGCCGGAGCCCGCCAGCACCATCAGCTCGGGGCTATCGCCCGCCAGCACCGCCTGCGCGGCCGGGCTTTCGGGCGCGCCCGGATACAGAAAATCGGCTGCAAGGCAGCGCGCGGCAAAGCCCGCGCCGCAGCCCTCCTCCCCACAGAGGAGGATGCTGTGCGCGAGCCGCCCGCGCTGCATCGCAGCCAAAAGGCTCTGTTTGACCGTCTCGTTGCCGACAAGGGCGTCAAGCGCACTTGCCATTACAGCTTTTCAAAGCGCTCGACATTCGTGACGAACACCGTTGCGCCGCCCACGGTGACCTCCAGCGGATAGGCCGTCGTGACGCCGATGCCGTAGGACGCCGTGCTGGGCACGACCTCTTTGCGCTGCTTCGCGCGCGAGGCAATCAGCGCGAGGCACTCGTCCACCTTGTCGTCCTCGGTGCCGATGAGAAGCGTCATGTTGCCCGCCATCAGAAACCCGCCTGTCGTGGACAGACGCGTCACGGAAAAGCCGCCCTTCGTCAAGGCGTTGCAAACCGCGCTGGAGTCCTCTTTGTTGACGATTGCAGTGATCAATTTCATAGCGACACCCTCCTTTGACTGGCCCGTCTTCGGGCAAATTCATTATACC
>DXGT01000022.1 GCA_019113785.1 Candidatus Ruthenibacterium merdigallinarum | reverse complement strand
TCTCGCGCGCGGGCGACGACCTGGCCGCGCTGAACGTCCGCGTGGGCAAGATCTCCGCGGCGCTGAGCCCCATCACCACCGTGATCGTGAACTTTGCCATCGTCGTCATTGTGTGGATGGGCGCCAATTATGCGGACGCGGGCATCGTCGCGCAGGGCGACATCATCGCGCTGGTCAACTACATGACGCAGACGCTGCTGGCGCTGATCGTGCTGGCGAACCTGATCGTGATCTTCACGCGCGCCATCGCCAGCGCCAAGCGTGTGGGCGAGGTGCTTTCGTTGCAGGACAACATGCCCCAGCCGGCGCACAGCGCCGCCAAAACGCCGGGCGCACCGCGCATCTCGTTCGAACATGTCACGTTCACCTATCCCGGCGGCGGCGACCCCGCGCTGGAGGAGCTCTCGTTTTCGCTCGCCGCCGGCGAGACGCTGGGCGTCATCGGCGGCACGGGCTGCGGCAAAACGACGCTCGTGCGCCTTTTGTGCCGCGAGTACGACGCAACTTGCGGCGCCGTAAAAGTGGACGGCGTCGACGTGCGGGACTATACGCTGGCGGATCTGCACCGCGAGATCGGCATCGTGCCGCAGGCGGCGCGCCTGTTCACGGGGACTGTGCGCTCCAATCTGCGCCTGGGCGACGAAAACGCGAGCGACGAGCAGCTGTGGCATGCGCTGCGCATCGCGCAGGGCGAGGCGTTCGTGCGCGAAAAGCCGCAGGGGCTGGACACGCCCGTGGAAGAGGGGGGCAAGAACCTCTCCGGCGGCCAAAAGCAGCGTCTGACCATTGCGCGCGCCGTGGTGACGGACCCGGCGATCCTCATTCTGGACGACGCGGCCTCGGCGCTGGACTACGCGACGGACGCCGCGCTGCGCCGCTCGCTGCGCGAGGAGGCCGCCGGGCGCACGGTCGTGATGGTGAGCCAGCGCGCCGCCAGCATCCGCCACGCGGACAAGATCCTTGTGCTGGACGACGGGCGCGCCGTGGGCCTTGGCACGCACGAGGCGCTGCTGGAGACGTGCGAAGTGTACCGCGAAATCTGCCGCTCGCAGGGCGTGGACGGGGAGGTGCCGGCATGAAAGAGACCATTCGCAGAGTGATGGGCTACCTTGCGCCATACCGCGGCCAGCTGGCGCTGGGCTCGGCGTGCGCGCTGTGCTATGTGCTGTTCACGCTGCTGGGGCCGGTGTTCATCGGCCGCGCGGTGGACTGTGTGCTCGGCCCCGGCGAGGTGGACTACCGCGGCGTCGCGTTCTGGCTGGCGCTGCTTGCCGCCAGCGTGCTGCTGGCGTCGGCGTTCCAGTGGGTGACGAACGTCGCCACGCGCAAGATCTCCGCCTGGGCGGCGAACGACATGCGCCGCGAGGCGTTTGCCCGCATCAACCGCGTGCCGCTGCGCTATATCGACGGCCATGCGCACGGCGATATCGTCAGCCGCATGGTCAACGACGCCGAATTCGTCTCCGAGGGCATTTTGCAGGCGCTGACGCAGCTGCTGCCGGGCGTCGCCACCATTTTGGGCACGCTCGTCATCATGGCGGCGCTCAACTTTGCCATCGCGATGGTGGTGGTCGTCGTGACGCCGGCGTCCATCTGGTTCGCCGGGTTCGTGGCCAAGCGCACGTCGCACTTTTTCAAAGCGCAGAGCGACGCGCAGGGCCAGCTGTCCGGCTTTGTCAACGAGATGGTGGCCGGGCAGGACGTCGTGCGCGCCTTCGGCTATGAGGAGCGCTGTTTTGCGCGCTTCGACGCCATCAGCGACGAAGTGTACGACACGGGCCTCAAGAGCATTTTCTATTCCTCCATCACCAACCCCGGCACGCGCTTTGTCAACGCCATCGTCTACGCGGCGGTGGTGGTGTTCGGCGCCATCGCCGCGGTGATGGGCGCCATCAGCGTCGGCCAGCTCAGCAGCTTTTTGACGTACGCAAACCAGTATACAAAACCCTTCAACGAGGTGACGGGCGTCATCACGCAGCTGCAATCGGCCGTGGCCAGCGCCGAGCGCCTGTTCGCCGTGATCGACGCCGAACCCGAGACGCCCGACGCCCCCGGCGCCAAAGCACCCGCGGGCTGCGAAGGCGCAGTGGACGTCGAGCACGTGCACTTCTCCTACACACCGAAAGTGCCTCTGATCGAGGACTTCAACCTCCGCGTGCGCCCCGGCCAGCGCATCGCCATCGTGGGCCCGACGGGCTGCGGCAAGACGACGCTGATCAATCTTCTGATGCGCTTTTACGATGTGCAAAAGGGCGCGATCCGCGTGGACGGCGTGCCGGTGCAGGACATGAAGCGCAGCGCGCTGCGCGGGCTGTACGGCATGGTGCTGCAGGAGACGTGGCTGAAAAACGCCACGGTGCGCGAGAACATCGCCTACGGCCGGCCCGACGCCCCCGAGGAGGAGATCGTGGCAGCGGCGCGCGCCGCGTATGCGCACAGCTTCATCAAGCGTCTGCCAAACGGCTACGACACGGTGATCGCCCCGGGCGGCGGCAATCTGTCGGCCGGGCAAAAGCAGCTTTTGTGCATTGCACGCATCATGCTGTGCCAGCCGGATATGCTCATTCTCGACGAGGCCACGTCCTCGATCGACACGCGCACCGAAATGCTGGTGCAGCGCGCGTTTGAAGCGCTGATGGCCGGGCGCACCAGCTTTGTGGTGGCGCACAGGCTCTCGACGATCCAGACGGCGGACCAGATCCTCGTGATGAACGCCGGGCACATCGTGGAGCAGGGCACGCACGAGCAGCTGCTCGCACAGGGCGGCTTCTACGCAAAGCTGTATTACAGCCAATTCGCGCCGGTGTGACGAGAGGAAAGGGGAAAGCGGTATGAGGCAGACCGGGGCCGTGCCCATGCACGAAAGCCTTCGCATCGGGCTTGTGCTGACGTTCATCGGCGGCTTTCTGGAGGTGTACAACTACCTGCTGCACGGCGGCGTTTTCGCCAACGCGCAGACGGGCAACATGGTGCTGCTGGTCATCTACGCCTGCAAAGGCAGCGCGCACGCGCTGTACTACC
>DXGT01000021.1 GCA_019113785.1 Candidatus Ruthenibacterium merdigallinarum | reverse complement strand
TGGTAAGGCCGATGTCCAAAACAGCGGCGTCGCTTGTGAAAATGCCCAGCAGCGGCGCGGCGAAGGCGCACACCAGCGCGCTGACGGCGATGGAAGTGCCCACCGTCATGGCGCTGCACACGCGCACGCTTTTGCGCACGCGGCCCATCAGCCCCGCGCCGAAATTCTGCCCGGCGAACGTGGTGATGGCGATGCCGTACGCGCCCGAGATCATCCAGAAGAAGCCGTCGATCTTGCCGAAGGCCGTCCACGCGGCGGCAGTGTCGGTGCCGAACGAGTTGATGCCCGTCTGGATGATGATGTTGGAAATGGCGTACATGTTCGACTGCAGCCCCGCCGGGATGCCCACGGCCAGCACCGCGCGCAGCGCGTGCGCGGAAAAGCGGATCTCGGACAGGATCACCCGGTACACGCGCGTGGTGCGCATCAGGGCCATCATCGTGAGCACCGCGCTGAGCAGCTGGCTCATGATGGTGCCCAGCGCCGCGCCCAGCACGCCCATGTTCATGCCCACCACGAATACGAGGTCCAGCACGATGTTCAGTGAGCAGGCCGCGGCCAGAAAGTACAGCGGGCGCTTTGTGTCGCCCACGGCGCGCAGCACGCCCGCGCCGACGTTGTAAATGAAGGAGGGGATGGTGCCGATGAAGTACACGCGCAGATACACGGACGCGTGCTCGAGCACGTCCGACGGCGTGCCCATGGCGACGAGCGCCGCGCGCGCGAACACAAGGCCCAGCGCCATCAGCCCCGCGCCGCCCACGAGGGCCATGGCCAGCGAGGTGTGCACCGTGCGGCGCACGCCCGCAAAGTTCTGCGCGCCGTACTGCTGCGCCACCACCACCGTGGTGCCCGAGGCCACGCCCACGAACAGGTTGACGATGACGTTGATCAGCGTGCCGGTGACGCCGCCCACAGCGGCCAGCGCCTGCTTGCCGACGAACTGGCCCACGATCACCGCGTCGGCGGTGTTGTACAGCTGCTGGAAAAACGTGCCCAGCAGGATGGGGAAAAAGAACACCAGCAGCTGCTTCCAGATGACGCCGTCGGTGATGGGGTTGTATGCGCGCTCACTGTGCGCCTGCGCGGCCGAATCCATTGCAAAATGCCTCCCTGCAAAACGGTGAAAAAACGGCGGGGACAGAGCCCCGATGCAACCTATCATAGCAGAATCAGGCCCAAAAGGAAACCCCGCGCGCAGCAAAAAAATGTGGCGGCGGCAAAATCGGCCGAGTGATGGAAAGCGCACAAAACAAAACCGCTGCTTTTGGCGGATTTGATGAATCCCGCCCGCTTCGTTGACACTGCCGCGCACGCGATGCTAAGATACAGACAACAGGATGTGGCCGCCCGCCGGCGGCCGTGAGGAGGACAGGCCGATGTATGACGTCATCGTCATCGGCTGCGGCGTCACGGGCGCCGCGGCCGCTTATCATCTGGCGCGCTTTGACGTGCGCCTGGCCGTGCTGGAGGCAAATAACGACGTCGCCTGCGGCGCCACCAAGGCCAACAGCGCCATCATCCACGCCGGGTACGACCCCGCGCCGGGCACGCTGATGGCGCGCCTGAACGTGGAGGGCAACGCCATGGCCGGCGAGATCTGCGAAAAGCTGGACGTGCCGTTTGCGCGCATCGGCTCGCTGGTGGCGGCGCTGCACGAGGACCAGATGCCCCTTTTGGAGGAACTGTACTGGCGCGGCACCGCAAACGGCGTGCCGGGCCTGCGCCTGCTGCGCCAAGGCGAGGTGCGCGCGGCGGAGCCGAACCTGGCCGAGACGGCCGCCGGCGCACTGTACGCGCCCTCGGCCGGCGTCGTCGACCCGTGGGGCTTTGCGCTGGCCATGGCGCAGACGGCCGTGCGCAACGGCGCCGAGCTGTTTTTGCAGCACCCCGTCACGGCCATCGAGCCGCTGGAGGCGGGCGGCTTTTGCGTGACGACGCCGCGCGGCCGGTTTGAGACGCGCTATCTTGTGAACGCCGCGGGCGTCGACGCCGACCGCGTGCACGCGATGCTGGAGGCTCCCTCGTTCGAGATCCGCCCCAGCCGCGGCGAATACTATCTGATGGACAAAAGCGAGGCCGCCCTTGTGCGCCACGTCGTGTTCCAGTGCCCCGGCCCGCAGGGCAAGGGCGTGCTGGTGTCGCCCACGGTGCACGGAAATTTGATCGTGGGCCCGAACGCCGAGGACACGCCCGACCGGCACGATGTCGGCAGCACCGCCGCCGGCCTTGCCGAGGTGCGTGAAAAGGCGCTTTTGAGCGTGCCGGGCCTGCGGTTCGACCGCAACATCCGCAACTTCAGCGGCGTGCGCGCGAACAGCGACCGGGACGATTTCAT
Organism: Candidatus Ruthenibacterium merdigallinarum; assembly: GCA_019113785.1. Taxonomy (GTDB): domain Bacteria; phylum Bacillota; class Clostridia; order Oscillospirales; family Ruminococcaceae; genus Ruthenibacterium; species Ruthenibacterium merdigallinarum. Next base: position 31,930 of record DXGT01000021.1, on the reverse strand, counting down.
CATCGAGCGCAGCGAGCGCTGGCCCGCCTTCCTCGATCTGGCGGGCATCAAGTCGCCGGGGCTGTCCAGCGCGCCGGCCATCGGCAAGCTGGCGGCCGAGATGCTGGCCGAGGCCGGGCTGGATCTGCGCCCCAGGGCCGTTTTTTGCGACGAGCGGAAGGTCATCCGCGTAAAGGATCTCTCGCAGCGGGCGCTGGACGAACTGATCCGCGAGGACGCGCGCTACGGCCGCGTGGTCTGCCGGTGCGAGAGCGTCACCGAGGGCGAGATCGCGGCGGCGCTGCGCGGCCCGGTGCCCGCGACGACGGTGAACGGCGTCAAGCGGCGCTGCTACGCCGGCATGGGCCGCTGCCAGGGCGGCTTCTGCGGCCCGCGTGTGCAGGCCATCATCGCGCGCGAGCTGGGCATCCCACCCGAGGAAGTGCTGCTCGAGCAGCCCGGCTCGTGGATGGTGTGCGGCGAAGCGGGCCGCGGGAAAGGCGGTGCAAACGATGTATGAACTGATCGTGATCGGCGGCGGGCCCGCGGGGCTGGCCGCCGCGCAGGCCGCATGGCAGGCGGGTTTGCGGCGCATCCTGCTCCTCGAGCGGGACTGTGAGCTCGGCGGCATTTTAAATCAGTGCATCCACAACGGCTTCGGCCTGCACCGCTTCGGCGAGGAGCTCACCGGCCCGGAATACGCGGGCCGCTTCATCGAACAGCTGGCCGCCACGGGCGTGGAGGTGCGGCTGGACACGATGGTGCTGGCCGTGCAGCCCGGGGCCGGCGGCGCGCCGCACACCGTGCGCACGCTGAGCGCGGCGCGCGGCGCCGAGGCGCTCGAGACGCGGGCCGTCGTGCTGGCGATGGGCTGCCGCGAGCGCACGCGCGGGGCCATCTCCATCCCGGGCCAGCGCCCGGCCGGCGTGTACACCGCCGGCGCGGCGCAGCGCCTTTTGAACATGGAGGGGCTGCTGGTAGGCCGGCGCGCGGTGATCCTCGGCTCCGGCGACATCGGCCTCATCATGGCGCGCCGCCTGACGCTGGAGGGCGCGAAAGTGCTGGCCTGCGTGGAGGTGATGCCCTATTCGGGCGGGCTTGTGCGCAACATCGTGCAGTGCCTTGAGGATTTCGATATCCCGCTGTACCTCTCGCACACCATCACCGACATCCGCGGGCGCGGCCGCGTGGAGAGCGTCGTGGTGAGCGAGGTGGGCCCCGACCGCGCGCCCATCCCCGGCACCGAGCGCGTGTTCGAGTGCGACACCGTGCTGCTCAGCGTGGGGCTGATCCCGGAGAATGAATTGACGCGCGCCGCCGGCGCGCAGATGGACGAGCGCACAAAGGGAGCGGCCGTTGGCGAGGACATGCAGACGAGCATCCCCGGCATTTTTGCGTGCGGCAACGTGCTGCACGTGCACGACCTGGCCGACTACGTTTCGGCCGAGAGCGAGCGCGCGGGCCGCGCGGCCGCGCGCTGGGTGCTCTCCGGCGGCGGCGAAACCGGCGGGGCCTTGGCGCTGTGCGCGGGCGAGGGCGTCGGCTACACCGTGCCGCAGACGTTGCACCCCGGCGCGCTGGAGGGCCCGGCGGAGGTCTTTTTCCGGGTGCGCAGCCCGATGGGCGAAGCGCACATCACCGTGACGGACGGCGCGGGCCGCCAGCTGGCGCGCTTTGCCCGCCCGCGGCTGGCCCCGGGCGAGATGGAGCACATCGCCCTGCCCCAAAAGCTGCTGGAGGGGGCCTGCGGCCCGCTGACCGTCGCAGCGAAGGAGGTGCGCGCATGAAGGAGCTGATCTGCATCACCTGCCCCAAGGGCTGCCGCCTGCGGGCCGAGGCCGGCCCGCCGTTCACCGTGACGGGCAACGCCTGCCCCCGCGGCGCGGAATATGCCAGAGCCGAGCTGACGCACCCCGTGCGCACGCTGACGACGACTGTGCGCATCGAGGGCGGCGTGCACCGCCGGCTGCCGGTGCGCACCAATGCGCCCGTGCCGAAGGAGCGCCTGTTCGACGTGATGGACGAGGCCGCGAAGCTGTGCGCGCACGCGCCCGTCAAAGCCGGGCAGCGCATCGCCGCCGACGTCGCGGGCACAGGAGCCGATCTCGTCGCCACGCGCGCGATGGACGCACTGGACGCGGCGGACGAAAACGGATCGGGCGGCCGCTGAATGTGCCCTTCGCTGGCAACGGGCCGCTTGCGCGCAGCCGCGCGCAAAAAGTCGAAGATCGTGCGGGCGCCGCAAACACACGCTTTTATGAGTGTCCGCTTTCGTTTTACAGGTGCGGCCGCCGCAAAATGCCCCGCCTGACGCCGGCAAACGAAAAAACGGCCCTCCAAAGGAAGCCTGCGCTTCTTTGGAGGGCCGGCCGCTTTTTCCGCGTCCGTTTGCGTTTCCTCGTCCGTTTGCATTTCTATATCCATTTGCGCTTTTTGCGGCTTTGCTCTTACCGGGCCGCCTCACGGCGCGCTCTCGGGGGAAAGTTCCCCGTCCGCGCCCTTTTCCACCCAGCGGCGCAGCGCCGCAAGGTCGGCCTCGTCCGGGTGGGACAGCGCCGCGTCAAAGTTTTCCACCATCTGCTTTGCGCGCGCGTCGGCGGGGTCTTTTTCCAGCGCCGCGGCCCAGCGTGCGCGCACGGGGGCCGGCATGCGGCCCTGGCACAAAAACGCGTCCAGCACGCGGCAGTTTTCGCCCAGCGCGCCGCGCACGCGCGCGGCGATGGCGTCAAAATACGCCTGCGAGCCGCCGAAGCCCGCCGTGCCGAACAGGCGCACCGTCTTGCCGGCCAGCTGTGGGAAAAACGCGGCCGACTCCTCGTCCGCCGTCCCCTTATCCGTCCAGAAGCCCACATAGACGACGTCCGCCGCGAGGGCGGCCGCGTCGGGCGCGCCGAAGTACACGCAGCGCCCGCCCAGCGCGTCGCGCACACACTCGGCCAGCCGGCGCGTATTGCCCGTGCGGCTGGAGAACACCACGGCCGCCGTCATCGCGCTTCCTCCTGCGCGGCAATGCGCTCGCGGTGCGTGTCCATCAGGCTGGTCATGCACGCCTGCAACGTCTCGCGCTGCGGCTCGCTCAGCGTCTGCATCATCTCGTCGTCCCAGCTGTGGAACTGCGCCAGCGCGCGCTCGTACACCTCGCGCCCGCGCTGCGTGGCGTACAGCACGACGGCGCGCCGGTCGCTGCGGTCGCGGCTGCGCTCCACACAGCCGCACTGCACCAGCTTGTCGATGGTGCGCGTGGCCTGCCCCGCGTCCGCCATCAGCGCCGCCGCGGCCTGCCCGGGCGAGCAACCCGGCCGCTTGACGATGTACAAAAGAAAATACAGCTGCCCGCGCGTGAGCCCCTCGGCGCGCAGCTGCGCGCGGCAGTACTGCTCGAGGTCGGCCTTCATCGCGCCCACAAAATACGCCAGTGTGTGTTCCACTGCGATCCTCTCCCTTTGCCTTGCCGCCCGCCGGGCGGCCGCTTTCCCTTATTATAGCGCGCTGATTGACAAAATCAATTATCTCCGCGCATTTTTGTCGCTTTTTTGCGCTTTTGGGTGTGTTTTCCTCTTTTGGCGGCAAGTTTTCCACAGTTTCCACAGGGTTTTACACCGCGTTGAAAGCGTCGCGTTTCTCCCTTTTGTAAAATCCGTGTCAAACGGCGCGCAAAAAGCCGCCGCCCGCGCTTTTTGTAAGCGCGGGCGGCGGCCCGTTTTTCTTTGGATGTTTCCGCGCAGAAACGCGGGGGCGGCCTGTCAGCCTTCCTTTTCCACCAGATGGCACGCCACAAAGTGATGCGGGCGCACCTCGCGCAGCGCCGGGGTCTCGGCGCGGCAGCGGTCGGTGGCGTGCGGGCAGCGGCCGGCAAATTTGCAGCCGGGCTTGGGGTTGATGGGGCTGGGCACATCGCCCGACAGCACGCGCGCCTTCTTCTGGGCCTCGCGGTCGGGGTCGGGGATGGGCACGCTGGCCAGCAGCGCCTGGCTGTAGGGGTGCAGCGTGTGCGTGTACAGCTCGTCGGAGTCCGCCATCTCCACCAGGTTGCCCAGGTACATCACGGCGATGCGGTCGGAGATGTATTTGACGATGTTCAGATCGTGCGCGATGAACATATACGTCAGGCCCAGGCGCTCCTGCAATTCCTTGAGCAGGTTGATGACCTGGCTCTGGATGGACACGTCCAGCGCGGAGATCGGCTCGTCGCACACGAGGAACTCCGGCTCGATGGCCAGGGCGCGGGCGATGCCGATGCGCTGGCGCTGGCCGCCCGAAAACTCGTGCGGGAAGCGGTTCGCGTGCTCCTTGTTGAGGCCCACGGTCTCCAGCAGCTCATACACGCGCTGCTGACGCTTTGCCTTGTCGTACATGTTGTGGATCTCCATGCCCTCGGCGATGATGTCGCCGACGGTCATGCGCGGGTTCAGCGAGGCGTACGGGTCCTGAAAGACGATCTGCGCCTTCTTCGAATACTCGAAGCGGTCCTTCGTCTTTTTCAGGTCCACCTCTTTGCCGCTGTAGGAGATCTTGCCCTTGGTGGGGTGATAGATGCCCATCACCACGCGCCCCAGCGTGGATTTGCCGCAGCCGGACTCGCCCACGACGCCCAGGGTCTCGCCCTTGTAGATGTTCATCGTGATGCCGTCCACGGCCTTCAGCGTTTTGCCGGGGCCGACGTTGAAGTATTTGCAGATGCCCTCCAGCGAAACGAGGGCCTGCCGGTTGTTCGTATCAGCCATCACTTGCCCTCCTTCTGCTGGCCCGGAAAGTCGGGATGCAGCCGCCAGCAGGCCGCCTTATGCAGCTCGCCGAAGCTGTACGTGGGGGGAACGTGCTTTTTGCACACCTTCATGCAGTGCTCGCAGCGGCTGGCGAACTCGCAGCCGGCGGGCGGCGAGAACAAATCCGGCGGGGTGCCCGCAATGGACACCAGCTTCTCCGAGCGGTCGGTGTCCACGGTGGGCAGGCTGCGCAGCAGCGCCTGCGTGTACGGGTGCTTGGGACGGTAGAAAATGTCCTCGGCCGTGCCGGTCTCGACGATCTTGCCGGCGTACATCACGGCCACGCGGTCGGCCAGGTTGGCCACCACGCCCAGATCGTGCGTGATCAGGATGATGGCGGTGCCCGTCTCCTCGCGCACCTTGGCCATCAGCTGCATGATCTGCGCCTGGATGGTCACGTCCAGCGCGGTGGTGGGCTCGTCGGCGATCAGCAGCTTGGGCTCGCAGCTCATGGCCATGGCGATCATGGCGCGCTGGCGCATGCCGCCGGAGTACTCGTGCGGATACTGCTCGGCGCGCTCGGGCGCGTTGGGGATCTGCACCATCTCCAGCAGGCGCACGGCCTCCTTCTTGGCCTCGTCGGTCGAGAGCTTGCGGTGCTCGCGGATGGCCTCGGTCAGCTGCTTGCCCACCTTCATCGTGGGGTTCAGGCAGGTCATCGGGTCCTGGAAGATCATGCTCACCAGGCGGCCGCGGATGTCCTGCATCTCTTTTTCGCTGGCGGCGACGATGTCCTTGCCGCACAGATCGATCTTGCCCTGCTTGATGCGGGCGGGGGGCATGGGGTTCAGCTTCATGATGGTCTGCGCCGTCACGGATTTGCCGCAGCCGGACTCGCCCACGATGGCGAGCACTTCGCCCTCCTCCACGTGCAGCGAGACGCCGCGCACCGCGTGCACCTCGCCGGCGTACGTGTCGAACGAGACGTGCAGATCTTCGATCTTCAATACGTCAGCCATGTGCTCACCTCCTCAGTTTCGGGTCGAAGGCGTCGCGCAGCGCGTCGCCCAGCAGGTTGAAGCCCAGCATCGTCAAGCAGATGCAGATGGACGGCAGGAACAGCTGCATCGGATACGTGCGGAACACCAGGATGGCGTCGTTCGCCAGTGTGCCCCACGAGGACATCGGGATGGGCACGCCCAGGCCGATGAACGACAGGAACGCCTCGGAGAAGATGACGCCCGGGATGGACAACGTGATGTTGACGATGACCACGCTGAGAATGTTGGGCAGCAGGTGCTTTGTGATGATGCGGCTGGGCTTTGCGCCCATCGCCTTGGCGGCGATGACGAACTCCTGCTCCTTGAGGCCGACGATCTGGCCGCGCACGAGGCGCGCCATGCCCGTCCAGCCCACCAGCGAGTAGGCGATGATGATGGCGCCCATGCCGGGCTTCAAAATCATCATCAGCAAAATGACGACGATCATATACGGGATGCCGTTGATGACCTCGACGATACGCATCATGATGTTGTCCACCCAGCCGCCGAAGTAGCCGGACACGCCGCCGTAGGTCAGGCCCACGACGCAGTTGACGATAACGGCCACGAACGCGATGGTCAGCGACACGCGCGCGCCCTCCCACAGGCGCACGAAGAGGTCGCGCCCGAGGTTGTCGGTGCCGCACAGGTGCATGTGGCCCGTGTCCTCGCAGACGGTGAACATGGGCGCGTTGCCGTGGGTGACGTGCTGCTCGTTATAGGTGAACGGGCTGAACATGGGCACGAAAATGGCCATCAGGATGATAGCGACCAGCACGAACATGCACACGATGGCCACCTTGTTCTTGAACAGGCGGCGCATGGCGTCGTGCCAGAAGCTGATGGACGGGCGCGCGATGGCCTCGCGGCTGGACGCGTCCGAGCCGATCCAGGTAAAATCCTCCGCCGTCGGCGTGTAGGGAGCGGCGGCCGCGGCGTATTTCGCTTCCTGCGCGGCCTTGGCCGCCTGAAGCTCTTTTTCCTTTTTGCTCACTGCCGTCACTCCTTTCTGCCGGCCAGGCGGATGCGCGGGTCGATGACGCCGTACAGCAGATCGACCACGAGGTTCGCGATGACGAGGAACGCGCCGTAGAACAGCGTGGTGCCGGCGATCAGCGTGTAGTCGCGGCTGTTGATGCTGTTCACGAAGAAGCGGCCCATGCCGGGGATGTTGAAGATCTTCTCCACGACGAACGCGCCGGTGAGGATGGCCGCGGCCTGCGGGCCCAGCACGGTGACGATGGGCATGATGGCGTTGCGCACCACGTGGCGGCGCACGATCTTGCCCTGCGACAGGCCCTTCGCCTTCGCGGTCTTGACATAGTCAGAGCTGAGCACGTCCAGCGTGGACGAGCGCATCAGGCGGCTGAGCGAGGCCATGGTGCTGAAGCTCAGCGCGAACGCCGGCAGCAGCTTGCTCAGCTCGGTGTCCCAGCCGGTGATGGGGAAAATGCGCATGCCGGTCCACTGGAACAGCTTGAGGCCGAGGAAATACTGCAAAAGCGCGCCCACGATGAAGCTGGGCACGGAGACGCCGATCATGGCCACCAGCATGGAGCCGGTGTCCCATGCGGTGCCGCGCTTGACGGCCGCGAGGATGCCCAGCAGCACGCCGGCCACAGACGCGAAGATCAGCGCGCGGATGCCCAGCTCGAACGAGTAGGGGAACGACTCCGCGATGATCGTCAGCACCGGGCGCTTATACTGCGTGGACACGCCCAGATCGCCCCGGAACACATTGATCATGTAGTTGAGGAACTGCTGCCACACGGGCTTGTCCAGGCCGTACCTTGCGCGCAGCATCTCCAGCGTCGACTCGTCGACGGCCTTTTCGCCGATGAACGGGTCGCCCGGCAGAAGATGCATCATGAAGAAGGTCAGCGCGGCCAGAACCACGATGGTGAGGAACGCGTACAATACGCGCTTGCCAACATACCTTGCCAAGAAAACCACCTCTCCGAAACTTGTCTTACAACGAAAAAATACAGTGCGGGTCTCTGCTTATCAAGGCCGCAAAAGCGCCCTCTGTCAACCGCATTTTGCGGCTTTGATAAGCAGGCGGGACACATGGGCCCCGCCCGCGTGCTGCGGGCAAAAAGCGGGGCTGCCCTTTGCGGCCTTCCGGCCGGGAAAGGGCAGCCGCGCCGCGGCCCTGCGGCCGCATTTTCCGCCTTTTGCTTTCAGCTTTTTACGCTTTGGCGATCCGCCTTAAGCGCTATCAGACGATGCTCGCGTACAGGAAGTTCATGTCCTGGAACGCGCTGCGCACAGCGCCCTCGAGCTTGTCGCTGCAGGCGTAGTCGCGCACACGGTAGTACAGCGGGCCGACGGGCTGCTCCTCGCAGACCATCTTGTCGGCGGCCAGCAGCAGCTCCTCGCGCGCGGCGGCGTCAGGCTCCTGCGCCGCGGCGTTGATCAGCTCGTCGTACTCGGCGTTGCTCCAACCGGTGTGGTTGTTGCCGCCGCCGGTGATCCACAGGTCGAGGTAGCTGTTCGGGTCGTTGTAGTCGCAGCTCCAGCCGGCGAACACGACAGAGAAGTCATGGTTGCTCATCTTGTCGAGGCGGCTCTGGAACTCCTGCTGGTCGACGTTCACGTTCTCGATGCCGAGGTTCGTTCTCCACTGCTCCTGATAGAAGGCGCACTGCGTGGCGGCGGTGTCGCCGGTGTCGGTCAGGATGGTGATCTCCAGATCGTCCACGGTCATGCCTTCCTCAGCGAGGCCCTCCTCCAGCAGGGCCTTCGCGGCCTCAAAGTCGCTGGAGTGATCGATCAGATCGCCGGCAGCCGCGTTGAAGGAGCCGGTCTCACCGTCGGCGCCCTTGACGCACGGCGGCGTGAAGCAGTTCGCGGCGACGGAGTCGTTCTTGACGACGTTCTCCATCAGGGACGGGATGTCGATGCCCATGGTCAGGGCCTTGCGGACCTTCGCGTTGTTCAGGCCCGGCTGGGTGACGTTGTACTCAAAGTACCACACGCCGCCGTCGAGGTACTGGCCCAGCTTCGCGGCGCCCTCGGTCTCGAGGTCGACCTTCTGCTGGCCGGACAGGCCGATCATGTCGAGCTCGCCGGTCATGAAGCCGTTCATCGCGGTGTTGGTGTCGTCGATCATGCGGAACGTGATCGTCTTGATCTGGGCTTCCTCAGCCGCGTTCCAGTAGCTGTCGTTCTTGGTCAGGGTCAGGTGATCCTGGTGCAGCCACTCGCTGATGGTGTAAGCGCCGTTCGTGACCATCTTGTCGGCCTCGGTGCCGTAGGTCTCCACGCCGCCGCAGTCGTTCCAGCCCTTCTCATTCATGGGGAAGAAGCTGGGGAACGCCAGCACGCTCAGGAAGTAGGGCGCCGGGTTGTTCAGGTGATAGACGACGGTGTACTCGTCCGGAGCCTCGATGCCGATCTCCTCCACGGGGGCCTGGCCCTTATAAGCGGCCTCGGCGCCCTGGATCAGCGTGGCCCAGGTGGACTGATAGTCGCCCGCGGTTTCCGGGCTGAAGAAGGTGCGCAGGCCGAACACGAAGTCGGCAGAGGTGACGGGCTCGCCGTTGGACCAGGTCAGGCCTTCCTTCAGCTTGAAGGTGTAGGTCAGGCCGTCCTCAGACACCTCGTAGCTCTCGGCAACGCCGGGCACGGCGTTGTCCTCGGCGTCGAGGTACATCATGCCCTGATAGATGTGGCGCAGCACGTTCATGGACGTGGAGTCCGTGGTGGTGAGGGGGTTCATATCGGGCGGCTCGGAAGCCAGGTTCACCGTGATGCCCTCGGGATCAGCCGTGCCGGGATACAGGCCGGCGCCGGCGGGCTCGGCCGTCGTAGAACCGCTGGTCGTGCCGGAAGCCGTGCTGCCCGCAGCCGAGCTGCTGGCGCCGCCGCCGCACGCGACCAGGCTCAGCGACAAAGTCAGAGCCAGCACAAGTGCGAGTGCTTTTTTCATTTGCGTTTCCCTCCGTTATTGTTTTCCTTCAGCGGACAGTTCCGCCGCAGCGGAGCCTTGCGCTGAATATAGGCTTTATTATACTAAATTACAGAACAAATTGCAATCTCTGCGGCAAAGTTGTGCAGGCTTTGTAATTTTTTTGTTACAATTGTATGAAAAGTGTGACAAACGCGCGGCGAAATCCGTGCAGTTTTCCGTCATAAATGATAAAATTTTCTGCGCCGGTCACAGCCGCCGGCCGCGCGCGGCGCGCCACCGACATGCCAAAGCCGCGCCGGCGCGCAGGGCCGGGCGGCCTGCCGGGCGCGTTTGCGTGCCGCGCATCGTACCACAAACCGCCGCGCGCCGCGGCGAAGGCTTGTGCGGCGCGCGCCCTGCCGCCTTTTGTCACCGGCGATACACATGCGCCGCCTTGCGGGAACGTCCGGGCGCAAAAATGATTAGATATTCATTTTTGCTGTATAAAATACACTCCCGTTTTGCCGCTCTGTTTTGCGCCTCCCGTGTGTAGAGGCCGCCGGGCGCGGGCGGCCGGCGCGCTTTTATGCACGCGGCAGGCGCCGGGCTCGCCGCTTTTGCGCGCTTTGCATTGCCAGTCACCTGTTTTTCTGCCGCGCACAGTTTTGCCTCTGCCGCGCCATTTTTGCACATCGGTTTGCAACATCCGTCCAAATGTAGCCGGTTTTCGCGCCCTGCGCGGCGCGTTTCGGCCAGAATTCGCGCTGCGCAAAAAAGGCGGGGTGCTGACCACATAACAAGCCGTGGCGTACTGTACTGCGGATTCGCGCTGTTCAGGGGCGCTACGGAAAGCCGGCCGCGGGGAAGTTCTGCGCCGCGGGTACCTGTGCCTCCTTCTTTCAGCGCGTTCCCCGGGCAGCAAAAAACGCCCGCGCACAATGCGCGGGCGTTTTCTGAGGTTTTCACCAAAACAGGGCTGTAAGCGTCCGGCCATGGGGCCGGCAAGGCAGACTGAGCGAAAAAACTCAGGCAACAACGCCCGCCGCGCCGTACATGACGTACGCGACCATGCACAGGATGGCGCCGATGACCCAACCGGTGGGCATAGCCATCTTCGCGAAGTCCTTGGAGCCGACCTTGGTGTAACCGAGGCCCCACACGACCCACGACTGCGTCAAGTCGATGTGCTGAGGAACGATGGTGGCGGTGGCGAAGATCGGGTACAGGAACGGGACCGCCCAGGTGACACCCAGGTTCAGAACCACGGCCGCAACGGCGGTGCCGCAGCCAACCAGGTTCGTCGGGCCGCGGAAGAAGCCCAGAGGCATGATGACCGCGAACAGGATCGCGAGGGGCAGCGGGCTGGTCGGGAAGATGCCGCCGATGATGCTCTGGAAGTACGGAGCAGCATAAGTAGCAGCGTTGTTGAACATGGACAGCGTCAGCAGGAAGCCAACCATGGGCGCCACGTCGACGGAGCCGTCGGAGAACAGGCGGGCCAGCATGCTGCAGATGTTGACGAAGCCGCCCTTGAGCTTGCCGCAGGTGAGCAGGGCATAGATGCCGGACACGCAGAAGGCAAGGATGATCGGGCACTTGAAGGCCGCGACCAGGATGACGGGCAGGATCACGGAGATCCAGGAGAACCAGGGCGCGTCGACCGGCTCGGACTGGCTCGGCGTGGAGGCAGCCCAGGCGTGGCTGGCGCTGTGGCGCTTGAGCAGCACGCAGCAGACGACCAGCACGACGACCAGCGCGATGGCCATGCCAGTGGCGCCGAAGGCGAAGTACTGGCTGTAGTCATACTCGGCGGTGAAGCGCTCGTCGAGGCCGGCCATGATGCCCTGATACTGCGCAAAGTTCGTGACGTTGGCCAGCATACCGGTCATGATCGAGCCCATGAAAGCGAACAGAGCGATCGGCGCGGGGATGCCCAGAGCCAGCAGGATGGGCAGCACGATAACGGCGATCGAGATGACGGGGCCGATGCCGGTCATGGACGTAAAGCACAGCGCGGTGGCGATGCACAGAAGGATCATCGTCAGGCTGGGACGGTCGCCGCCCAGCTCAACCACCTTGCGGATGAGGGTGGCGGCGATGCCGGTGTCCATCAGGATACGGCCGAAGAAAGAACCGAAGAACACGTTGACCAGAATGGAGCTGGCGTAGCCGGCGGGGCCAGTCTGGTAAACATAGGTGAGCGCGTCGATGACCGTTTCGTCACCCATCGCGCCGGTGAACTGATTGCCGATCAGTACGAGGATGAGCCACAGGGTGGCCATCCCAAAGAAGCCGACCATCAGGTTATAGCCTTTCATGCTGTACACGACGAGGCCGATAAAGCTGACGATCATAATCACGCCAATGATGATTTGACCCATAAAAGAAACCTCCATCTTTTACCTTTTGCAAGTGCGCGTCCGGCGGCCCTGTCCTTTCACCGGAGGCGCCTCTGCCTCATTAAAAATAGTATATTGAGCTATTGAAAAAGTCAATGGATTTTTGGCTCTTTTGTTCAAAATCACTAAATATTTTGTTAAAAAAACGTTCACAAACAAACCAAAAAGGCCCATATGTCCTTGTTTCGCCCTGTTTCCGCGCTTTGCAGGCTTTGTGCATTTTGCATATATCTCCGGGTGATTTTCCACTTTGTCCCGTCGCTTTTTCTCAAACTTATCGAATAACGATAAATAATTCTTGCAAAACGATATACCCGGTGCTATACTGAAACCAACATGAAAAAGGAGCGATGCCGTATGAACTGGAGCCGCAACAAGAGCCTGTGCCTTTCGCGCGTGTGCGTGGCGGTGTTCGCCGTGCTGCTGGCGGCGCTGGCCGCCGGCGCGCCGTGGCTGTGGCCGCGCCTGCTGCGCCGGGGCGATGCGTCGCTCGTGCCGCTGTACGTGGCCGTGACGTGGTTTTCGGCCGTGCCGGCGGCCGTGGTGCTGTGGCGGCTGCATCTGCTGCTGGCGTCCATCGGGCGCGGCGATGTGTTCTGCGCGCAGAACGCGCGCTCGCTGCGCATCATCTCGTGGTGCTGCATCGCGGCGGGGCTGGTGTACCTCGCGGGCGGCGCGTGGGACGCGTACCTGCTCATCCTCGCCGCGACCGCGGGGTTCGTGGGGCTGATCCTGCGCGTTTTGAAAAACGTGTTCGAGGAGGCCGTGCGCATCAAAGAGGAGAACGACTACACCATCTGAGCGCCGAATACTGCAAAGGGGGTGACGGCGTGCCGATCGTCGTCAATCTGGACGTGATGATGGCAAAGCGCAAGATCGGCGCCACCGAACTTGCGCAGCGCGTAGGCATCACGCCGGCCAATCTTTCCATTTTAAAAAACAACAAGGCGAAAGCCATCCGCTTTTCCACGCTGGAGGCTCTGTGCCGTGCGCTGGAGTGCCGGCCCGCCGACCTTTTGGACTATGTCGAGGAGGACGCGCCATGACTGTTTTCTTTTTCGCCGCGCCGCTTTTCTTTCTGGCCGCGAACGCCGTGCAGATCGCCTGGGGTCCGTTTCCCCCTGCGGCGTTCTCCGTCTGCATCGCCGCGCTGTTTTTGGCGCTGGCCGCATTGACCGCCGCGCTGGCCGTGCGCACGGCGCGCGGCAAGACGGCGCGCGTTCAAGGCGCGCTCGGGCTGGCGGCGCTGGGCGTATGCACATGCCTTGCGGGCGCCGAGGCGCTGATCGGCGCATTGTATTTTCTTCTTTGATGTATGATAAAACCGGCGCGTTTGCGCGCCGGAAACGCGTGAGGTTTTTATGATGAACAAGCCGAATTCGCTGGGCGCGCGCCCGGCTTTGCAAAGTGCGCCCTTTTTGCGCGCGGGCGGCGTGTGGCCGCTGGGCTGGCTGGCCGCCGGGTACCTGTTTACCGACTGCTTTTTCTCCGCTTCGTCCCGTTTTTCCGCGCCGGCGCGCCTGGCGCTGTTCGCGCCGCTGTACGCCGCGCTGGTGCTGGCGGCGCTGCGCGCGTGCGGCAGACGCCCCGCGCGCGAGAGCTGGCTGTGGCTGGCCGCCATGCTGCTGACGGCGGCCGCGCAGTGCCTGCCGTGGGCGCCGGACGTGCTGGGGCCGTGGCATTTTCTGGGCCTGCTGGCGCTGGCGGCGTACTGGACGGCGTGCGCGTGCAGCGCGCTCGCGGCCGGCGGCAAAACCAGCCAGTGGGCCCCGGCCGACCTGTTCTGGGCGCTGTGCGTCTACCCGTTCGGCAATTTCGGGCGGCTGGCCGCGCACCTCGCCGGGGCGGCCGCGCGCCGCGTGCGGCGAAAGCGCGCCGGAAAACGCGCAGACCGCGCCGCCCTCGCCGGCTGGCTGGCGGCGCTGTGCCTCACCGCGCTGCTGCTGGCCTTCGTGCTGCCGTCGCTCGCCGCCGCGGACGACCGCTTTGCCGCGCTGTGCGCACAGCTGCTGCGCGCGCCGTTCTCCCTGAACACCGCATGGCTGGGCGAATGGATCGCCCGCACGCTGTTCAGTCTGCCCGTGGCGGCTTATTTGTACGGGCTGTTCGCGGGGGCCGCGACGGGCCGCCATCGCTTGCGCGACAAAAGTATCGTGTGCGCCGTGCACGCCGCGGCGCTGCGCCTTTCGCGTGGGGCGCTGATGCTGCCCGCCGCGGCGCTGGGCGCGGTGTACGCCGTGTTTCTCGCCTTGCAGGCCGACACACTGCTGGGCGGCCTCGCCGGCGTACTGCCGGCGGGCTTTACCTACGCGGGCTATGCGCGGCAGGGCTTTTTCGACCTTTTGTTCGTCGCGGCCGTCACGGGCGCGTTCCTCGCGTTTGCGTGGTACGCGGCGCGCGGGCGCATGGCGGGCGCGCGGCGCGCGCTGTGCACGGCGCTGACGGGCCTGACGCTGCTTTTGTGCGTGACGGCGGCCGCCAAGCTGTGGCTGTACGTCGCGGCGCTGGGCCTCACGCCCAGGCGCACGCTGGCGGGCGCGGCGCTCGTCTGGCTGTTCTTCGCCTTCTTCGCGCTTTTGTGCAAAATGTGGTGCGCCGCGGCGCGCCGCTTCTCGCTGCCGCGCGCGGGCGTGTTCTTCGCGCTGGCGCTGTTCCTTGTGCTGGCGGCGGCGCCGTTCCCGCTGGCACAGGGCGTATGAGCGCCCGTTTGGCGGCGTTGCTGGCCGCGGCCGCCCTGGCGGCGTGCTGCGCGCAGGGCGCTTTCGTCCTCGACGGCAGCCCGAAACCCCTTTGCCCGCCGGCGTTGCCGGGAGAATGGCTCGCGCGCGTCGAGAGCGCGCAGGGCACGGCGTATGTCACGGCCGACGGCGCGTTTCTTTTTTGCCGCGCGCCCGGAAAGCCTTGACGCGCGCGCCGCGCGGCGGTACAATAAAACCATCCCAAACGACAAAGGAGTTTTCTTATGAAAGCGCGCATCCCCAAACACCGCGAATTCGTCATCAGCTTTGCCGACGGCTACGAGAAAGCCGACGAGTGCTGGGAAAAGCTGATGGAGATCATGGACGCCTATAAAAAAGAGGGCAAGAGCGTGTACACGCCCAGCTTCATCGAGGACAATGAGGACAAGGTGAAGGCGCTGCAGCAGCAGTATGAATTCACCTACACCATCGAGGAAAAATGACGCGCCGCTTGGGCGCACGGGCGGTTTTCTGACCGCTCTTTTTTCATGGCAGAGGAGGGTTTCTGTATGCAGATCCTGATCATCGGCGGATCGGGCACGATCAGCGCGTCCGTGGCAAGGCGCGCGCTCGAACAGGGGCACAGCGTGACGCTGCTCAAGCGCACGGCACACGGCGCGCCCAAGGGCACGCAGGTGCTGTGCGGCGACGTGCGCGACGAAGCCGGCACGGCCGCGCTGCTGCGGGGCCGGCGCTTTGACGCCGTGGCGCAGTTCGTAGCCTATACGCCGGACGACGTGCGCCGCGACATCCGCCTGTTCTCCCCCCTCGCGCGCCAGTATCTTTTCATCTCCAGCGCGTCGGCCTACCAAAAGCCCGTGGGCGCGCTGCCCATCACGGAGTCGACGCCGCTGGCGAACCCCTACTGGCAGTATTCGCGCGACAAAGCCGCCTGCGAGGACGTGCTGATGGACGCCTGGCGCAAGGACGGCTTCCCCGTGACCATCGTGCGGCCCAGCCACACGTACAACGAAAAGAAAGTGCCCCTGCCGCTGCGCGGCGACGGCGGCAGCTGGCAGACGCTGGCGCGCATGCGCGCAGGCAAGGCCGTCATCATCCCGGGCGACGGCTGCGCGCTGTGGACGATGACGCACGCCGACGATTTTGCCGCCGGCTTTGCGGGGCTTTTCGGCAACCCGCGCGCGCTGGGGCAGGCCGTGCACATCACCAGCGACGAGACCATGACCTGGACGCAGATCTACGCCGTCATCGCCGAGGCGCTGGGCTGCGAGCTGCGCCCCGCGTACATCTCCAGCCATTTTCTGGCCGCGTGCGGCGGCGCGTACGACCTGCGCGGCCAGCTGCTGGGCGACAAAACAGCGAACGTGTGCTTTGACAACACGAAAATCAAACGCCTTGTACCGGGCTTTGCCTGCCGGGTCTCCATGGCGCAGGGCCTGCGCGCGGCCGTGGAGTACGCGCTGGCGCATCCGGAGTGCCAGCAGCCAGACCCCGCGTTCGACGCCTGGTGCGAGCGCGTGCTCGCCGCGCGCGACGCGGCGCTCGCCCACTTTCAAAACAGCGCGCGGTGAGGCGCGCCCGCTTTTTCCGGCAATCCAAAAAGAAGGACAGCGTTTTCCACAAGGCGGCCCCGCCCCGTGGAAAACGCTGTTTTTTTCGCGCCGCAGCGCGCAAAAAGCCGCCCGCCGCGCCCTTTCAAACAGGCGCCGGCGGGCGGCAGGTTTCTGATTCTTTTCGTCCGCTTCTGCGCTTTTACAGCTCGATCTTGCCGAACAGCGGCAGGTCGGCGCCGTCGTTGATCGTCTCGGTGCGGCGCGGCGCGACGGGCGCGGCGCTGGGGTCGCGCGGGCGGTCGGCATAGGCGCGGCCGAGCACGCTGGAACGCTCGCGGCGGCCGCCCTCACGGCGGCCCGAGCGCTCGTTTCTGCCGGAGCGGCGGCCCTCGCCGCGGCCTTCCCCGCGGCCGGGGCGGCGGTCTCTTCTGCCGCCGTCGCGGCGGCCTTCACGGCGGCGCACCGCCTCGGACAGGTCCATATCCGCAGGCAGGATGACGACGCGGCGCGCCGCGCCCTCTCCCGTGGACTCGCTCTTCACGCCCTCCACGCCGCTGACGGCGGAGTGGATGATGCGGCGCTCATACGGGTTCATCGGCTCGAGCGTGTGGCTGCGCCCCGTGCGCGCCACCTTCTCGGCGATGCGCTTGGCCAGCGCCGTCAGGTTCGCCTCGCGCTTGGCGCGGTAGTTGTTGATATCCAGGCCCAGTTTCACATAGTCGCCGGGCGTGCGGTTCACGACCAGGCTGCACAGATAGCTCAGCGACTCCATCACCTCGCCGCGGTGGCCGATCAGCGTGCCGGTGCGGTCGCCGCTGACTTTCAGGATGATGGTCTCGCCCTGCTTGGCGCCGGTGATCTCCAGCCCCTCCGAGCCCATTTTCGCGCACACGTCGCGCAGGTATTCCACGGCGGCGCCGACGCGCGGGTAATCCGCGAGGTCGATCGGCTCCTCCGGGGCGCACAGCGCCTCGTCGGCCGCCTCGTCAGCCGCCTGTCCGGCCGGCGTCTGCTCCGACGCGGGCTCCTCTTTCGCAGGCTCCGTTTTCGCGGGCTTTTCCGCGGGGGCCGGCGCAGGCTTCTCCTGCGGCTTTTTCTCGGGCGCGGGCTTCGGCTCTTTCTTCTCCTGCGCCTTCGGCGCGGCGGGTTTTTCCTCGGCGGGCGCGGGGGCCTCGGGCTCGTCCGCGCTCACGCGGACCTTCGCCGGGGTCGAGCGGAACAGCTTGCGCTGCGGCATCTCGATGACCTCGACCACCGCCTCCTCCAAGCTGAGGCCCAGCTCCTCCAGCGCTTTCTGGGTCGCTTCTTCCACGGTTTTGCCTGTGGTGATGATCTCACGCATATTTACTGCCTCCTTCGGGCTTTATTCGTCTCCGTACAATTCTTTGTCCAGCGCGCGCGCGCGCTCCAGGCGGATGCGGTCCAGCTCGGCCTGGTTGACCTCTTTCACGATCTCACGGCCGTCCTCGGTCTTAATCTTGACCTGCTTTTTCTTCTTTTTCTCGGCGCGCTTGGCGGCGATCTCCTCTTCGATCTGCTTTTTGATGGCCTCGGGGTTATACTTTTTGCGCAGCAGCGCCGTCTGGGCCCAGCTGAACAGGTTCGACGCCGTGTAGTACAGCGAGAAGCCGACGGGCACGGTGAACGCGAACCACGCGAAGAACAGGCTCATGCCCCAGGTCATCGCCATCATGCTGCCGGCCATCTTCTGGCCCGTGGACTTCATGGTGACGATCTGGAACAGCACCATCGTCAAAACCGACAGGATGGGGATGATGATGGCGACGCTCAGCCAGCCGGCCTCGCCGGGCGTCTGGGCCAGGTTGATGCCGAAGAAGCTGAACTTGAAGTTCTGCACGGCCTCGAGCTGCTCGGCGCTGAGGATGGACGCATAGTCGCTGGGGTTGTTCTTGATGAGCTGCATCACCTGGTTCTGCACGACGTACGCCGTCTCCTGCAGATTGGCACCCAGGCTGTTGGCCATCTCGACGCACTGGCTGATCAGATCGCGCGGGATGCGCAGAACGTACTGCATCGGGCGGTACACCACTTCGATCATACCGAAGATGATCAGCATGTTGAGCAGCATCGGCAAGCAGCCCGCGGACATGGAAAAGCCGGATTCCTCCTGGAATTTCACCAGCTCCTCGTTCATGCGCACGCGGTCATCCTTGTACTTTTCCTGGATCTCCTGGATCATGGGCTGGTACGCGGACATCTTCGCCGTGCTCTTCTGCTGCTTGATTTGCAGCGGGAACATCAGCAGCTTCATCACCAGCGTGAACAGGATGATGGTGATGCCGTAGTTCGGGATCACCTTGTAGATCCACTCCATGATGAAGCCGAGAATGGGTGCGAGAAAACCTAAAAAATTCATAGAATCTTCCTTACTGCCCCGCGCCACGGGCATTATTTATAAGTAGGGCACGCGGCGCGCGTTGTTCCGCGTGCATTTCGGAGACATGATCATTCGGGTGCGCCGTTTTTCCCGCTTTCCCGCCGCGCCTCTTCGCG
The DNA here is from genome assembly GCA_019113785.1 of Candidatus Ruthenibacterium merdigallinarum. GTDB lineage: Bacteria > Bacillota > Clostridia > Oscillospirales > Ruminococcaceae > Ruthenibacterium > Ruthenibacterium merdigallinarum. The sequence continues at coordinate 13,148 of DXGT01000021.1, read as the reverse complement.
GCGGTGCGTTTCCTCGCGCATCCTTTTGAAATTCGCCACATCTTCGGCCGTGTTTTTCCACTGTCCCTTCGGGGGCACGGGGTCCACCCCGCCCTTGCCGAACGGGTTGCAGCGCAAAATGCGCCAGCCCGCCAACAGAACGCCTTTGCAGACGCCGTGCACGCGCAGCGCCTCGATGGCGTAGGCAGAGCACGTGGGGTAAAACCGGCAGTTGTCGCCCAGATGCGGCGAGATGAATTTCTGGTAGCCGCGGATCAGCGCGATGAGCGCCGCGCGGATCATGCCGCGGGGCCCCCGTCCTTCGGCGCAAGACCCGCCTTTGCCAGCAGCTTTCGCAGCACCGGCACGAGCTTTGTGCTTTTGAGCTTCGGCGTGACGCCGCGCGCCACAACGACGATGTCGTACGGGCCCACGTCGGCCGCCAGCGTCTCGAACAGCGCGGCGCGCAGCACGCGGCGCGCGCGGTTGCGCGCGACGGCGTTGCCGACCTTCTTCGTGGCCGTCAGGCCCACGCGCGTGTGGCCGCAGCGGTTTTTGTTGACGTACAAGACGACGTACGGGTGCACGAACGACTTGCCGCGCGCGTATGCGCGCGCAAATTCGTTGTTGCGCGTCAGCGCCTTATACCGCATGGAGCACCGTTCCTTTCAAAGCGCGGCGCGCCGCCGCCCGCCGGATATACAAAAAGGCCACCGGAAAAGTGGCCTTGCTGCCGGGCGCGTGCGCCCTGCGTGTTTGACTTGTCAGCCTGGATCGTGCGCGCGGGAAAAAAGGCCCGGCCGCACCGAAAAAACTCAGGCAGCCAGTTTCGCGCGGCCTTTGCGGCGGCGGGCAGCGAGGACCTTGCGGCCGTTGGTGGTCTTCGAACGGGTCAGAAAACCGTGCTTGGTGGCGCGATGACGCTTCTTGGGCTGGAAAGTACGTTTCATTCTGGTTCCTCCTACACATTTTCCACAAGATATTGTGGGATGATGATCTGTTCGTTCAATCGGCGCTCTCCTGTGCAGGAGACAACCTTGCAAATTAGTAGTATAAAGGAAATGGGGGGCGTTTGTCAACACTTTTTTTTCGCGTTTGTCTTCGCGCGGAGGCCGCGAGGCAAATGTGCTTAAAAAGATATTTATATTACAAATATAATGTAGGCTTATTGCAGAACTGTGGAAAATGTGTTATACTTTTCTTACATATTGCAGTTTTATTTTTTATGAAAAATACCGGGAGTTGTGTCGAACGAATGAATTCATTTGACGAGGTTTTCAACGCAGTCAAAGAGTACTGCAAAGAGCGCGTCGGGGACGCCTCTTACAGAGTGTTTTTCGCCGACGTCCAGTCCGTCTCCTTCGACGGGAACACGGCGCGCCTGTGCGCGCCCAGCGATTTTGTCAAGCGGACGCTGGAAAACCGCTATTTCGACCTTTTGTCCGAGGGCTTCCGCGAGATCATCGGCTTTGTGCCGGAGCTGGACATCGCCGTGCCGCAGGCCGAGCCGAAAGCCCCCGCGCAGACGGCAGCCAGCGGCAGCTACGCGTTCACATTTGAAAATTTCATCGTCGGCTCCACGAACAAGTTTGCCAACGCGGCCGCGCAGGCCGTGGCGGCGAACCCGTCGGGCGCGTACAACCCCCTGTTCATCTGGGGCGGCTCGGGCCTCGGCAAGACGCATCTGCTCAACGCCATCCAGATCGAGATCAAGAAAAACCACCCGGAATTCAACATCGTCTACGTGGACGGGGAAAAATTCACGAACGAGATCATCAGCGCCATCCACGACAACAAGACGGCGGAATTCCACACAAAATACCGCGCGGCCGACGTGCTTTTGGTGGACGACATCCAGTTCATCGGCGGCAAGGAGTCGACGCAGGAGGAATTTTTCCACACGTTCAACACGCTGTACAACGCCGACAAGCAGATCGTGCTGGCGTCCGACCGCGCCCCGCGTGAGATCAAGAGCCTGGAGGAGCGCCTGCGCACCCGTTTTGAGATGGGCCTGATCGCCGACATCCAGCCGCCGGACTTTGAGACGCGCGTGGCCATCATCCGACGCAAGGCGGACCTTTTGAACCTCGACATGCCCAACGAGGTGGCCGAGTACATCGCCAACCGCCTGAAAAACAACATCCGCCAGCTGGAGGGCGCCGTGAAAAAGCTGGACGCCTACCGCAAGCTGGAGGGCATCCAGCCGGTGATCGGCGCGGCGCAGAACGCCATCAAGGACATCCTCAGCGAGAGCCAGCCCGTGCCGGTAACTGTGGAAAAAATCCTCTCCGAAGTGGCGCGCACGTACAACACGACGCCCGAGGAGCTGCGCGGCATGACGCGCAAAGCCAATATCTCCAAAGCCCGGCAGGTGTGCATCTACATCATCCGCGAGATCACCGGCATGAGCACGGACGAGATTGGGCAGGAATTTTCCGGGCGCGACCACTCCACGATCGTCTACTCGCTGCAAAACATCCAAAAGCTGATCAAGCGCGACAGCCACCTGCGCGAGACCGTGGAGGACATCATGAAAAACGTGCGCAGCTGACAAAAATGGGCGCGCCGGTTTTCCACCGTGTTTTTCACTTTCCACACGCCGTTTCCACAAAAACTGTGGAAAGCGGGTTTTCTTTCGGGAATTCCACAATTTTTCCGCAAAACGCGCGGAAAACAAAAGGGCCGCGAAACGCAGCCACCAAAACGCTTTTCCGGCTGTTTCCACAATTCCACCGGCCCTACTACGACGACTATCTTTTATTGGGTTAATAGACATCCCACAGGGCAAATACAACAGAAACGAGGGCTGCAAACATGAAACTCACCTGCGAGAGAACGCTTCTTGCGGAGGCGATCACCGGCGTGTCCAAAGCGGTGCTGACGAGCAACAACGGCTCGCCGCTGGAGGGCATCCTGTTCCACGCCGAAGGCTTTTCGCTGACGCTGACCGGCTATAACGAGCAGCTGGCCATCACCACCACGCTGGAGGCCAACGTCCAGCAGCCGGGCGACGCACTGCTGAGCGCGCGCCTGCTGGGCGATATGGTGCGCCGTTTAAACGCCGAGGACATCGAGCTCTCGTGCGACGACAACTGCACGGCCACCGTCAAGGGCGGCATCACCGAATTCAACATCCTCGGCATGAACCCCGCCTCCTATCCCTCCCTGCCCAGCCCCGCGACCGACCACGCGCTGGACCTTCCCGCGGCCGGCCTGAAGGAGATCGTGGAGACCACGCTGTACGCCGTGTCGCTCGATGACAAAAAGCCGGCGCACACGGGCGAATTGTTCGTCATCGAGCCGGAAAAGCTGACGGTCGTCGCATTGGACGGCTTCCGTCTGGCCATCATGGAAAAGAAGGTGCAGGCCGACAAGGAGATCAGCGTCATCATCCCGGCCAAAACCCTGTCCGAGGCTGTGAAGCTGTTCGGCGACGGGGACGACGCCGTGCAGATCGCCGCGAACCGCCGGTACGTCGTGTTCTCGAACGAGCGCTACACCGTGATCAGCCGCCTGATCGAGGGCGAATTCCTCGATTACAAACGCGTGATCCCGGACGGCTGCCGCACGAAGGTGACCGTCGACGCGCGCGACTTCATCAACGTGATCGAGCGCGCGAGCCTCATCATCACCGAGCGGCTGAAAAACCCGCTGCGCATCACGTTCGACGGCAACATCACCGTGCGCTGCGAGACGCAGCTGGGCCGCGTGGTCGACGAGCTGGACGCAAAGGTGGAGGGCGACGCGCTGGAAATCGGCTTCAACAACCGCTATCTGCTGGACGCGCTGCGCAACGCGCGCTGCGACCGGCTGGTGCTGGAGCTGGGCGGCCAGCTGTCCCCGGTGAAGATTTTGCCGGCCGACGGCGGCGATTTCCTGTTCCTCGTGCTGCCCGTGCGCTTTAAGAACGACTGAGGCGGCGCCATGAACGTGACCATCAAAACCGAGTATATCAAGCTGGACGCACTTTTGAAGTTCGCGGGCCTTGCGGATACGGGCGGCGAAGCGAAGGCGGCCGTGCAGAGCGGCCTTGTGAAGGTGAACGGCGAAGTGTGCACGATGCGCGGCAAAAAGCTGCGCCCGGGCGACGTGGCCGAATACGGCGGCACGGAGATCGAGGTACACGGGGCGTGAACATCTCGCAGATCAAAGTGCAGGATTACCGCAACATCCGCGCGCTGGAATTTTCGCCCGCGCCGGAATTGACGGTGATCTGCGGCCAGAACGGGCAGGGCAAAACCAACCTGCTGGAGGCCGTGTGGCTGATGACCGGATCGAAGAGCTTCCGCGGCTCGAAGGACGCGGAGCTGATCCGCGAAGATGCGCCGTTCGCCTTGCTGGAGGGCGATGTGAGCGGCTTTGGGAAGGACAGCCATATCCGCATCGCCATCGCGCCGGCCACGGCGCCGCAGCGGCGCGGGCGCACCGCGAGCGTGAACGGCGTCGACTACGGCCGCGCGACGAACCTGGCGGGCATTTTTACGGCCGTTGTGTTCGACCCGGGCCATCTCAGCCTCGTGAAGGGCAGCCCGGAGGGGCGCCGCCGGTTTCTGGACGCGGCGCTGTGTCAGTTGTATCCGGGGTATCTTGCGCTGCTGCGCCGCTATACGCGCCAGGTGACGCAGAAAAACGCCCTGCTCAAGCAATATGAGCGCACGGCGGGCGCGCGAGAGCTATTAGACGTGTTCGACGCAGCGCTGGCCGAGCTGGGCGAGGCCGTGAGCGCGCGCAGGCAACAGTACCTTGCGATGATCCGCGAGGAGATATGCGCGACGTACCGCGATATTTCGAGCCAGCGCGAGAATCTGGCCGTGGAATACCGCCCGTCGTTCGGCGACGAGGGGCTTCTTGAGGCCATCAGGGCCTCGCGCGCGAAGGATCTTGCGGCGGGGTTTTGCACCGCCGGCCCGCACCGGGAGGATTTTTCCATCCTCCTCGACGGGCGCGAGGCGAAGGTGTACGCCAGCCAGGGCCAGCAGCGCAGCGCCGTGCTGGCGCTGAAGCTGGCCGAGGCCGCCGGCGCGCAGAAGGTGACGGGCGAACACCCGGTGATGCTTTTGGACGACGTGTTGTCCGAGCTGGACGAGACGCGCCAGGCCTATCTTCTCAGCCGCATGGAGCACCGGCAGACCATCGTCACCGCGTGCGACGCCGCCACGTTCGAGCGGACGGACGGCAAAATATTCTGTATGTGCGCGGGCGAGCTGCGCGAAGCGTGAGGACGGAGGGCGCCTATGTATTTACATCTGGGGCAGGACGTCGTCGTGCACACGGGCGAGATTTTGGGCATTTTCGACTTGGACACGGCGAGCCTCTCGCGCCACACGCGCGACTATCTTGCGCGCGCAGAAAAAGGCGGGCGCGTGGTGAACGTCTCGCAGGAGCTGCCCAAGAGCTTTATCGTCACGCCGCAGCGCGTGTATATCAGCCAGATCAGCGCGGCCACGCTGTACAGACGCAGCGGCCTTGCGCCTGAAGCATAACAAACAAAAGATCGAGGGAAAAGAATGTCGCAACAGAATCAACAGCACGAATACGACGGCAGCCAGATCCAGGTTTTGGAGGGCCTTGAGGCCGTCCGCAAACGCCCGGGCATGTATATCGGCTCCACGGGGCCGCGCGGGCTGCATCACCTTGTGTACGAGATCGTGGACAACTCCATCGACGAAGCGCTGGCGGGCTTCTGCGATCACATCGAAGTGACGATCCTGCCGGACAACATCATCCGCGTGGTGGACAACGGCCGCGGCATCCCCGTGGACATCCAGCCGAAGCTGGGCATCCCCGCGGTGACCGTGGTGTACACGGTGCTGCATGCGGGCGGCAAGTTCGGCGGCGACAATTCCGGCTACAAGGTGTCGGGCGGTCTGCACGGCGTGGGCGCCAGCGTGGTGAACGCGCTGAGCGAGTGGCTGACGGTGGAGGTGCGCCGCGGCGGCAACGCCTACCGCCAGAGCTTCCAGCGCGGCGTGGAGGACGGCCCGCTGGAAAACCTCGGGCCCACGGATCAGCCCACCGGCACGACGGTCACGTTCAAGCCCGACCCTGAGATGTTCGAGGTGCTGGAATACGATTATGAGACGCTGCGCCGCCGGTTGCGCGAAGAGGCGTTCTTGAACGCGGGCGTGCGCATCACGCTGGCGGACGAGCGCCCCGGCCACGAGGACGAGAACGGCGAAGCTGTTCGCGACAGCATGTGCTACGAGGGCGGCGTGCGCAGCTTTGTGGAGTTCATCCACGAGCAGAACAAGCTCGAGGTGCTGCACCCGGAGGTCATTTATCTCAAGGGCGACGGCAAGGACATGACGGCCGAGATCGCCTTACAGTACAACGACAGCTTCAACGAGCGCATCCTCTCGTTTGCGAACAATGTCGAGACGCCGGACGGCGGCACGCACGAGGAGGGCTTCAAGTCGGCCCTGACGCGTGTGTTCAACGATTTCGGCCGCGAGAAGGGCTACATCAAGGAAAAGGACGACAACCTCTCCGGCTCCGACGTGCGCGAGGGTTTGACGGCCGTCATCAGCGTCAAGCTGACCGAGGCGCAGTTTGAGGGCCAGACGAAGGCAAAATTGGGCAACACGGAGGTGCGCACACTCGTCTCCGGCCTTGTGTACGATAAGCTCAAGGAATTTTTGGAGGAAAACCCCGCGGTGGCGCGCTCGATCTACGACAAGGCCATGCAGGCCGCGCGCGCGCGCGAGGCGGCCAAGCGCGCCAGAGAGCTCGTGCGCCGCAAATCGGCGCTTGAGACGAACCGCATGCCGGGCAAGCTGGCCGACTGCCGCGAGAAAGACCCCACCAAAACCGAGATCTACATCGTCGAGGGCGATTCAGCCGGCGGCTCCGCCAAGATGGGGCGCGACTCGAACATCCAGGCCATCCTGCCGCTGTGGGGCAAGATGCTGAACGTGGAGAAGGCGCGCATCGACAAGGTGTACGGCAACGACAAGCTGACGCCCGTCGTGACGGCGCTGGGCTGCGGCATCGGCGAGGAGTTCGATCTGTCGAAGCTGCGCTATCACAAGGTGTTCATCATGGCCGATGCCGACGTCGACGGCAGCCACATCTGCACGCTGCTGCTCACGTTCTTCTTCCGCTTCATGCGCCCGCTGGTGGAAAACGGGCATGTGTATATCGCGCAGCCGCCGCTGTTCAAGCTGCAAAAGGGCAAGCAGATCAAATACGCCTACAACGACGCCGAGATGAGCCAGATGTCCGCCGAGATGGGCCAGGGCGTGAAGGTGAGCCGCTACAAAGGCCTGGGCGAAATGAACCCCGAGCAGCTGTGGGAGACGACGATGAACCCCGAAAACCGCGTGATCGTGCAGATCACCATTGAAGATGCGATGCGCGCCGACGAGACGTTCAGCATCCTGATGGGCGACAAGGTCGAGCCGCGCAAGGCGTTCATCGAATCCCGCGCGACGTACGCAAATCTGGACATCTGAGCGGCGGCGCCTGCCGCGTCCGCTCTTTTGAGAAACTGGAGACGAATTTATGATCGAAAACAGCATCACCGAGGGCACGCGCCTGATCGTGCGCGACATTCAGGAGGAGATGGAGACGGCGTTCATCGACTATTCGATGTCCGTCATCACGGCGCGCGCGCTGCCCGATGTGCGCGACGGCCTCAAGCCGGTGCACCGCCGCATCCTGTACGCCATGCACGAGAGCGGCAACGACCCCTCGCACCCGTATAAGAAATCGGCCACGACGGTGGGCGACGTGCTGGGTAAATACCACCCGCACGGCGACGCGTCCGTGTACGACGCCATGGTGCGCCTCGCGCAGGATTTTTCGCTGCGCTATCCGCTTGTCGACGGACAGGGCAACTTCGGCTCCGTCGACGGCGACCCCCCTGCCGCCTACCGATACACCGAGGCGCGCATGAGCAAAATGGCCGTTGAGCTGCTGACCGACATCGAAAAGGAAACCGTGGACATGGTGCCGAACTTCGATGAGTCGCGCAAGGAGCCCAGCGTCCTTCCCTGCCGCGTGCCGAACCTGCTGATCAACGGCTCGAACGGCATCGCCGTGGGCATGGCCACGAACATCCCCCCGCACAACATCTGCGAGGTGATCGACGGCATCATCGCTTTGATCCATGATCCGGATATCGATCTCGCCGGCCTGATGGAGCACATCAAAGGGCCGGACTTCCCCACCGGCGGCATCATCATGGGCCGCTCGGGCATCCGCGCGGCGTACGCCACAGGCCGCGGCAAGATCACGCTGCGCGGCCGCGCCGAGATCGTCGAGCAGAAGAACGGGCGCTTCCACATCATCGTCACCGAGATCCCCTATATGGTGAACAAGGCGCGTCTGCTCGAGAGCATCGCCGACCTCGCCAAGGAAAAGCGCATCGAGGGCATCGCCGATCTGAACGATGAGTCGAACCGCGAGGGCATGCGCATCGTCATCGAGCTCAAGCGCGAGGCGAACCCCCAGGTGGTGCTCAACCAGCTGTACCGCTACACGCAGCTGCAGGACACGGTCGGCGTCATCATGCTGGCGCTGGACAAGGGCGTGCCCAAGCTGATGAGCCTCAAGGACATGCTGCAAAAGTACCTGGAATTCCAGGACGAAGTGGTGCGCCGGCGCACGATGTTCGATCTGAAAAAAGCGCAGGAGCGCGCGCACATCCTCGAGGGCCTGCGCCGCGCCGTGGACATCGTGGACGAGATTATCGCGGCCATCCGCGCGTGCAAGGGCGGCAAGCCCGAGGCGAAGGCCGCCATCATGGAGAAATTCGGCTTTGACGACCCGCAGGCCACGGCCATCGTCAACTTCCAGCTGGGCCAGCTGGCCGGTCTGGAAATTTTGAAAATCGAGAACGAGCTGGGCGAATTGCACGCCCACATCGACGAGTGGACGCAGCTTCTGGCCGACGACGCCAAGGTGCTGGCCGTTGTGGAAAAAGAGCTGGGCGAAGTGCGCCAGAAATACGGCGACGCCCGCCGCACTGAGATCGCGCACGTGTCCGGCGAGATGGACATCGAGGATTTGATCCCCGAGGAGGAGTGCGTGTTCACGCTGACGCACGCGGGCTATATCAAGCGCCAGCCGGCCGACACCTATCAGGCCCAGCGGCGCGGCGGCCGCGGCATCACGGCGCTGTCGCGCAAGGAGGAGGATTTTGTCGAGGAGCTGTTCCTCGCCTCCACGCACGACCATCTGCTGTTTGTCACCGACCGCGGGCGCGTGTTCCGCATCAAGGGCTATCAGGTGTACGAAGGCAGCCGCACGTCGAAGGGCACGAACATCGTGAACCTGCTGCCGCTGCAGACCGGCGAAAAAGTGGCCGGCATGCTGAGCGTGCACCGCGACGACGACAGCGAAAACAGTGAGCGCTGCCTTGTGATGATGACGAAAAAGGGCGTCATCAAGCGCACGCCGCTGTCCGCGTATGCGAACATCCGCAAATCCGGCCTGATCGCCATCAGCCTGAACGAGGACGACGCGCTGGCCTGGGCCGGCATCACCAGCGGCCACGACGAGCTGCTGGCCGCGACGCGCGGCGGCATGGCCATCCGCTTTGCCGAGAGCGACGCGCGCATCATGGGCCGCACGGCCACGGGCGTGCGCGCCATTCGCCTTGCTGAAGACGACGAGGTCGTGGGCTGCGGCATCGTGCGCGAGGGCGCCACGGTGCTGACCGTCACCGAAGAGGGCAAGGGCCGCCGCACGCCCGAGAGCGATTACCGCACGCAGTACCGCGGCGGCAAGGGCATCCGCAACTACGGCGCGTCGGGCCATGTGGCCGGCATCCGCGTTATCGACGAAAACGACGACATCATCCTCATCAGCCTCGAGGGCATCATCATCCGCATGCACGTGGAGGACATCAACACGCAGAGCCGTTACGGCTCCGGCGTGCGCGTGATGCGCCTGGCCGAGGGCGACCGCGTGGTGACCGTGGCGCGCACGGAGCGCGACGACTCAAAGCCCACGGAAAAGCCCGAGGCCGACGGCGCCGGCGAGCCCGACGAGGAGACGCTGCGCGCGATGCAGGCCGAAGAAGAAGCACAGCAGGAAGACGAGGAGTGAGCGCGATGCTGGAAAACTGGAATGTCGATAAGTCCCGGCTGGAAAAGCAGCAGCAGGAGCTGAAGGCGAAGATGAACTTCACGTATATCGGCCACGGGCCGCGCGCCACGGGCCTGTTTGCCAAGGAGTTCAAGCGCAAGCCGGGCCTGTACGCCCGCTGCACCACCTGCGGCTATTACATGCCGCTGGACGCGCGCGGCGAGGAGAGCTGCATCTGCGGCAATCTGCACCGCACCGAGCACGACTTTAAAACCGAGCTGCCCGCAAACGAGATCGAGATCTTCAAGGGCGTGCAGAAATAACACGAAAAAAGCCCGGCGTCCGGCGCGCAAGACCCGCGCTTCGGCGCCGGGCCTTTCGGGCTTTTATGGGAAGCGAAAACAGTATGGAGACAATGGACAGCGCCGCCGCGCGCTTTTGCGAAGCAGGCGGCGCCTATTACGCAAACCTTGCGCATGTGCTGCGCCGTCCGGGCACGCGCATTTTGTACGCGGCGGCCGACGGTCTCGGCGTATACGACGCCGAGAGTGAGGCCTATATGCTGGCCGCGCACACGGACGAGGCCGCGCGGCGCCTGGTCGCGCTGTGCCCGGACGGCGCGGATCTGTTCACCGCGCAGGGGCCGGGCCTCGAGCGGCAGATTCGCGCGCGGTTCTGCCTGACGGACGGGCAGAGCTGTTACCAGGCTGTGTATGAAAAAAGCGAGGCGCCGCGCGTACCGGCGTCCGGCGCTTTAATCCGCCCGGCGCGCGAGGAGGACGCCGCGTTCATCGCGGCGCACTACGGCGCAATGGACGACGAAGCGTACGTCGCCGGGCGCGTGCGGGCCGGCCGCATGCTGTGCGCCGAAATCGAGGGCGCGGTCGCCGGGTTCATCGGCTGGCACGCCGAGGGCGCGATGGGCCTTTTGGAGGTGCTGCCGCAATACCGCCGCCGCGGCCTTGCCGCCGCGCTCGAGGCAGAGGCCATCCGCTGCACGCTCGCACGCGGCGAAGTGCCGTTCGCCCAAATTCTCACGGACAACGCCGCGTCGCTGGCTTTGCAGCAAAAACTGGGCATGACGGTGCTCAAGCGGCCGTTTGCATGGATTTTTTAAAGAGGGGGAAAACCGCGTGACAGACAGCACCGTCGCCGCCATCGCGACGCCGCCGGGCAAGGGCGGCATCGCCGTTGTGCGCATCTCGGGGCCGCAGGCGTACCGTGTGGCCTCGGCCGTATTCCGCCCGGCCGACCCGAAAAAAAGCCTGGAAAAAGCAAAGGGCTATACGGCGCTGTTCGGCCATTTCATTCTGGACGGCGCCGTGGCCGACGAAGTGGTGGCGCTGTGCTTTCGCGCGCCGCGCAGCTACACGGGCGAGGACGTGGTGGAGCTGTCCTGCCACGGGGGCAGCGCCGTCAGCGAGCTTTTGCTGCGCGCGTGCCTCTGCGCGGGCGCGCAGCCGGCCGGGCCGGGCGAATTCACAAAGCGCGCGTTCCTCTCGGGCCGCATCAGCCTGACGCAGGCCGAGGCCGTGATGGATCTGATCGGCGCCACCGGCCGGCAGGCCGCCGCGGCCGCCGCGGCCTCGATGGAGGGCGCGCTGTACAAAAAAATCGAGGGCGTGCGCGCAAAGCTCGTGGCGCTGGCCGGCCATCTGGCGGCCTTCATCGACTACCCGGAGGAAGATGTGCCCGACCTCTCGGCAAAGGCGCTGGCCGCCACCGTGCGTGAATGCCTTGACGCGATGGAAACGCTGATCGCGGGGTACGGCACGGGTGAGATGCTGCGCCGCGGCGTGCGCACGGCCATCGTCGGCAGCCCGAACGTGGGCAAATCGACGCTGATGAACCTGCTGGCCGGGTTTGAGCGCGCGATCGTCACGCCCGTCGCGGGCACGACGCGCGACGTGGTGGAGACGGAGCTGTCCCTCGGCGGCGTGCGGCTGCATCTGGCCGACACAGCCGGCATCCGCCAAACCAGCGACGTGGTGGAGGCCGAGGGCATCCGCCGCAGCTACGCGCAGCTCGAGCGCGCGGGGCTGGTGCTGGCGGTATTCGACGCCTCGCGCAAGACGCAGCCGGAGGACGAGGACCTCGCGCGCCGGTGCGCCGGACGCCCCGCGCTGGCCATTCTCAACAAGAGCGACCTTGCAAAAAATTTTGACGAGACGCGTATCGCGCCGTATTTTTCCAAAATTATATCCATTTCGGCGAAAGACGTTGATTTTCTACCCGTTGTAGAAAATGCGGTGTCGGAGATCCTGGGCACGGCGCACGCCGACCCGGACGCGCTGCTGCTGGCGAACGAGCGGCAGCTGACGGCGGCGCGCCGCGCGGCGGACGCGCTGGCGGACGCGCTGGCGGTCCTGGACGGCGGATACACGCTCGACGCGGCGGGCGTGTGCGTCGACGACGCGCTCGAGGCGCTCTATGAGCTGACGGGCGAGAGCGCCTCCGCCGACGTCATCGACAACGTCTTCGCGAACTTCTGCGTCGGAAAGTAAACATGGGTTCGCTGCCCTTTGGCAGCGTCCCCTGCTGCTTGGCAATCAGCGCGCTCCCCTCGAAGGGGCGTTTTTTGACAGGGGTCCGCTGCCAAAGGCCGGCAAGCGCCTGACAAAAATTTGTGAAATGAGCGGGGGACTGTTTTCAAACGGCGCGGGATATGGTATTATAATAGTGGCTGTTTTGCGTGTTGATATTTTCCGAAGGCTGTTAGAAATAACGGCCTTTTGGTCGTATCATAAATTTGATACAAAGGGGAGGGAGATCATGCCGGAGAAAATCAGGAAAATGCAGCATGACCGCAGCGGCGCGCCCGCGCCGGGCAGCGTGGAGGAATACAACGCGAACCATCTGAGCGCGTCGGCGGGCCATCCGCTGCACATGCCGGACGGCCTTCGCGCGCGGCTCGAGGCGCGGACGGGCGTGGACCTCGGCAACATCCAGATGCGCGAATCCGGCCAGCCGGAGAGCATCGGCGCGCGGGCGTTCACGCGCGGCAACGTCATCGACTTCGCGCCGGGCGAGTTCCGGCCCGGCACCGAGGAGGGCGAGGCGTTGATCAGGCACGAGGTGTCGCACGTTTTGCAGCAGGCGAGCGGACAGGTGCATGCGGACACGGGCGCGTCGCCGGTGAA
>DXGT01000020.1 GCA_019113785.1 Candidatus Ruthenibacterium merdigallinarum | reverse complement strand
GGCAAGGAGAATTTTCAAATCCCGCAAACAGCTTTTTCGCGCACTTCGCAGCGCGGGCGGCGATGCTTCGCACGCCGCGCCAAGCCACAGGCCGCTGCATACAGCGGGGTCAAAATCTTCCTTCCCGCTCTGCAAGAGCGGGCCAGCGCTCGCCGGAGCGCGTCCTGCAAACGCCGTCCATACTTGCAGCGCACCGGACGCGCCTGCGGCGCGGGGCCGTCCCACCGGGACGGCAAGGAGAATTTTCAAATCCCGCAAACAGCTTTTTCGCGCGTTTCGCGGCGTGGGCGGCGATGCCGCCGTGCGCGGCGACTACCGCATGCGGTATGCATGGGCGCGCCTACGGCGCGCAGCCGCCTTCCTCGAGTCGGCAAGGAAAATTTTCAAATTGCGCAAACAGCCTTTTTGCGCAGCGCTGCGCAAACGGCTTTGCCCGCCGCGCCTCTCACCGCTTCACCTTGCTGCCCACGCGGTAGTGGATGTGGATGGCGAAGATGCCGAACGGCTCGCTCTCCCTTGCGTTCTCCACGCGCACCTGGAACAGCTTCACCTTTTTCGCCTTCTTGCGCGCGCTTGTCACGACGGGCCTGTCCAGCGTGTTGAAGGTCCAGCGCGTGAAATCGATGTCGTTCCAGTCGAACACGTCGATGTTGTAGCTGCGCGCCAGCTTTTCGTACAGCTTGTCCGTGGCGTAGTAGATCTCGCCGCCGCTGCGCGCGTGCGGCTGGCCCACCACCCACACGCCCGTCACCGTCTTGAGGTTCGACCACACACCCAGGTTCATCAGCGGCGTCGTCCAGCGCGCGGCCACGGGCCGCCCGTCGTCGTTGTAATGGCCGGACACGCCGTCCGCCGGCCAGAACTCGCACACCTTGCCGTCCTGCGTGCCAAAGCGCAGCTGCCCGTTTTGCTGCCACAGCTTCACGGCGTTCACGCCCGTCCAGAAATACCCCTCCAGCTGGTAGCTCGACGCCGGGGCCCGGCTCTCGTACACTTTCCGCTCGGTGTCCAGCAGATACAGCCGCCCGCTGCCCGGCGCAGCCAGCACGTAAAAGCGCCCCCACACAAGGCCCGACGCCTCGGCAAGCCGGCTCTCGCGCTGCAAGGCGCCGTTTAAGTAAAAGCTGCGGTTCTGCGCGTATTTTTCGCCCGTCACGTCCGCGCTCGTCAGCGAAAACACGCCCCGCTTTGTCAAAAACAGCGGCTCGCTCGAGATGCTGGCAAAGCTGCCCGGGGCCACCGCGCCCTCGCCCTGCACCACGTTCGTGATGAGGAACTGCGCGTTGCCCTCGTCGTCCAGCGTGCCCGCGCGCACAAACGCGTTGCGGCCGTTCTCCTCGTTCTCCTTGTGCGCCACCAGCAGCCCGGACAGCACGCTGTAGCCCACGATGGGGCACGCGTCGCTGCCCAGCACCCCGTAGTTGATGTCGCCGATGTACGCCGGGTCGTTCCACTCGCTCCAGCGGTCGGTGCCGGGGTACGCGGGGTCGCCCGTCATGAACACGCGGTCGAGCGCGCTGTTCACGCCGTACAGAATGGCGATATTGCACGCGTTCACAAGCTGCGCCTTCGCCGCCGTCTCGTACGTGATGCGCACATTGTCCTCGCCCTCGACGGGGCTCTCCCCCGGCGCGGCGGAAAAATGCACCTTGCCCAGCTGCGCGTCCACCGTGTAGCCGCTTTGCGCCATCGTCTGCCACGCGCCGTCTTCGTCGAGCGTCTCCACGGTCACTTCGCCGCTCGCAAGATCGCCGAACGAGAGATAGTAGTCCACATCCGTCTGCGTGCCGAGATAGCTGTCGGTGCGCTTGCCCGTCAAAAGGTTCACCGGCTGGTAGCTCGTCGCGCCCGTCTGGCCGTTCGGGGCCTTGGCGATGGTGATGAGCGGCACCGTGGCCTCTTCGCTCACGGGCCGCACCGCCTCGCCGTCAAAACAGAGGTAGGTCTTGCCGTCCAAAATCCACAGTTTGCCGTTCATCTGCACCGCGCAGCTCGCCGCGTCGTTCATGCCGGCGTAAACCTCGGCCGCGTACTCCTCGCCCGCTTCGCCCGCCGTGTACGGCTCCCACGCGGCGGCGCTCTCGCCCGCGCACAGCATGGGGGACAGCGTCAAATCCACCGTCTGCCCCGCAAACACGCGCACCAGCAGGCTCGCCTGCACCGGCGCGTCCAGCGTCTGCGTCCTTGCGCGCTCGCCGTCCGCGACATCCAGATACGGCGCGCCCGCGGCGTCCGTCAGACATACGCGGAATTTTTCCTGTTCTCTTTCGACGCCGACGTCCAGCGTGTACGCCCCCGCCGCGAGGGCGACGGCCGGCGCGCCCGTGACGGCCGCATCCGCCGTCGCCGTGCCGTACACGTGCAGCCGCCCGTCCGCGAGCGGCTCAAACGTCACGCCGTTCTGCTGTGCCGCCTGCGCCAGCTGCGGCGGCAAAAGCTGCGCGCCCGTCGTCTTTCTGTCCTCATACAGCTTCGTGCCCGCGTGGATCAGCGTCTGTTCCGGCGCGTCCGCCCGGCGCAGCGTGTGCGCGCCCCAGATGCGCCCGGGAAGCGTCAGCACCGTGTGGTAGCCCGGGCGCTTGGCCGGGTAGCCGTCCGCGTCCGGCATCATGTTCGGCGCGTCCGGGCTGCGGCGCTTGTCCACGTTCACCACGCTGCTTGTCAAATCGACGCCGAGAAACGCGTCCAGCACCGCGCTTTTCACCGTCGTGCGGGGGATGTCCCCCACGTCCGTCATTTTCGGCATATCGCTCACTTCCTCTCGCCTTTGTGCTCTGCCGTTTGGTGTCGTTGGGTGTTTGGGTGGGCCGGTTGGGGATGCGGTGGGG
>DXGT01000019.1 GCA_019113785.1 Candidatus Ruthenibacterium merdigallinarum | reverse complement strand
ACAAATTCCAGCTGCTCTCGATTTTCTGCGTTCTTTACCAGCATTTTTATCACCCTACACCATTATACCGCATTTTCTCTCTCAATACGAGAAAAAAGGCCACCAAAAGGTGACCTTTTTCGACAGGCTGAAGCGCCGCCGCACAGCCCTTGGCTGCGCGGCGGCGCTTTACAGTTCTGTTTTCAGCAGATCTTTTTGGCGGCGCAGGCCCTGAGAGCCTTACACCAGCTCGATGATCGCCATCTCGGCGGCGTCGCCGCGGCGCACGCCCGTCTTGATCACACGGGTGTAACCGCCGTTGCGGTCGGCGTATTTGGGGCCGAGCTCGTCGATCACTTTCTTCGCGACGGTCTCTTTGGTGACAAACGAGAACACCTGACGCTTCGCGTGCAGATCCTCACGCTTGCCCAAGGTGATCATCTTCTCCGCCATCGCGCGCACTTCCTTCGCTCTGGTGGCGGTGGTCTCGATCTTCCCCGTCTCAAACAGGTACGTCACCATGGCGCGGAGCATCGCTCTGCGGTGGTCGCTGGTTCTGCCAAGTTTTCTGGTACCGGGCATCCCATTTCACTCCTTTGCTTTATTCGTCGTCTTTCATGAGCTTAAAGCCGAGCGACTCCAGCTTTGCGACAACTTCCTCCAGGCTCTTGCGGCCGAGGTTTCGCACCTTCATCATCTCGTCTTCGGATTTGTTCACAAGGTCTTCCACCGTGTTGATGCCGGCGCGCTTGAGGCAGTTGAAGCTGCGCACGGAGAGATCCAGCTCTTCGATGGTCATCTCCAGCGCTTTCTCCTTGCCCTTGTCGTCCTTCTCCACCATGATCTCGGTGTCCATCACTTCCTGCGACAGGGTGACGAAGAGGTTCAGGTGCTCGGTCAGGATGCGCGCGGCGAAGCTGACAGCCTCCTGCGCGTTGATCGTACCGTCCGTCCACACCTCAAGCGTCAGCTTGTCGTAGTCGGTGATCTGGCCCACACGGGTGTTGTCCACGGTGTAATTCACCTTCAGCACCGGCGTGTAGATGCTGTCCACGGGCAGAGAGCCCAGCGGCGCCGATTCGGCCAGCTGCTTGTTGCGCTCTGCGGGCACATAGCCGCGGCCCTTGTCGAACGTCAGCTCCATGATGAGCTTGGCGTCCTCGGCCAGGGTGGCGATGTGCCAGTCCGGGTTCAGGATCTCGATGTCGGCATCCTGCTGGATGCTGCCGGCAGTCACCTCGCCCTCGCCCGTGGCTTCGATGCGCACGGTCTTGGGGCCGTCGGTGTACAGCTTGGCGGTGATGCCCTTCACGTTCAGCACGATCTCGGTGACGTCTTCCTTGACGCCCTCCACCGTGGAGAACTCGTGCACCACGCCGTCGATTTTGATGCTCGTCACGGCAACGCCCGGCAGGCTGGAAAGCAGCACGCGGCGCAGGCTGTTGCCCAAAGTTGTACCAAAGCCTCGCTCCAGCGGCTCCACCACGAACTTGCCGTAACGGCCGTCCGCAGAGAGGCTGGCGGTGTCGATCTTGGGTCTTTCGATCTCCATCATTGGTAAAAACCCTCCTTTAATCATCAGGCCGCAAGCGGCCTGCAAGGTCGTTCGATCTCCACGATCACGGGGTTATTTGGAGTACAACTCAACGATCAGGTGTTCCTCAACAGGCAGGTCGATATCCTCGCGGGCCGGCATCTTCGTGACGGTGCCCTTGAGGGAATTCTTCTCGCGCTCCAGCCACTGCGGCAGGGTCACCATGGGGGCGTCCTCGCCGGTCAGCTTGCTGAACTTCACAGAGGAGCGGCTGCGGGCCGCGACCTCCACGACATCACCGGGCTTTACAAGATACGAGGGGATGTTCACTTTCTTGCCGTTGACGGTAAAATGCGCATGGGTCACCAGCTGACGGGCCTCGCGGCGTGTACCGGCAAAGCCCAGACGGTACACAACGTTGTCCAGGCGGCGCTCCACCAGGATCAACAGGTTCTCGCCGGTCTTGCCGGCCATACGGGAGGCCTTCTCGTAGTACAGGCGGAACTGACGCTCCATGATGCCGTACACGAATTTCACTTTCTGCTTCTCAGCCAGCTGAAGGGCATACTCGCTCTTCTTCTTTCTCATCTGGCTGCCGGGATTGCGGTTCGTGGTCTTCTTCGCATAACCCATAACAGCAGGAGAAATGCCCAGGGCGTGGCAGCGTTTGGCGATCGGCTGCATGTTTTTAGCCATAACTTATTTTCTCCTTTCAATCAGACACGGCGGCGCTTCGGCGGACGGCAGCCGTTGTGGGGGATGGGGGTCACGTCCTTGATCATGTTGACCTCAAGGCCCGTGGCCTGCAGCGCGCGGATCGCGGCCTCACGCCCGGAACCGGGCCCCTTCACATACACCTCGACCGTCTTCATGCCGTGCTCCATCGCGGCCTTCGCAGCGGTCTCAGCGGCGGTCTGCGCGGCAAACGGCGTGCTCTTGCGCGAGCCGCGGAAGCCCAGGCCGCCCGCAGACGCCCACGACACAGCGTTGCCCTGCGTGTCGGTGATGGTGACGATGGTATTGTTGAACGTGCTCTGGATATGCGCACAGCCACGTTCGATGTTCTTGCGCTCGCGGCGCTTGGTGCGCACGACCGCGCCCTTTTTGGTGGCTTTGGGTGCTGCCATTGAATGTTCCTCCTTTAGCGATTACTTCTTCTTGTTGGCCACGGTGCGCTTGGGGCCCTTGCGGGTGCGGGCGTTCGTCTTGGAACGCTGGCCGCGAACGGGCAGGCCTTTGCGATGGCGCACACCGCGATAGCACTGGATCTCCACCAGGCGCTTGATGTCCAGCGCCACATTGCGGCGCAGATCGCCCTCAACGGTGAAGTTTTTGTCAATGTAATCACGGATCAGAGCTTCTTCGTCTTTGGTCAGGTCCTTCACCCGGGTGTCCGGATTGATCTTCGTCGCGGCGAGGATCTCCTTCGCGGCGCTGCGACCGATGCCGTAGATGTAGGTGAGGCCAATTTCGACTCGCTTTTCTCTGGGCAAGTCAACTCCGGCGATACGTGCCATGTATAAAAGCACCTCCTGTTGATGTATCCTGTCTGCTTTTGCCCGGCGCCGCCCGGATCAGGCTGCGCCGGCCGCCGGGGCTCAGCCCTGGCGCTGCTTATGCTTGGGGTTGGGGCAGATCACCATCACGCGGCCTTTGCGCTTGATGACCTTGCACTTTTCGCAAATGGGTTTGACGGAAGGTTTCACCTTCATGATTGGTACCTCCTTCAAAGGTTCTTCAAAGGTTGGCTCGCTTACTTCGAGCGCCAGGTGATGCGGCCCTTTGTCAGGTCGTAGGGGCTCAGCTCCAGCGTGACGCGGTCGCCCGGCAGGATGCGGATGAAGTTCATGCGCAGCTTGCCGGAGATGTGGGCTGTCACCTTGTGCCCGTTTTCCAGTTCCACCAGAAACATGGTGTTCGGCATGGCTTCGAGAACGGTGCCCTCCAACTCGATAACATCTTGTTTAGACAAACGAAACGCCCTCCAGTTCTTGCTTTACGGCTCTTTTGTCAGGATGACCGGCCCCTTCGGCGTGATGGCGACCGTGTGCTCGAAGTGAGCGCTCAAGCCCCCGTCCGCCGTGACGACCGTCCATCCGTCGGATAAAGTCTTTACAACGTGGCTCTTCTCGTTGACCATCGGTTCGATGGCGATCACCATCCCGCTGACCAGCCGCGGGCCGCGCCCCGGCGTGCCGTAGTTGGGCACCTCGGGGTCCTCGTGAAGGTCGCGCCCCACGCCGTGGCCCACGAACGTGCGCACGACGGAAAACCCGTTCTCCTCCACATATTGCTGAACAGCCGCGCCGATGTCGCCCACTCGGTTGCCCGGGACAGCAGCCGCGATGCCCCGCTGCAAAGCCTCTCTTGTGACGTCCATCAGCCGCTGCGCCCGCTCGCTGACCCGGCCGCACGCGAACGTCCAGGCGTTGTCGCCGTTCCATCCGTGCACTGCCGCGCCGGTGTCGATGCTGACGATATCGCCCTCGCGCAGCACCACCTTCTTCGAGGGGATCCCGTGGATCACCTGGTCGTTGACGGAGATGCACGCCGTGCCGGGAAAGCCGTACAGCCCTTTGAAGTTGGGCCTGGCCCCGTGGTGGACGATATAGTTGTAGATCGCGTGGTCGATGTCGGCCGTGGTCGCGCCGGGCTTCACAGCCGCGCCGCCCGCAAGCAGCGCGCCCTGCGAGATCCGGCACGCGGCCTTCATCGCCTCGATCTCCTTGGGGGTTTTGATCTGGATCACTGCAAAGCCTCCAGCTTCTCAAACAAAAGCCGGGTCGTGTCGGCCACGGCCTCCTGCCCCTCCACGACGACCAGCTTGCCGCGCTGGCGGTAGAACTCCACCAGGGGCTCGGTCTGCTCGTGATAGACATTCAGCCTTTCCAGGATCGTGGACGGCTCGTCGTCCTTGCGCACGATCAGCTTGCCGCCGCAGCGGTCGCACGTGTCGGGCCGCGTGCTGGGCTTGTAGATCGTGTGGTAGCTGGCGCCGCAGGCCGCGCACACGCGCCGCCCGCTCAGCCGCTTGACGATGACCTCGTCCGGCACCTCGATGTCGATGACGGCGTCGATCTCGACGCCCATCTCCTCAAGGGCCTCTGCCTGGGCCACCGTGCGGGGCACGCCGTCCAGGATGAAGCCGCCGCGGCAGTCGTCCGCCGCAAGCCGCTCCTTGATGATGCTGATGATGACATCGTCGGGGACCAGCGCGCCGGAGTCGATGTAGGCCTTGGCCTTCATGCCCATCTCGGTGCCCTTTTTCATGGCCTCGCGCAGGATGTTGCCGGTGCTCACGGCCGGGATGCCCAGCCGGTCGCAGATGACCTCCGCCTGGGTGCCTTTGCCCGCGCCGGGCGCACCCAACAGGATCAGATTCATAATGCCTACCCCCTTAGACGGTTTCGTTGCGCATCACTCGAGGAAACCCTTGTGATGGCGCATCAGCAGATAGCTCTCCAGGCTGCGGGACGTATCCAGCGCCACGCCCACAACGATCAGCAGGCTGGTGCCGCCCAGAGAGATGGCCATGCCCAGAATGTTGCCCAGGATGATGGGCAGCACGGCCACGATCGCGAGGAACGCCGCGCCCACCAGCGTGATCTTGCCCAGCACCTTCGTGATGAAGTCGCTCGTCGGCTTGCCGGGACGGTAGCCGGGGATCGTGCCGTTGTTCGTGCGCAGGTTGTTGGCGATCTGCACGGGGTCATACTGGATGGCCACGTAGAAGTAGTTGAAGGCGACGATCAGCACCAGATAGATGATGGCGTACGCCCAGCTGTTGTAGTTGAACGCGCCGAGGAACGCCGACCAGATGGGGTGCTCCGCCGCGTCGTACAGCGAGGGGAAGAAGTTGCCGATCGTACCCGGGATGCTGACGAGGCTCGAGGCGAAGATGATGGGCATGACGCCGCTCATATTCACCTTGATGGGGATGTGCGAATTCTGACCGCCGTACATCTTGCGGCCCACGACGCGCTTGGCATACTGCACAGGGATGCGCCGCTCGGCCGCGTTCAGGATGACGATCAGCACCACGACGACCACCACGAGCACCGCGATGAGCGGCAGGAAGAAATAGTACTGCACTTCGCCCGCACCCGCGAGGCTCAGATAGTAGCGGATCGTGGTGAAGATGCCGCTCCAGCGCGAGACGATGCCCGCGAAGATCAGCATCGAGATGCCGTTGCCGATGCCCTTGACGTCGATCTGCTCGCCCATCCACTGCAAAAGCATGCTGCCGGCCGTGAAGGTGAACACCACCACGACGGCGGCGAAGATGCCGGAGGCGCCGCTGTCATATTTCAGCGCGCCCTGGCCGCGCACCAGGAAGTAGTACATCACGGCCAGCACGCAGGCGATGCCCGCGCCCACATAGCGCGTGATGCGCTGCATTTTGCGCCGGCCCTCTTCACCCTCCTTGCTCATCTGCTCCAGGGCCGGGATGGCCACCGTCAGCAGCTGCATGATGATGGAGGCGTTGATATACGGGCTGACGCCCAGCGCGAACAGCGTGGAGTTGGCGAACGCGCCGCCCGAGAGCATGTCGAGGTAACCCAGCAGGTTGCCTTCGCCGATCATGCTCTGCAGCGCCCCGGCCGAAACGAACGGCACGGGGATGGCGCTGCCCAGGCGGAACAAAACGAGGATCAGCAGGGTGAACAGGATGCGCTTGCGCAGATCGTCGATCTTCCAAGCGTTCTTAAAGGTATCGAACACCTCAGATCACCTCTGCCTTCCCGCCCGCTTTCTCGATCTTCTCCTTGGCGGAGGCGGTGTAGGCATTCAGTTTCACGGTCAGAGCCTTGGTCAGCTCGCCGTTGCCCAGCACCTTCACGCCGTCGTTCACTTTCTTGACGAGGCCCATCTTCTTCAGGGCCTCCACATCGACGACGCTGCCGGCCTCGAACTTGTCAAGGTCGCTGATCTTCACCGTGGTGTACACCGTGGCGAAGATGTTGTTGAAGCCGCGCTTGGGCAGGCGGCGCTGCAGGGGCATCTGGCCGCCCTCAAAACCGGCCTTTTTCACGCCGGAGCGCGCCTTCTGGCCCTTGTGGCCGTAGCCGGCCGTCTTGCCGTTGCCGGAGCCATGGCCGCGGCCCTTGCGCTTGGCGGCCTTGCTCGCGCCCTCGGCGGGCTTTAATTCATGAAGCATCATTGTGCGTGCACCTCCTTGCCTTACGCTTTGACGAACTCTACCATGTGAGAGATCGTATTGATTTTGCCGGCGGTCGCAGCGTTGTCGGGCTGGACGGTGGTGTCGCCCACGCGCTTGAGGCCCAGCGATTTCGCCGTGGCGATCTGCTTTTCGCTGCGGCCGATCAGGCTGCGCGTCAGCTTGATGGTCACGCTGCCAGCGGCCTTCTTGGCGGCCGGCTTTTTCTTGGCCGCGGTCTTGGTCACTTTCTCTTCAGCCATGTCCACTGCCTCCTTAGCCTAAGATTTCCTTCACGGACTTGCCGCGCTTGGCGGCCACCTGCTCGGCGCTCTGCAGGCTGCACAGGCCCTGCATGGTGGCGGTCACCACGTTGCAGGGGTTGTTCGTGCGCTGGCACTTGGTGCGGATATCCTTGATGCCCGCGACCTCCAGCACCGCACGCACGGCGCCGCCGGCGATCACGCCGGTGCCTTCGGGGGCCGGGCGCAGCAGCACGCGGCCCGCGCCGAAGCGGCCGATTACCTCGTGGGGGATCGTCGTACCCTTCAGGTTGATCTTGTGCAGGTTCTTCTTGGCGTCCTCGAGGCCCTTGCGGATGGCCTCAGGCACCTCGGCGGCCTTGCCCAGGCCGAAGCCGACCGTGCCGTTGCCGTCGCCCACGACGACCAGCGCGGAGAACTTCATCACGCGGCCGCCCTTGACCGTTTTGGATACACGGTTGATGGCAACAACCTTCTCCTGTAATTCCATGGTGGAAGCGTCGATCATTTCCATTTGTATCCTCCTCACAGCTCCAGGCCGCCCTCGCGGGCGCCGTCGGCCAAAGCCTTCACGCGGCCGTGATACACAAAGCCGCCGCGGTCGTAAACCGCCTTCGTGATTCCCTTCTCAGCGGCCTTCTTGGCGATCGCCTTGCCGACCTTCGTCGCAGCCTCGATGTTTCCGCCGAAGCCCTCGAAATCTTTATCCATGCTGGAAGCGCTGGCCAGCGTCACGCCGGCCTCGTCGTCGATCAGCTGGGCATAGATATGCTTGGAGGAGCGGAACACGTCCAGGCGGGGGCACTGCGCAGTGCCGGAGATCTTGCCGCGCACGCGGCGGTGACGGCGCAGACGCGCGACGTTCTTATCCGGTTTGTTCACCATTCTCGTTCACTCCTTACCTTATTTCTTTGCGCCCTTGCCGGCCTTGCCCTCTTTGCGGATGATGTGCTCACCCACATAGCGGATGCCCTTGCCCTTATACGGCTCGGGCGGGCGCTTCTCGCGCACCTTGGCGGCAAACTGTCCGACGCGCTGTTTGTCGATGCCGTTGATGATGATCTTCAGGGGATCGGGCACCTCGATGGTGATGCCGTCCTCCTCGGGCACGACCACCTGGTGCGAATAGCCCAGGTTCATCACAAGGTCCTTGCCCTGCTTGGCGGCGCGGTAGCCCACGCCCTGGATCTCCAGCTCCTTCTTGAAGCCGTTCGTCACGCCCTCCACCATGTTGGCGATCAGCGTGCGGGTGAGGCCGTGCAGGCTGCGGGCCTCCTTCTCGTCATTGGGACGGGTCACCACAACTTCACCATTCTCGACCGTGGCGGTCATCATGGAATGGATCGTGGAATGCAGGGTGCCCTTGGGGCCCTTCACCGTGACGTCGTGGCCGTCCACTTTGACCTCAACGCCAGCGGGAATGACGATGGGTTTTCTTCCAATTCTCGACATTGTCTATGCCCCTTTCTTACCACACAAAGGCGAGCACTTCGCCGCCCACGTGCGCCTTGCGCGCGTCGCGGTCGGTCATAACGCCCTTCGAGGTGGAGATGATCGCGGTGCCCAGGCCCTTCATGACCTTCGGCAGCTGCTCGCTGTTGGAGTAGATGCGCAGGCCGGGTTTCGACACGCGGCGGATGCCGGAGATGACGGGGGTGCCGCTCTCCTGATACTTCAAGGCGATGCGGATGATGCCCTGCTTGCCGTCCTCGATCAGCTGGACGCCCTTGACATAACCTTCCGCAAGCAGAATGTCGGCAATGGCCTTCTTCAGCTTGGAAGCGGGGACGTCAACCGAAGGGTGTTTGGCGCTGCTTGCATTGCGGATGCGGGTCAGCAGGTCCGCGATAGGATCGGTAATTTGCATTTGCCACTAACCTCCTGGTTTTTTGTTCGTTGATGCGGCGGCTTACCAGCTCGCCTTTTTCACGCCGGGGATCTGGCCCTTGTAGGCGAGCTCGCGGAAGCAGATACGGCAGATGCCGTACTTGCGCAGGTACGCGTGGGGACGGCCGCAGATTTTGCAGCGGTTGTAAGCGCGGGTGCTGTACTTCGGCGCCAGCTGCTGTTTGATCTTCATACTGGTCTTAGCCAATTCTCATGCCCTCCCTTTAGTTCGCAAACGGAGCGCCCATGAGCGTCAGCAGCTCTTTGGCCTCTTCGTCCGTTTTAGCCGTGGTGACAAAGCAGATGTCCATGCCGCGCACGGCGTCGATCTTGTCGTAGTCGATCTCCGGGAAGATCAGCTGCTCCTTGATGCCGCAGCTGTAGTTGCCGCGGCCGTCGAAGCTGTTGCCGTTGATGCCGCGGAAGTCGCGCACACGCGGCAACGCCACGCTGAACAGGCGGTCGACGAACTCGTACATGCGCTCGCCGCGCAGCGTCACCTTCGCGCCGATGGGCATGCCCTCGCGCAGCTTGAAGTTCGCAACGCTCTTCTTGGCGCGGCACACAACGGCCTTCTGGCCGGTGATCTTCGCCAGGTCGCCCAGGATGGCGTCCATGATCTTGGGGTTGTCACGCGCCTCGCCGCAGCCGACGTTGATGACGACTTTGTCGAGCTTGGGGATCTGCATCACGCTCTTGTAGCCGAATTTCTTCATCAGAGCGGGAGCGATCTCGCTGGCGTAGGTGTCTCTCAATCTTGCCATTTCTCTTTACTCCCTTTCCTTAAAACTCGGCGCCGCACTTTTTGCACACGCGCACTTTTTTGCCGTCCTTCACGGTGTGGCCCACGCGCGTGGCCTTGCCGCACTTGGGGCACACGGGCATCACCTTGGACGCATACAGCGCGCCCTCGGCCTTCACGATGCCGCCCTGCTCGCCCTGACGGCGCGGCTTGACGTGCTTGGTGACCATGTTGCGGCCCTCCACGATGACCTTGCCCTCCTTGGGGCTCACCTGCAGGACCTTGCCGGAATTGCCGCGGTCCTTACCGCTGATAATCATCACGGTGTCGCCGGTTTTAACATGAACGTTATTCATTCTTTTAAAACCTCCTTACAGCGATTCCGGAGCGAGGGACACGATCTTCAGGTAGCCCGCGTCGCGCAGCTCGCGCGCCACCGGCCCAAAGATACGCGTGCCTCTGGGGGTTTTGTCGTCGCGGATGATGACCGCGGCGTTCTCATCGAAACGGATGTAGGAACCATCCTCGCGGCGCAGGCCCTGCTTGCTGCGGACCACCACAGCCTTGACCACGTCGCCTTTTTTCACAGTGCCGTTGGGCGCCGCTTTCTTGACCGAAGCCACGATCACGTCACCGATCCCGGCATATCTCTTGCGGGAGCCGCCAAGCACGCGGATGCACATGATTTCCTTCGCACCCGTGTTGTCGGCCACCTTGAGATAGCTCTGCATCTGTACCATGTGACAGACTCTCCTTTCAAAGCTGCTTTATTTCGCCTTCTCCACGATCTTGACCAGTCTCCAGCGCTTGTCACGGCTGATGGGACGGGTCTCCATGATCATCACGCGGTCGCCCACGCCGCACTCGTTCTTCTCGTCGTGCGCCTTGAACTTCACGGTGCGCTTCATGATCTTCTTATAGAGAGGGTGCTGCACGCTGTCCTTCACGGCGACCACAACGGTCTTATCCATCTTGTCGGACACGACCACACCCACGCGGGTCTTTCTCAAATTGCGTTCCATTGCCTTACTCCTCCCTGTCACTGTGCATTCAGCTCATTGGCGCGCATGACGGTCTTGACGCGGGCAATGTCCTTCTTGACAGCCTCGATGCGCATGGGATTGTCGAGCTGGTTGATGGCGTGCTGGAAGCGCAGGTTGAACAGCTCTTCTTTCAGGTCCGCCAGCTTCTTGTCCAGCTCGGCGGCGCTCATCTGGCGCAGTTCCGCTGCTTTCATGCTCACTCAACCTCCTCTTCGCGTTTAACAAACTTGCACTTTACAGGCAGCTTGTGAGCGGCAAGGCGCAGCGCCTCGCGCGCGGTCTCTTCGTTGACGTCCGCCAGCTCAAACAGCACGCGGCCGGGCTTGACCACGGCCACCCAGTACTCCGGGCTGCCCTTACCGGAACCCATGCGGGTCTCGGCCGGCTTCTCGGTGACGGGCTTGTCGGGGAAGATCTTGATCCAGACCTTGCCGCCGCGCTTGATATAGCGGGTCATGGCGATACGGGCCGCCTCGATCTGGTTCGAGGTGATCCAGGACGGCTCGAGGGCAACCAGGCCGTACTGGCCCTGGTTCACCACGTTGCCGCGCGTCGCCTTGCCTTTCATGCGGCCGCGCTGCACACGGCGATATTTAACGCGTTTGGGCAGTAACATTATCGGTTGCCTCCTTCTCTGCGTCCGCGCGGCGCTCTCGGCGCGCGGGGAGCCAGCTCATCGGTATGGTTTTTGCTCTTGACGCCCTTGAGGATCTCACCCTTGTAGATCCACACCTTCACGCCGATCTTGCCGTAGGTGGTATCCGCCTCGGCGAAGCCGTAGTCGATGTCGGCGCGCAGGGTCTGCAGGGGGATGGTGCCCTCGTGATAGTGCTCGCTGCGGGCGATGTCCGCGCCGGCCAGACGGCCGCCGACCTGCGTCTTGATGCCCTTGGCGCCCATGCGCATCGCACGGCCCATGCACTGCTTCATCGCGCGGCGGAAGGAGATGCGGCGCTCGAGCTGGCCGGCGATGTTCTCGGCCACCAGCTGGGCGTTCACGTCGGCGTTGCGGACCTCGACGATGTTCACATACACGTCCTTGCCCAGGTACTTCGACAGCTGCGCCTGCAGCTTCTCCTTCTCGGCGCCGCCCTTGCCGATGACCATGCCGGGCTTGGCGCAGTGGATGGTGACGCGCACGCGGGGCTTGCCGGTGGAGTCGAACGTGCGCTCGATCTCGATCTGGGGCACGCCCGCCGCGAACAGCTGCTTCTTCAGCAGCTTGCGGATCTTGTAGTCCTCCACGAGGGTGTCGCCGAACTCACGCTTGGAGGTGAACCAGCGGCTGTCCCAATCTTTGATGACGCCCACGCGAAGACCGTGGGGATTGACTTTCTGACCCATACTGTGTACCCTCCTTACTCTTTCTCCTTGAGCACGACCGTGATGTGGCTCGTCCTCTTCAGGATCCTGTAGGCGCGGCCCTGCGCGCGGGGCATCACGCGCTTGAGCGTGGGGCCCGGCGTCACGAAGCACTCGGCGACGTACAGGTTGTTCTTGTCCATGTTGTGGTTGTTCTCCGCATTGGCGGCCGCAGATTTCACCAGCTTGTAAAGGAGCTCGCAGGCAGCCTTCGGGGTGTACTGCAGGATCGCCAGCGCCTTGTCGACGTCCTCGCCGCGGATCATGTCCAGCACGACGGAAACTTTGCGGGGCGCGATGCGGGCGTATCTAAGATGTGCCCTTGCTTCCATTGTTATCCTCTCCTATCTTTTATTTGCCGGTGGTCTTGCCGCCCGCGTGGCCCTTGAAGGTGCGCGTCGGGGCGAACTCGCCCAACTTGTGGCCCACCATGTCCTCGGTGACGTACACAGGCACGTGCTTGCGCCCGTCGTGCACCGCGAAGGTGTGGCCCACGAAATCCGGGAAGATCGTAGAGGAGCGGCTCCAGGTCTTGAGCACACGCTTCTCGCCAGCTTCATTCATCGCCTGAACGCGCTTGAGCAGGACCGGCTGTACATAAGGTCCCTTTTTCACACTTCTACCCATTACAGCTCTCCTCCTTATTTGCTGCTCGCACGCTTGACGATGAACTTGTCGCTGCGCGCGTGATGTTTGCGGGTCTTGTAACCCATGGCGGGCTTGCCCCACGGGGTGACGGGGCCGGGACGGCCAACCGGGCTCTTGCCCTCGCCGCCGCCGTGCGGGTGATCGCACGGGTTCATGACGGAACCGCGCACCGTCGGACGCCAGCCCATGTGACGCTTGCGGCCGGCCTTGCCGATGTTGACGTTCTCGTGGTCGAGGTTGCCCACCTGGCCCACCGTGGCCATGCAGTTCATGGGCACGTTGCGCATCTCGCCGGACGGCAGACGCACCAGCGCGTACTTGCCCTCCTTGGCCATCAGCTGGGCCATGTTGCCCGCGCTGCGCACCAGCTGCGCGCCCTTGCCGGGGTACAGCTCGATGTTGTGGATGACGGTACCGACGGGGATGTTCGCAAACGGCAGGCAGTTGCCGGGCTTGATGTCGGCGTTCGGGCCGCTGACGACCTTGTCGCCCACCTTCAGGCCTTCCGGCGCGAGGATGTAGCGCTTCTCGCCGTCCTCATACTGCACCAGCGCGATGTGCGCCGAGCGGTTGGGATCGTACTCCAGCGTCTTGACCTCGGCGGGCATGTCCCACTTGTCGCGCTTGAAGTCGATCACGCGGTACTTCGTGCGGTTGCCGCCGCCGTGATGGCGAACGGTGATGCGGCCGGTGTTGTTGCGGCCGGCGGCCTTCTTCATCGGCTCCAGCAGGCTGCGCTCGGGCGCCACCTTCGACAGGCCGGAGTAGTCGGTCACCGTCATGCCGCGGCGGCCGGGCGTCGTCGGTTTGTACTTTTTGATAGCCATGTTCTTTCTCTCTTTCTCTTATGATGTTATCGGGGTCATATCCCCATAGGCGGGCCCTCCCGGGCCCTTCGCCGCTTCTGCGGCGCTTACACCATCGACTCGAAGAAGTCGATGCCCTTCGAATCGGGCTTCAGGGTGACGATGGCCTTCTTGCCGGCGGGCGTGTAGCCGCCGTGCATGCCCTGACGGCGCCAGCGGCCGCGCACGGTGATGGTGTTCACCTTGGCGACCTTCACGCCGAACAGATCCTCCACCGCACGCGCGATATCCACTTTCGTGGCGGTCTTGGCGACCTTGAAGGTGTATTTCTTGTGCTCGATGCCGGCCATGGAGGCCTCGGTCAGCACCGGAGCCAGCACGATGTCCTGACTGGGAGTTTTCATTTCGCAAATACCTCCTCAAGTTTCTTGGCCGCATCCACGCTGACGATGAACTTGCCGCCGCACAGCACCGTGTAGGTGTTGATGCTGCCCGCGCTGGCCGTGCGCACGCCGGGGATGTTCGCGGCGCTCTTGACGAGCTTTTCGTCGGCCGCGGCGGTGACGATCAGCGCCTTCTTCTCGGCGCCCAGCGCCTTGAGCATCGCGGCGACAGCCTTGGTTTTGTACTCGGCGGCCTCGATCTTGTCGACGACCACCATCTCGCCGGCCTGCGCCTTGCTGCTCAGCGCGCTGCACAGGGCCAGACGACGCACCTTCTTGTTCAGACGGTAGCTGTAATCGCGGGGCTTGGGGCCCAGCGCCACGCCACCGTGCGTCCACTGCGGGCTGCGGGTCGAACCCTGGCGGGCGCGGCCGGTGCCCTTCTGGCGCCACGGCTTGCGGCCGCCGCCGGAAACCTCGCTGCGGGTCTTGGTGCTCTGCGTGCCCTGGCGCTGGTTGGCCAGGAAGTTCACCACGGCGGCGTGCATGACTTTCTCGTTCGGCTCCAGGCCGAAGACGGCGTCGGAAAGCTCGATATCGGAAACCTTCTTGCCGTTCATATCCAAAACGTCAAATTTCATGCTGCTTTCCCTCCTTACGCCTTCACGCTGTCGCGGATGCACACCACGGAGCCCTTCGGGCCGGGGATGGCGCCCTTGATAGCGATCAGATTGTTCTCGGCGTCCACTTTGACGACCTTCAGGTTCTGGACGGTGACTCGCTCGGCGCCCAGGTGGCCGGGCAGCTTCTTGCCCTTGAACACGCGGGACGGCGTAGAGCACGAACCCATGGAACCGGCGTGGCGGGAAACGGGGCCGGTGCCGTGGCTCTCACGCAGGCGATGGCCGTTCCAGCGCTTGATGGTGCCGGCGTAGCCCTTGCCCTTGCTGGTGCCCACGACGTCGATGCGGTCGCCCTCGGCGAACACGTCCGCCTTGAGGATGTCGCCGATGTTCAGGCCGCTGATGTCGTCCAGACGGAACTCGCGCAGCGTGCGCTTGGGCGCGACATCCGCCTTGTCGAAGTGGCCCTTGGCAGGCTTCGTCACCTTCTTGGCGGCGATGTCGCCGAAGCCCAGCTGCACGGCCACGTAGCCGTCGCTCTCCACGGTCTTCTTCTGCACCACGGTGCAGGGGCCGGCCTCGACGACGGTCACGGGAACGACCTTGCCGTTCTCGTCAAAAATCTGCGTCATGCCGATCTTCTTGCCGATGATACCTTTTTGCATTTCGTTTTGCCTCCTAACAGGTTATTGGTTGATAGCCCTTGCGGCCACCAACATGACCTCTCCTCTGGAGAGTCGAGCTTTTGTGAGAGCCCGCTGCATTGTCCTACCTATTTATAGGAATTACAGCTTGATCTCGATCTCGACGCCAGCGGGGAGCTGCAGGCTCGTGAGAGCCTCGACCGTCTTGTTCGACGGCTTCAGGATGTCGATCAGGCGCTTGTGCGTGCGCATCTCGAACTGCTCGCGGCTGTCCTTGTCCTTGTGGACGGCGCGCAGGATGGTCACGACCTCCTTGTCCGTGGGAAGGGGGATGGGGCCGGACACACGGGCGCCCGTGCGCTTGGCCGTCTCCACGATCTTCTCCGCGGCGCTGTCGATCAGCGACGCCTCGTAGCTCTTCAAACGGATCCTGATTTTCTCTTTGACTGCCATTTCTTTCGCCTCCTTGAATTTTTGCGTGAAGCGTTCGAACAATACTGAACACTGGGCCGGGCGTCTCATGCCCTGGCATCAGAAAAGCCGGTGAACCGCTGTGCAGTTCCACCCGGACACTGTGCGCAAAGCATGCGGACATTGGTTTGGCCGAGACAAGTCATCGGTAAACGTATCCCTTTGCATTCAGTATTCTTTCGCCCGGTTCTCGATCGGACATACTCGGCGGAAAAACCGGCGTCAAAGCGCCGCAACCTCCCGCGTCATCGCATATCTGGCCCCGCGCCCTTTGCACAGGGCCATTCGCAGCCGAAGTATATTTTAGCATACGCCTGCCCGCTTTGCAAGCGTTTTTGCAAAAAAGGTGAAAAATTTTTTGCGCCGCTCTTTTGCCGCGCGCAGCGCCGGCCCCTTACCTATATAATATAAGCGGCGCACAGGGGCCGGCCCCGTGCGCCGCGCTGCGCGTGTGCCAAAAAACCGTCACCGGGCCGACGCCAGCGGGAAGAACACGAAGTAATAGTCCCCCACGCCCTCTTCGCCGTCCTCGGTGGTGTAGTAATCGCCATAGGCGATGCACGCCTGCTCGCTGCCCGCAGGCACCTCGAACAGCATGTGATAGGTGACGGTCTCGCCGCCGGCCAGCGTGTACTCGGACGGCATCAGCGCCGGGTCGGTGTAGCCCTCGACGGGCCAGCCGTAATCCTCGTCGCCGTCGCCCCACTGGATCTGGAAATCGAACGTGCCCATGGGCAGGTCGTCGCCGAAGGTGTTCGTGATGGTGACGCACACGTCCACCAGCATATTGCCCGCCGTGGGCGCGCAGCCAAACGCGCTCTCCACCGCCGCGGCGCTGTCCACCGTGAGATCGAAGAACATCGTCTCGACGTCGTCGCCCACGGAATACTCGTGGCTCTCGCTCTCCTGCCCGCCCGAGAACAGCACGCCGCCGCAGCCCGTCAGGCCCAGCGCCATGCACACCGCCAGCAGCAGGCAAATGATCGTCCGTTTCATCGCAATTCCTCCCTGTGCGGCCGCAAAGGCCTGTTTTCACAATTATATCACATTTCCGCGCGTTTTCCAGCCATTCCGGCGCATTTCCCGTCAAATTTTACAAGGAATTTTTCGCTGCTTTTCCCGATTGCGCCGCCGCGCGCCGTGCGCTATAATGGAAGCAGGAACGCGGCGCGGCGCCGCGTGAAAGGAAGTGGGTGCATGAGGCCTTTGCAGAAATTGGGGCGGCGCATGGCGGCGCTGGCCGTGTGCGCGCTGTGCTTTGCCACGGCGGCGCTGGCGGCGGGCGTGCCCGGCGCGGTGATGGACGCGCGCGAGAGCGTGGTGCGCGTGCTGTGTGAAAGCAGCCAGTATGTCGGCTCCGGAACAGGGTTTGCCGTTTCGGGCAACGCGCACTATGTGGTGACGAACGCGCACGTGGTGGACGGTTTCGACACCGTGTGGGTGGTGCACGACGGGCGCGAGATCGGCGCGCGCGTGGACACCTTCCGCCCCGAGAAGGACCTGTGCATTCTGGAGCTGGACGAGGCGCTGGACGCGCCCGGCCTTGTGCTGCTGGGCGGCGATGTGCACATCGGGCAGGCGGTGTACGCGCTGGGCTATCCGAGCGTATCGGACGAATTGGCGGGCGAGCTGCTTTTGAACCGCGAGGACATCACCGTGACGGACGGCATCGTGAGCGCCGTGCGCGACAACGCGGCCATGGTCAACGGCGCCGGCAGCGCGCAGGTGGTGCAGACGAACGCGGTGATCAACTCCGGCAATTCCGGCGGGCCGCTGGTGGACGAAAAGGGCCGCGTGGTGGGCGTGACCACGCTTTCCATGCTGACCGGCGACAACACATACGGCAACGTCCATGTGAACGAGCTGCGCCGCGTGCTGGACAGCGCCGGCGTGCCCTACCGCAAGGACCATTCGCTGCTGTGGACGGCGCTTTTCTCGGCGCTGGCGCTGGCGGCTTTGGCGGCCGCGGCCGTGCTGGCC